>NZ_JBFAOV010000053.1:0-45406 GCF_040675375.1 Nonomuraea sp. NPDC049607
CCTTGTTGCCGCCAGACGCTAAGCGCTTGTTGACGGCGCGAAAATACGTATGTTCATCGGTAGGCATACCGACATTTCCGTTACCGCTGGTCACACCCATCTACGTGCGGGTAATACGTCCGAAGCCCGACAATCGGGCACGCGTAGCGCGGAATTCCGGGCCCGTCGGAGGTGCGATCGCCCGGCGCCGGCGAGGGGCGTGTCGCCGGAGTCAGAGGGGGGCGCCGGCCCAGCGGCGGCAGATCGTCAGCGTCTGCTGCTCCGTGGGCCTCTCCACCAGCGGCCTGCTCCCCGGCCAGGCCCGCAGCCCGTCCAGCGCCACTTGCAGATAGCGGCGGTACAGCCCCGGATGGACCTGGACGGAATGTTGCGCCAGGTCCGTCACCAGCCACAGGATCATCATCACGTCGTCGCCCACGACGCCGTCACGCAGGTCTCCCTCGGCCCGCGCCCGGTCGAGCAGCTGCGTCATCACCTCCGCGACGCGCTCGGCCGCGGACCTGCCCAGGTGCCATCCGCCGCCGCCCAGCGCGACGTCCCGCAGCCCGAGGTTGTCCACCAGGAGCTCGGTGATGCGTTGCAGGAGGAGTTCGAGGCCGTCCCAGGCCCGCTCGGCCTCGCCCGCCCGCTGCGCGACCTCGGCCAGCTCGCTCAGCGGCTCCTCAAGCGCCGCGTGCATGAGCTCCTCCTTGTCGGCGAAGCGCCTGTACACGGTGCCGACGCCGACGCCGGCATGGTGGGCGACCTCGTTGAAGCCGACGGCGAGGCCGCGCTCGGCGAAGAGCTCCTGGGCGGCGCGCACGATGCGATCGCGGTTGCGCTCGGCGTCCCGGCGCAGGGCTCCACGACGTGCCGGCTCGTGCTCGGCAAGCGGTCGCGGGGTCATCGCCTCAGCGTACCTCTAAGCGGATAGGTGGGATCAACATCACAGCCCGCATGCCACGGTGAACTGGATGATTGCTATCCACTTCTCAATAGACTGCCAAATCGGATATATCCCATCCGCTTACTCGACTGCCCCGCCCCAGAACCAGAAAGCGAGTCCACGATGGCCGAACTGCTCTACCGGCTGGGCCGGTTCACCGCCCGGCGGGCCTGGTGGGTGATCACCGCGTGGCTCGTCGTGCTCGGCCTGGCCGTCGGAGCCTTCCTGGCCTTCGGCGGGGCCATGAGCTCGACGATGACCATCCCCGGCACGCCCACCGCGCAGGTCACCGACCGGCTCAAGACCGAGCTGCCCGTGGCCAGCGGCGGCACCGGGCAGGTCGTCATCCGGTCCGAGGCCGGCGGGCGGTTCACGGACGACCAGCGCGCGGACGTCAGCGCCGCGCTGCGCAAGGTCGCCGCCCTCGACGGCGTCGACCAGGTCGCCGACCCGTTCACCTCCGCCGGCATGCGCGCCGAGCAGGCCAAGAAGATCACGGACGGCCTGGCCCAGGTCGAGGGCGGTCGCGCCCAGCTCGCCAAGGGCCGGAAACAGCTCGACCAGGCCCGTAAGCAGGCCGAGGCGGCCATCGAGCAGGCCGGCTCCGACCCGCGGCTCAAGGCGACCCTCGCCCAGCTCGACCAGCAGCAGGCCGAGCTCGACAAGCAGAGCGCCACGCTGAAGACGTCCGAACAGCAGCTGCTCGTCGGACGCAGCCTGCTGACCATGGCGGCGGACATCCGCACGGTCTCCTCGGACGGCTCCACCGCCACCGCGACCGTCGTCTTCGACCTGCCGCAGCAGGAGGTCACCCCGGAGACCAAGAAGGCCGTCATCGAGACCGTCGACGACGCCCTTCCCGGCGGCGTCACCGCCGACTACTCCGCCGAGATCACGCAGGGCGAGGTGCAGCTGGGCGGCGTCGGCGAGGCGGTCGGCCTGGTCGTCGCGGCGCTCGTGCTCATCGTCATGACCGGCACCCTCGTGGCCGCCGGGCTGCCGATCCTCAACGCGCTGCTCGGCGTGGGCGTGGCCGTCGCCGGGGCCATGGCCCTGTCCGGCACCATCGAGATGACGTCGGTGACGCCCATCCTGGGCGCCATGCTCGGCCTGGCCGTCGGCATCGACTACTCGCTGTTCATCCTGCACCGCCACCGCCGCCAGCTGAGGACGGGCATGGCCGTCGAGGAGTCCATCGGGCTGGCCAACGGCACCAGCGGCAACGCCGTGGTCTTCGCGGGCAGCACCGTGCTCATCGCGCTGCTGGCACTCAACGTCACCGGCATCCCGTTCCTGGCGCTGATGGGGACCGTCGGCGCCGTCGCCATCGCCGTCGCGGTGCTCCTCACCGTGACCATGACCCCGGCACTGCTCCGCCTGCTCGGGCACCGGCTGCTGCCCAGGCGCGACAGGAACGCCGCCACCGGGCACGCCGCGACCCCGGCCGCGCCCAAGCACGTGCCGCCCATGACCATCGGACGTGCCGTCCTGCGCATCGTGATCGGGGTCGGCGCGCTGGCCGTCATCGCGCTGCCCGCCGCCTCCATGCGTCTCGGCCTGCCGACCGGCGCCTCCGAGGCCGCCGACTCCACGCAGTACCGCGCCTACACCGCCATCACCGAGAAGTTCGGCGCCGGCGCCAACGGGCCGCTGGTCGTCGTCGCCGACCTGCGGCGCGGCGTGACCGGGGACGACCTCGCGCCGGCGCAGGCCGACCTCGGCAAGCAGCTCATGGACGTCCGGGGCGTGACCGCGGTCGCCCCCATCGGCGCCAACGAGAAGGGGACCGTGCTGGTCTTCCAGGTCGTCCCGACCGGCGGGCCGACCTCGGAGTCCACCGAGGACCTCGTCCACGACCTGCGTGGCCGCACCCTCGACCTCGGGTCCGGCAGCGTCGCCCTGTCCGTCGCGGGCAGCGCCAGCGCCAACATCGACATCTCCGGGAAGCTCGCCGACGCCCTGCCGACCTACCTCGCGGTCGTGGTGGGCCTGTCGCTGCTCATCCTGATCGTCGTGTTCCGCTCCCTGCTGGTGCCGCTGATCGCCACCGGCGGCTTCGTCCTGTCGTTGTTCGCGGCGCTCGGCGGCGTCACGGCCGTCTACCAGTGGGGGTGGCTCGGCGCCGTCTTCGGCGTCACCGATCCCGCGCCGATCCTCAACTTCCTGCCGACCCTGCTGGTGGGCATCCTGTTCGGGCTGGCCATGGACTACCAGCTCTTCCTCACCTCAGGGATGCGGGAGGCGTACGCGCACGGCGCCCCGGCCCGGCAGGCGGTCACCGAGGGGGTGCGGGCGGGCAGGGCCGTCGTCACCGCCGCCGCGGTCATCATGATCTCGGTCTTCGGCGGGTTCATGTTCTCCCACATGACGATGATCCGGCCGGTCGGCTTCGCCCTGGCCTTCGGCGTGCTCGTCGACGCCTTCGTCGTGCGCATGCTGATCATCCCGGCGGTCATGCACCTGGCGGGCGACAAGGCGTGGTGGCTCCCCCGGTGGCTCGACCGGCTCCTGCCCGACGTGGACGTCGAGGGCGCCAACCTGGAACGCCACCACCAGGCCGCTCCCGTACCGGTCCGCGAGCCCGCCGGCCGCTGACGCCCGCCTGCGGCCGCTCACGAGCGCGGGCCGGGCTCGGTCACCAGATCGAGCACGGCCCTGACCGCAGGCGTAGCGGTGCGGACGAGCGCGTGCGTCGTACGGGTGATCTCCATGGTGGCGACCGGCCGCAGCACGACCCCGCCGGGCACCCCCACCACGGTGGCGACCAGCTCGGGAACGAGGCTCGCCCCCAGCCCCTCGCCGACCATGCGCAGCACGAGCGCGTAGTCGTCGGCCGTGTGGACGACGTTCGGCCGGAAGCCCGCCAGGGCGCAGGCGCGGTGCAACATCTCGTGGTCGCTGGTGCCCAGGGAGCCGGCGATCCACGGTTCCTCGCGCAGCGCCGGCAGTTCCACCTCGCGCTCCGCCGCCGGGTGGCCGGCCGGGAGCGCCAGCAGGATCGGCTCGGTGGCCAGGACGCGGCGGGAGACGCCGGCCGGAGGCTCCTCGGGGATCAGGTTGTAGGTGAAGGCGATCGCCAGGTCACAACCGCCGCCGCGGAGCGTCTCGACGGCCTCGCGGGGCTCCAGCTCGTACATGATCACGTGCAGCTCCGGGTGGCGGACCCGCGCCGCGGCGATCGCGGGCAGCAGGCGGTCGGCGGCGGCCGTGGCGAAACACGCCACCCTGACCGGCCCCCGGGGGGTCGAGGCCGAGCGCAGGTCCTCCTCGGCCGCGTCCAGAGCGTTCAGGACGACGCGCGCGTGCCCCACGAGACGCCGCCCCTCGGCGGTCAGGCGCACGCGGCGCCCGGCCCGCTCGAACAGCGGCACCCCCGCCTCCCGCTCCAGCACGGCGAACTGCTGCGAGACGGCGGACGAGGTCAGGCCGCAGACCTCGGCCACGGCCGTCATCGTGCCGTGCTCGGCGAACTCGCGGAGCAGGCGCAACCTGGCGGGATCCAACATCAAGCACATCTTATAGATCAGTGCAGCATCTCTAAGTGGACGTTGCCGATCCGGCCGGGTGACACTGGCGGCCCACCACCGTCGCCCCGGGAGGAAGAAGCATGCTGACCGTCGTCGAGGTCCCGCAGTGGCAGGGGTCGTCGTCGCCCACGGCGCCCAGGCTGGCCGAGGGCGCCGCCCGGCTGGCCGCGATGCTCCCGGCGGCCGGACGGCACGTGCGGGTGGAGACCGGCGCGACCCTCGCCGAGACCGCCGAACGGGTGCGGCGGGCGTTGCCCGGCGACGGGTTCACGGTCACGGTCGGGGGTGACTGCGGCGTCGAGCTCGAACCGGTCACGGCCGCGCTGCGCCGCCACGGCGACCGCCTGCACGTCGCCTGGTTCGACGCACACGGCGACATGAACACCCCGGAGACGTCCCCGTCCGGGGCCTTCCACGGCATGATCCTCCGCACGCTGCAGGGCGAGGGCCCGGCCGACCTCCTGCGTTCCCCCACCCTGCGCCCCGAGCGGATCGCGCTGGCGGGCACCCGCGCGCTCGACCCGGCCGAGGCCGACCACATCCGGCGGACCGGCATCGGCGGCCTCGACACCATCGCCGCCGACGCGGTCGTCTACGTGCACGTGGACCTCGACGTCCTGGACGGCATCACCTCGGTCGGCTACCCCGAGCCCGGCGGCCTGTCCGCCGACGAGCTCGTCCAGGCCGTGGCCGCGCTGGCCGCCCGGCACGAGATCGCCGGGCTGGGCATCACCGAGTACGCCCCCGCCGCCCCGCGCGACGAGGAGCTGCTGCGGCGGCTGGTCCCCGAGCTCGTCCGCCTGTGCGCCGCCGTCCGCCCCTGACCGATCGACCGGACGTCAGAGCGGTCCGAGCAGGTCATGCGGGTCGGCGTCGAGGTCGAGCGTCGACAGGACGCCCAGGAGTTGGCGTTCCTCGTACCGGAAATGGGACTCCATGATCGCGGAGAGCCCGTCCAGGTGCGTGGACAGCTCGCCCGGCGTGGCGTCCGAGGCCATCGCGCGGTCCAGCCGCCCGAGCAGCGTCGCGATCATCTCGTGGTCCTGCCGGAGCTTCGCGATCGTGGGACGCAGCGACGGATGGCGCTCGGCCAGTTCGGGGAAGAGCCCGACGTCCTCGCGCACGTGGTGCCCGTCGAGGGCGGCGCAGAATCCCTTGCAGTAGAGCAGGAGGTCTGCCCGCGCCGAGACCGTGTCCCCGGCTTCCAGGGCTTCGCGCGCGAGGCGCAGCGCCTCGCGCAGGCGGCGGTGTGCGGCCTGCAGTTCGATGTTCCAGGCCAGGAGCCTGTTCTTCGCGCTCTCACCCACGGGTGAGGAACGGGGAAAGGGTCATCATGACCACCTTCCGGATCCGGCGCCTCCATGCCTGACGCAGTCCGCCACCGGCACGCGACGCTGTCGGAGACTCTAGACCGCCACCCTCCGGAAGACCAACTCGGCCCGGGCCACGCCCGCGGCGACCCCACACCGGCCCGTCGCGCTCTGCCGTTTGCCCGGCAGGCGGTCAGCATGCCGACGGCATTGCATCCACACGCCCATCCGTCGCGCACTCGCCGGTGTGGCACCCGCTCTTCTCCATGAGGTGGCGAGGGACGCACCTGTCGAAGGCCGCGGCCCCGGCCCTGCGGTTCGCCTCCGACCTGGAGCCGAGGGTGAACGGCACGGCGCTGGTGGACGTCAGCGTCGACGGGCCGGCTGTCCGGGTGGGGGGATCGACGACGTGTTCCTCGGCCACCGCACCTGCGAGAAGAAGTAACGCCTTCGCACCCACCCTGGCGCCCCTTCCGAGCGGTCGGAAGGGGCGTCAGGGCCCAGCCGTCACGTCGTTCACCGGGCTGCGCGGGGCCTGCCCGGTCAGGACCCGTACGGCCTCCTCGGCGGCGAAGCGCCGCACGGTCTCGATCGCCTGCTCGGAGTAGTAGGCGGCGTGCGGGGTGACGATCACGTTGGGCAGCGCGAACAGGGGGTTGTCCGGCCGCCAGTCGCGCTGCTTCGCGGGCTCCTCCTCCAGGTCGTCCAGGGCCGCGCCGGCGATCCAGCCCTCGGTGAGCGCCTCGTGGAGCGCCGCGTCCTCGACGATCGGGCCGCGCGCGGTGTTGACGAGGATCGCGGTCGGCTTCATCCTGCGCAGCGTCGCACGGTCGAAGGTGTGGCGCGTCTCCGGGGTGAGCGGCGCCTGGATCACCAGGTAGTCGGCGCTCTCCACGAGCTCGTCGAACGACACCGGCCGCACGTGGCGGGCCAGCAGCTCGGAGTCGTCCAGGAAGGGGTCGTGGGCGCGGACCTCGACGCCGAAGGCCCGCGCGCGGGCGGCGACGAGCTGGGCGATGGCGCCGAAGGACAGCAGGCCGAAGATCCGTCCACGCAGCCGCGGGATCGGCTCGCCGGTCTGCCAGCGCCACACGCCGCGGCGGGTGGCGCGGTCGTACTGGCAGATCTTGCGGGCGGCGGCCAGCCAGAGCGCGACGGCGTGGTCGGCGACCTCCTCGGCGCACCACTCGTTCGGCGCGTTGGTGACCTGGATGCCGTGCCGGGTCGCGGCCTCGACGTCGACGATGTCCACGCCGGTGCCGTAGCGGGCGATCACCCGGCACCGGGTGAGGGCGTCGATGGCGCGGGAGCCGACCCGGGCGTACTGGGTCAGCACGCCGTCGGCGTCCCGGCCCTTCTCGATCACCTCGTCCTCGCTCTTGCACTGTTCGGCCTGGAGCTCGAACCCGGCGCCCTCCACGATCGCGCGTTCGATGTCCACGTCGCCGAAGTCGGAGTCGGCGATCATGATCGTGCCTCTGGCGTCAGTGCGAGTCACGGGGAATCCCCTTGGTGTGTACGAGGTCCTGGTACGACAGGGCCAGCTCCAGGCAGCCCCCGCTGTCGAGCTGCCCGACCGTGGCCCGGTAGATCTCCTGCCACGGGGTCTGGTTCTCCAGCGCCGGCGGGGTGTGGCGGGCCCACCGCTCGGCGATCTCCTCCTCGGTCAGCAGCACGTCGACGCGCGCGTTGTCCACGTCGACGCGGATGAGGTCGCCGGTGCGCAGGATGGCGAGGTTGCCGCCGGCGGCGGCCTCGGGGCTGGCGTTGAGGATGGACGGCGCGTCGGAGGTGCCGCTCTGGCGGCCGTCGCCCAGCGTGGGCAGCGTGGTGATGCCCAGCCGCAGCAGCGCGGACGGCACCTCCATGTTCACCACCTCGGCCGACCCCGGGTAGCCGATCGGCCCGGTGTAGCGGATGACGAGGATGCAGCTCTCGTCCACGCCGAGGGCGGGGTCCTGGATGCGGGCGTGGTAGTCCTCGGGCCCCTCGAAGACGATGGCCCGGTAGTCCGACACCGCGCGGAACTCGTCGGTCAGGACCGAGGTCTTCATGACCGCGGAGTCGAACAGGTTGCCCGTCATGATGAGCAGCCCGCCGTGCGCGTCCAGCGGATCGTCGTACGGGCGGATGACCACCGGGTCGGCGGGCGGGGCGTCGGCCAGGTTCTCGGCCACGGTGCGGCCCGTGACGGTCACGGCGTCGCCGTGCAGGCGCCCGGCCTCCAGCAGCGACCGCATGACGGCCGGGACGCCGCCGGCGCGGTAGAAGTCCTCGCCGAGGAACTCCCCGGCCGGGGCGACGTCGGCCAGCACCGGGACGTCGGCCCCGACGCGCTGCCAGTCGTGGATGGTCAGCGGCACCCCGGTGTGCCGGGCGATGGCGTTGATGTGGATGGGCACGTTGGTGGAGGCGGCGATGGCCGAGGCGACCACGATCGCGTTCTCGAAGGCCCGCATGGTCATGATCTTGCGTGGGGTGAGGTCCTCGCGCACCAGCTCCACCGCCCGCAGGCCGGTGTCGTAGGCCATCTGCGCCCGGCGGCGGTAGGGCGCGGGGATCGCCGCGCAGCACGGCAGCGACATGCCCAGCGCCTCGGCCAGGCTGTTCATCGACAGCGCGGTGCCCATCACGTTGCAGTGGCCGACGCTGGGCGCGGAGGCGGCCACGCGCGCCATGAACTCGTCGTAGTCGATCTCGCCGGTGGCCAGCAGCCGCTTCGACTGCCAGATCACCAGCCCCGACCCGGAGGCGGCCATCCGCTGCCCCTGGTGGTAGCCGTTGACCATCGGCCCGCCGGACAGGACGATCGCCGGCAGGTTCACCGTCGCCGCCGCGGCCAGGCACGCCGGCGTGGTCTTGTCGCAGCCCGTCGTCAGGACGACCCCGTCGAGCGGGTATCCGTAGAGCACCTCGACCAGCCCGAGGTAGGCGAGGTTGCGGTCCAGCGCGGCGGTCGGGCGTTTGCCGGTCTCCTGGAGCGGGTGGACGGGGAACTCGAACGGGATGCCGCCGCCGTCGCGGATGCCGTCCCTGACCCGGTCGGCGAGGGCCAGATGGTGGCGGTTGCAGGGCACGAGGTCGCTGCCCGTCTGGGCGATGCCGATGATCGGCCGGCCGGACTGGAGCTCCTTCGGGGTGAGCCCGAAGTTGAGGAAGCGTTCGAGATAGAGCGCTGTCATCTCCGGATTGCCGGCGTTGTCCCACCACGCCTGGCTGCGCAGGCCGCCGTCCTCGGGGTGCCCGGTCGGACGCATCGGCCGCTCCTCACTCACGCGGGACCCCGCCGCATCCGGCCGGGTGACGTCGTACGGCGCGCCGCCCGGCGGACCGCTCTCCTGGCGTGGCCTACCCCGCCATCGTCGGCGCGTAACGCCTCAGATCATCGCCGCCATCACCTGCTCGACGGTGGTGACCTCGGGAAACTCCACCAGCCACCAGGTGGCGCCGGCGTCCTCGTAGGGGCCGGGGTGCTGCCCCGGCGGGACGCCGACCGCGACCTCGAAGCCGGACAGCCCGCCGCGGTGCCGGGCGACGACCTCCAGCATCTCCCGGAGGCCGGCCGGGGTGGTCTCGGGGCAGAGCCCGTCGAAGCGGGCGGCGCGCCGCAGCGGGGCCTGCTTGACCGACTGGGCGGCGACCCAGACGGGGATGCGTGGCCGCTGCACGGGCTGGGGCTGGAAGGCCAGGCCGTCGACGCGGTAGTGGCGGCCCTGGTGGTGGACGGGCAGGCCGGTCCAGAGCCGGCAGATGACGTCGAGGCTCTCGTCGAGCATCTCCGCCCGGACGCGGGGGTCGCGGGTCTCGCCGAGTTTGCTCAGCTCCCCGCCGTTGTCGGAGCCCAGCCCGACGCCGAGCACCATCCGGCCGCCGCTGAGGTGGTCGAGGGCGGCGGCCTGCCTGGCCACGTCGTGCGGCCTGCGCCGCGACAGCGGCGTGACCCTGGTGCCGATGCGGACGCGGTCGGTGGCGGCGGCGATCGCGGCCAGCGCGGTCCAGGCGTCGCAGACGGGCAGGTCGGGGCTCTGCGGGCGCACGACGTGGTCCCACAGGAAGACGCCGTCGAACCCGGCGTCCTCGGCGCGGGCGGCCAGGTCGGCGAGCACGCGCGGGTCGGCCAGCTCCCCGAACGGCGGCAGGTAGAGCGCGCGACGCATCACAGCAGGCCCTTCAGGTGCGGAGCGGTACGGCTGCGCGGGCTGGCGGCGACCTGCGCCGGCGTGCCCGCGGCCACCACCGTGCCCCCGGCCGCCCCGCCGCCGGGCCCCAGGTCGATGACGTGGCCGGCGGTCGCCACCACCCGCATATCGTGCTCGGCGACCACGACTGTGCCGCCGCCGGCGACCAGGTCGTGGAGCCGGTCCATGAGGACGTCGGTGTCGTGCGGGTGCAGGCCGGTGGACGGCTCGTCGAGCAGGTAGATCGTGGACTCGGCGCGGCGGCCCTGCAACTCGGCGGACAGCTTGATGCGCTGGGCCTCGCCGCCCGACAGCTCGGTGGCGGGCTGCCCCAGCCGCAGGTAGCCGAGCCCGACCTCGTGCAGCGTCTCCAGCGGGCGGAGCACGGCGGGGACGTCGCCGAAGAAGGCGGTGGCCTCGTCGACCGTCAGGTCCAGGATCTGGGCGATCGTGCGGTCGCGGTAGGTCACCCGCAGCGTGTCCGGGTTGTAGCGGGCGCCGCCGCAGTCGGGGCAGGGCGCGTACGTGGTGGGCAGGAACAGCAGCTCGACGGCGACGTAGCCCTCGCCCTGGCAGGTCTCGCAGCGCCCGCCGGGCACGTTGAAGGAGAACCGCGCGGGGCCGTAGCCGTGGGCACGCGCGCCGTCGGTGGCGGCGAACAGCTTGCGCACGGTGTCGAACAGGCCGGTGTAGGTGGCCAGGTTGGAGCGCGGGGTGCGGCCGATGGGCTGCTGGTTCACCCAGACCACCCGGCGGTCACCGCCCGCCGCCTCGGCGACGGCCGCCAGCAGGCTGCTCTTGCCCGCGCCCGACACGCCCGTGACGGCGGTGAACGCGCCCAGCGGCACGTCGACGTCGACGCCGCGCAGGTTGTTGCGGGTGAGCCCGCGCAGCTCCAGCAGGCCCGCCGGCCGGTGGGCCGGACGCCGCGGCACGACGGACTCGAACAGGTAGCGGCGGGTCACCGACCCGGCGACCTCGCGCAGCCCCGGAACCGGCCCGCTGTACAGGACGCGCCCGCCGTCGCCGCCCGCGCCGGGGCCCACGTCGACCACCCAGTCTGCCTGGCGCACGACGTCCATGTCGTGCTCGACGAGGCAGACGGTGTTGCCGCTGTCGCGCAGGCGGCGCAGCAGCTCCGACAGCGCGGCGGAGTCGGCGGGGTGCAGGCCGGCCGACGGCTCGTCGAGGACGTAGACGACCCCGAACAGCCCGGCGCGGAGCTGGGTCGCCAGCCGGATGCGCTGCAACTCGCCGCCGGACAGGGTGGGCGCGGGCCGGGCCACGCTCAGGTAGCCCAGCCCGAGCTCGTCGAGGACCTCGATGCGGTCGAGGATGTCGCGGGTGAGCGCCCCCGCCGGGCCCGGCTCGCCCCGGTGCGGGCGCAGCACGCCGGCCAGCTCACCCATCGGCATCGCAGCCAGCTCGACCACGGTGCGGCCCGCGTACGTGACCGCCAGCGCCTCGGGACGCAGCCGCCGCCCCTCGCAGACCGGGCACGTGCGGGCGGTCATGAACCGCTCGGCGCGCTGCCGGCTCTTCTCGCTGGCCGACGACGCGTACGCCTTGAGCACCAGCCGCCGCGCGCTGGCGTACTTCCCCTGGTAGGGGCGGTGGATCCGGCCCGCCTCGCGTACGGGGTGCACGGTGACGACCGGCTCCTCGTCGGTGAACAGGATCCACTCGCGCTCCTCGCGCGGCAGGCTCTGCCAGGGCGCGTGGATGTCGTGGCCCAGCGTCGCCAGGATGTCGCGCTGGTTCTTGCCCTGCCAGGCGCCGGGCCAGGAGGCGATCGCCCCCTCGGCGATGGACAGCGACGGGTCGGGGACGAGCGAGTCCTCGGTGACCTCGTGCAACACCCCCTGCCCCTGGCACTCCGGGCACGCGCCGGCGACGGTGTTGGGCGAGAACGCGTCGGAGTCGAGCCGCCCGGCGCCCTCGGGGTAGGCGCCGGCGCGGGACATCAGCATCCGCAGCGAGTTGGACACCCGGCTCAGCGTGCCGACCGTGGACCGCGCGGACGGCACCGAGCGCCGCTGGCCGAGCGCGACTGCGGGCGGCAGGCCGGTGATGTCGTCGACGTCGGGCATGGGCAGTTGCTGCAGCAGCCGCCGCGCGTAGGGCGCGACCGACTCCAGGTAGCGGTGCTGCGACTCGGCGAAGATCGTGCCGAACGCCAGGGACGACTTGCCCGACCCCGAGATCCCCGTGAACGCGACGAGCGCGTCGCGCGGGATCGAGACGTCGACGTCGCGCAGGTTGTGCACCCGCGCGCCGCGCACCCGGATGCCGCTGCCCACCTCATCTTCCACTCTGCGCAATCTACCCGTCGCCCGCTGTGGACCCCCGCGCCGGGATCACGCCCTCAGCGGACGCAGCGCGGAGCCCCAGGCCAGGACCTGGTCGAGGACGGCGTTCAGCCGGTCCTCGTGGGTGGCGGCGGGCTTGAAGCCGTCGGCGAAGTCGGTGTGGATCGACAGCCCGACCTGGTTGGACACGGTGGCCACGCCGAGCAGGCCGAGGACGTGCCGCAGGTGCGAGATCGCCCGGGGCGCGCCGTCCACGCCGTAGCCGACGAACCCGGCCGCCTTGTTGGTCCATTCCGCGTACAGGAAGTCGAGGGCGTTCTTGAGCGCGCCCGGGTAGGAGTTGTTGTACTCCGGGGTCACGATCACGAACGCGTCCAGCGCCGAGACGGTGGCCGACCAGCGTCTGGTGTGCTCGTGCTGGTAGTTGCCCATGGCGGGGTGCTCGGGTTCGTCCAGGTTGCCCAGGTCGTAGTCCTTCAGGTCGACGAGCTGGTACTCGGCGTCGCCGCGCTTGGCCGCCAGGTCGCGGACCCAGTGCGCCACGGCCTCGCCGTTGCGGCCGGGACGGGTGCTGCCAAGGATGATGCCTACCTTCAGCATGTGCGTGCTCCCTCAGTTCGGTTACGGGAACCACCGTAGGAAGCACGGCTGAGATACTGAATGCGCTGCTATCCACCATTTATACGCCAGCGTCTCAGCGCTTAGACTCTGTGCCCATGGACGTGCTGAGCGACGTGATGGCCTTCATGCGCTGCGGGCGCGCCACCTCCTCCCGCATCTCCTGGCGGGCGCCCTGGGGGGTGGCCTTCCACTCGGTGCCGGGGTCGGCGGGCTTCCAGGTGGTGCTGCGCGGGTCGTGCTGGCTCATCCCGCCGGACGGCGAGCCCGTCCCGCTGAGCGTGGGCGACGTGGTGTTCCTTCCGCACGGCGACCGTTTCGGGCTGGCCGACGACCCCGCCCGGCCGCTGGTCGAGTCGGACTGCGAGCCGCACTCCGAGCTGTTCGCCTCGGCCGGGTTCGGCGGAACGGGGGCCGAGACGGTCGTCCTGTCCTGCGGCTACCGGCTCGACCTCGACCGCACCCACCCGATCCTGGGCTCGCTGCCCGGCGTGATCCACCTGCCCGCGACGCTGGGCAGCCACCCGGAGCTGCGGGCCGCCGTCGAGCTGCTGGCCGCCGAGATCGACAGCCCGCGGCCCGGCACGGACACCGTCGTGTCGTCCCTGCTCGACATGTTGCAGCTGTACGTCCTGCGGGCCTACTTCGAGACCCAGGACGAGCCCTGCACGGTGTCCGGCTGGGCCTCCGCGCTGGCCGACCCCGTCGTCGGCCGCGCGCTGGACGCCATCCATCGCGACCCGGCCCGCCGCTGGACCGTCGAGTCGCTGGGCGCCCACGCGGGCATGTCCAGGGCCGGGTTCGCCCGCCGCTTCACCGGGCTGGTGGGGCAGCCGCCGCTGGCGTACCTGACGTGGTGGCGGCTGATGAGCGCGGCCCGCCTGCTGCGCGAGTCCGACGCGTCGGTGGCGCGGGTGGCCGAGCAGGTGGGGTACGGGTCGGAGTTCGCCTTCGGCAACGCCTTCAAGCGCGAGTTCGGCGTCGCCCCCGGCCGCTACCGCCGCCGGACGACGGCGGCCTGACCCCGGCGACGCCGCGGCGGCGGTCAGGGGCCCGCCGCTCCTGGGCGTGCGGGCGGCGGTCAGGGGCCCCAGCGTTCCTGGGCGTACGGGCGGCGGACCCCGGCCGACTCGCCGATCCGGGTCCAGGAGCGGCCGTCCTTGCGGGCCGCGCGCACCGCGGCGTCCAGGTGCCCCTGGGCCCGGCGCACGGCCTCGGCGGCCTGGCGGACCGCGACGAGGCTCGGCGGGTCGAGGTGGGTCTCCCACTCGGCGCGGATCGCGACGGCCACGTCGTCCGGGGCGGCGCCGGACAGCAGGCACTCGCTCAGCGCGTAGATGCGCCGGGACGCGAAGTCGTGGCGCATCTGGGCCACGCGTTCCCACAGCGGCCCCTGCCATCCGCAGGCGCAGTGGCCGCGCCAGCCGATCGCGGTCCGGCCGTCCACGACGTCGCCGCGGTCGTAGCCGATGCGGCCGTCCGCGCCGATCGGGTGCACTCTGGCCCCGCCGTCGGCCGGGCCGGTGGAGACCCGCCCGTCCGGGAAGACGGCGGCGTCCCAGCCTTCGTGGCGCCTGTCGTCGCCCTCCCACCACCTCATGGCCCGCCCTTCCAGAGATCGTCCGGATCACCTGGCGCTTCCATGGTGGCAGGCGATCCCGGCCCTTGCGAGGGCCCGATTACGGTGCCGCGCGGGCGGGATATCGGACCCGGCGCGGCCGGCCGACTGGATCGGTCCACGGGCTGACCAGGTCGTGTCTTCCGTCGGGCCCGCTCGTCCCGCCAGGCTGAGATGCATGACCAGCGCCCTCGTCGTCATCGACGTCCAGAACTCCTTCCTGCACATTCCCGACTGGCGGTACACGTCGAGGCCGGACATCGTCCCGCAGGTCAACCGCCTGGTCGACGCCGCCAGGGACGCCGGGGACGCAGTGGTGTGGGTGCTGGCGACGCGCCCCGGAGCGGGCACGGTCTTCGACCCGGCCCTCGGGTACGTCCAGTTGATGGACGGCCTGGAGCCCCTGACCGGCGAGCCCGTCATCACCAAGACCGCGCACAACGCCTTCACCACCACCAACCTTCAGCAGTACCTCACCCGGCACGGCGTCAGGAGGCTGACCGTGTGCGGGATCAGGACCGAGCAGTGCTGCGAGACCACCGCGCGCCTCGCCTCCGACCTGGGCTTCGAGGTCGACTTCGCCATCGACGCCACCGCCACCACGCCGGTCCCGCACCGCGACGCCCCGGACGACGTCCCGTTCGACGAGCTCGTGCGGGACCCGCGCACGCTCGGCGTGGACGAGATCCTCGCCCGTACCGAATACGCTTTGTCCGGCCGTTTCGCCACGATCAGGACCGTGGACGAACTCACCGGGAACTAGGAGGCGCCGGCCGTGTCCCGTGTCGTCTTCCTGCTCGTCCCGCGGGTGCACCTGCTCGACGTGGCCGGGCCCGCCCAGGTGTTCTCCACCGCCACCGACCTCGGGCGGCCGTACATCCTGCACTACGTCGCCGAGGACCGCGAGGTCGCCAGCGTGCAGGGGCTGCCCCTGCGCGCGGAGACCGGGTGGCCGTCCCTGACGCCCGACGATCTGATCGTCGTGCCGGGCTGGCGGGGGCCGGCCCGGCCGTTGAGCGCGGGGACGTTGCACCGGCTGCGCGAGCACCACGCCTCGGGCGGCACGGTGGCCGGCGTGTGCGCCGGGGCCGACGCGCTGGGCCGCGCCGGGCTGCTCGACGGGCGCCGGTGCACCACCCACCACTCCGTCCAGGACGAGCTGGCCCGTCTCTATCCGCGGGCGAAGGTCGCCAGGGACGTGCTGTACGTCGAGGACGACCGGATCGTCACCTCGGCGGGCGTGGCCGGCGGCATCGACGTGGCGCTGCACCTGGTGACCACCCGGCACGGCCCGTACGCCGGGGGGCTGGTGGCCCGCGCGATGCTCGTCCAGGGCCGTCGCGACGGCACGGCGGAGCAGGTCAGCCCGCTGTTGCGGCGGCGCTCGCACGTGGACGAGACGGTTCACCGCCTCCAGGACCTGATCGAGACCCGGTTCACCGAGCGGCTGCCGCTGAGCCTGCTGGCCGGGACCGCCGGATGCAGCGAGCGGACGGTGACCCGGCTGTTCCGGCGCGCGACCGGGCTCACCCCGCTGGCCTACCAGTCCGCCCTGCGGCTGGAGCGCGCCGAGCACCTCCTGGGCCGCGGCGCGACCGCCGAGGTCGCCGCGCGCGAGGTGGGCTTCGCCGACGCGCGGATGTTGCGCCGGCTGCGCGCCCACGCGACGGGGTCGTGACCGAGGGCGCGGGCCGGGGTCGTGTCAGGCATTCTGCCACTCGGCGGAAAACGGGCCCATCACCCCTACAGGAACCCCCGAAAGTGGATAATCCGGGTCATGGGAAAGACCTATGACCGGATCGACGGCCGGTTGCGCACGTTCATCGAGTCACAGCCGGTCTTCTTCACGGCGACCGCTCCCCTGTCCGGCGACGGCACGGTCAACCTCTCGCCCAAGGGGCTGAAGGGCTCCTTCGCCGTCCTGGACGACCACACCGTGGCCTACCTCGACTTCGCCGGCAGCAACGCCGAGACGATCGCCCACCTGCGCGAGAACGGCCGGGTCACGCTGATGTGGTGCGCCTTCGACGGCCCGCCGAACATCGTGCGCGTGCACGGCACCGGCGAGCCGGTCTTCCGCGACGACCCCCGCTGGGCCGGGCTGATGCGGCACTTCCCGGACATCGACCCCACCCTGCACGGCCTGCGCGCGATCATCGTCGTGACCGCCCGGCTGATCCGCGACACCTGCGGGTACGCCGTCCCGTTCATGACCTACGACGCCGACCGCCCGCTGCACGCCTCCCGCTTCGCCCGCGAGGACGACGACTCGCTCGACGCGTACTTCCACAAGAAGGAGCACGTCGCGTCCAGCATCGACGGCCTTCCGGGGCTGCCGCTCCCGCTGCCCCCGCTCCCCCGCGACGCCTGACGGGAGGAACCGCCGTTCACAGGACGGCGAGGGCCTTGGCGATGTTCCACTCGGCCAGTTCCAGCATCCAGTCGCGGCCGGGGAAGTCGGTGCCGGCGATCCGCAGCGGCCCCTCGATCAGCGAGAGCACCTGCGCGTACCGGTAGAGCTCCAGCCTGTGGGGGTCGAGGTCGACCGGGCGCAGCGCGGGGTAGGCGTCCTCGAAGCGCATCCGCAGCCAGGCGTGCTCCCACTCGACGTCGAAGTACGTCAGGCCCTCGAAGTCGATCAGGACGGGTTCGCCCTCCGGCGTGACGAGCACGTGGTCCGGCCCGAGTTCGCCGTGCACGAGCCCGTACCGGCGGCGTGGGGCGACCTCGGCGCGCAGGCGGCGCACGTGGGCGGCGACGCGGTCGTGGGCCCGGCCCATCCGGGCGTCGCGGGTGGCGACGGCGGCGAGATGGGCGAGCGCACGGTCGGTGACGACGTCCTCGGCGGGCCGGGGCCGGTCCCCGCCGCCGGACAGGTCGGCGAGCCGGCCGTAGGAGGGGCCGAGGGTGGTGTGCATGCGGCGCAGGGCGTCGCCGAGCGCGGACAGCGGCCGGTCGGCGGCGGCCGGGTCGCGCTCCATCAGCGCCTCCAGGGTCGTGGCGCCCGCGTCCTCGACCAGGGCGAGGTCGGCGCCGAGGTGACGGCCGTCGCGGTCGAGCATCAGCAGCCGGGGGACGCGCACGCCCGCCGCGGTCAGGGCCGCGTGGTTCACGGCGAACAGGCCGGCCCCGGAGGCGTCGGTGAAGGGATCGTCCTCGACCGCCGGGGACGGCGGCCAGTAGTTCTCGGCGGTGGCCCAGACGTAGAGGATCACGCTGGTCGCGTCGTCCAGCCGGAGCCGGTAGACGCCCTTCTTGCTGCCGCCGGTCAGCCGGTCGAGCGCGGCCGGCCGCCGGTCGGCGCCGAACTGCTCGGCGACCAGGTCGCGGACGTCGTCGGGTCGCAGGAACGCTCGGGTCATGATCGCTTTCTACCACTCACCCCGGGGGGTGGAGAAAACTACAGGAAGAGTCGAGAGTCAGCCGCAATGGCCGCCGCCGCGCGATCCGCGAGGCTCCTGGGCATGGCAAACACCTACCTCGCCGGCGGCCGGCGAAGATACGGCTGGCTGGCCGCGGGGATCGCGCTCGGGCTGGTCGGCACGAACAGCGAATGGGCGGTCCCGCTCGCCGGATGGTTGTTCTCCATCGGACTCATGCGGTTCACCCGCAGCTCGGGCGTGCCGGCCGGGCTCGCGTGCGTGGGCCTGTCGGCCACCGCGACGACGGTGGTCCATGTCGCGGCGGCGGGGCAGCTCGGCGTCCCGCCGATCCTGCTCGGCTGCCTGCTGCTGAGCCTGGTCCTGAGCCTTCCGCTGCTGGCCGACCGGCTGCTCTTCCGGCGGCTGAGCCCGTTCCTGGGCACGCTGGTCTTCCCGGCCGCCCGGGTGACGGTCGAGTTCCTGGTCGCCGCGATCAGCCCGCTCGGCACGATCTTCGGCCCCCTGGCCGCGACGCAGTCGGCGAACCTGCCGCTGCTCCAGACGGCGTCCGTCACCGGCATCTACGGGATCAGCTTCCTGATGGCCTGGGCCGCGCCCGTCGTCAACCTCGCGCTGGAACACCGGCTGGCCTGGCCGCCGGTGCGGGCCGTCACGCTGGCGTACGTCTCGGTGCTCGTCTCGGTCCTGCTCGGCGGCGGCCTGCGGCTGGCGACCGCGGCGACCGCGCCGGAGCTGGTGCGCGTCGCCGGGATCAGCGCGTCGCTGGCGGCCGAGCAGCGCATGCGGGAGATCGACAACTTCCACACGCCGCAGGTCCTGCCCGAGCAGAAGCCGACGCTGCGCAAGGCGTTCGCGGTGCTGGACGACGACCTGTTCGCCCGCACCAGGACCGAGGCCGACGGCGGCGCGAGGATCGTGGCGTGGGCGGAGACCGCCGCGGTCGTGCTCGGCGAGGACTACCCCGCCTTCCTGCGCAAGGCACAGGAACTGGCCAAGGAGAAGCGCATCTATCTGGACATGGGCGTCGCCGTCGTCCTCGACGGGCGGCCGCGCTCCCGCGACCTCGCCGTGCTGGTGACCCCCGAGGGCCGGGTGGCGTCGGTCTTCGACAAGGCCCATCCCGTGCCCGGCATGGAGGACCTGCGGCCGGGCGACGGGGTCGTGCCGGTGACGGGCACGCCGTACGGGCGGCTGGCCCACGTCATCTGCTTCGACGCCGACTTCCCCGCGACGCTGCGCACGCGCGCCGACATCATGTTCGTCCCGGCCAACGACTGGAAGGGCATCGAGCGCACGCACGCCGCCAACGCGGTGTTCCGCGCCGTCGAGAACGGCTACAGCCTCGTCCGGCAGACCAGCAACGGCCTGGCGATCACCGTCGACCCCTACGGCACGCCCCTGGCCAGGACGAACTACTTCAGCACGACGCAGCAGAGCATGGTCGTGTCCGTGCCGACGCGCGGCACCTGGACGCTGTACGGCCTGGTCGGCGACCTGTTCGCCGGGCTGTGCGCCGCGGCGGTCGCCGCCCTGGCCGGGGTCGCCGTGCTGCGGCGGGCCCCGTACCGGGACTGACCATGGGATTTCCGGAGGAAGGTGCGATGATGCCACGGGCGCGGAACAGGAAGACGAGCACGACGGGGAGACGCGGAGTGAAGGCGAGACTGGCGACGCCGGTGCTGGCGCTGGCCATGATCGGCCTGTCGGTGGCCGGGGTCGTGGCGGCCGTCCTGGTCGTGATCAGCGCGGTGCCGGCGGTGGCCGGCGTCGGCCGGTGGGTGTTCCCGCCGGCGGTGTCGCTGCTGCGGACGGTCGCGGACGCGGCCCGGCGGCTGGCGGGCCGGGTCGGCGTACGCGTCGAACGTCCCTACGGCCCCGGGACGGACCAGGCCGCGCTGCTGAGGGACCCGGCGACCTGGCGGGACGTCCTCTGGGGGGTCCTCGACCCGCTCATGGGCACGTGGGCGTCGGCGCTGGCGCTCGGCATGCCGCTCTACGGGCTGTACGGCGTGGCCGTGCAGCCGTTCGTGTGGGAGGCCAACCTGCGGGCCGGCGGCGCCAACGCCTACGGCCTCATCCACGTCACCTCGACGGCCGCCGCGCTGGCGGCGATCCCCGTCGGGCTCGCGCTCATCGCGCTCGGCCTGTACATCGGTCCGCCGCTGCTGCGCCTGCGCGCTCGGTGGGCCGGCGCGCTGCTCGGGCCGTCGCGGACGTCGGCGCTGGAGCAGCGGGTCGAGACGCTGGTGGAGACGCGCGCGGGCAGCGTGGACGCGCAGGCCGCCGAGCTGCGCCGGATCGAGCGCGACCTGCACGACGGCGCGCAGGCCCGGCTGGTCGCCCTGGGCATGGGGCTGGGCAACGCCGAGCGGCTGTTCGACGAGGACCCGGAGGCGGCCCGCGCCCTGCTGGCCACGGCCCGCGAGTCCTCCTCCAAGGCCCTGGACGAGCTGCGCGACCTGGTACGCGGCGTGCATCCGCCGGTCCTGGCCGACCGCGGCCTCGCCGACGCGATCCGGGCCCTGGCGCTGGACTGCCTGCTCGACGTCGAGGTGTCGTCCGACCTGGCCGGGCGGCCCGCGCCGCCGGTGGAGTCGGCCGTCTACTTCGCCGTCAACGAGCTGCTGGCGAACACGACCAAGCACGCCGGCGCGGCGACCGTGCAGATCACGCTCGGCTACCGGCACGGGATCCTGAGCTGCGACGTCGTGGACGACGGCGGCGGCGGCGTCGATCCGGCCGACGGCACCGGGCTGCGCGGCATCCAGAGCCGGCTGGCCGTCTTCGACGGGACGATCGCCGTCGACAGCCCGCCCGGCGGGCCCACCCGGGTGCATCTGGAGGTGCCGTGCGCGATCAGGTCCGAGTAGTCGTCGCCGAGGACCTGTTCCTCATCCGGGACGCGCTGGTCCGCATGCTGACCGAGCACGGCTTCACCGTCGTGGCCGCCGTCGACAACGGGCCGTCGCTGCGCAAGGCGCTGGCCGACGAGCGGCCGGACGTGGCGGTCGTCGACGTGCGGCTGCCACCGTCGTTCACCGACGAGGGGTTGCAGGCCGCGATCCAGGCGCGGCGCGAACGGCCCGGCTTCCCGGTGCTCGTGCTGTCGCAGTACGTGGAGCAGCTCTACGCCCGCGAGCTGCTGGCCGACGGCGCCGGGGCGGTCGGCTACCTGCTGAAGGACAGGGTGGCCAACACCGGGCAGTTCATCGACGCGGTCACCTCGGTGACCAGGGGCGGCACGGCGATGGACGCGCAGGTCATCGCCAAGCTGCTGACCCGGGGGGACGCGCGCGGCCGTACCGGCGAGCTGAGCCCTCGCGAGCGGGAGGTGCTGAGCCTGATCGCCGCCGGGCGTTCCAACACGGCGATCGCGCACCAGCTCGTGATCTCCGCCAGCGCGGTCAACAAGCACATCTCCAGCATCTTCGGCAAGCTCCAGCTGCCCGAGTCGGAGGACGACAACCGCCGGGTCCTGGCCGTCCTCGCCTACCTCAACCGCTGATCCGGCCGCCCGGCCTCACAAACCGGGCGGCTGTCCTGTCGATCACTGTGAGGGCGCCGGCTTCCCCGCCGGGCGTCCCGTCACGAGTGAGGAGACACGACATGCCGTCGACCGAGGAAGCCCGCAACAGGGAGACGTACCGGCGCTTCCACGACGCCGTCAACAGCGGCGACCTGGAGGTGATCGTCAAGGCCGCCGAGGAGTTCATCCACCCGGACGCGCGGTTCCACGTGACGGGCGGCGCCCTGCCCGCGGTGCAGGCCCAGAGACGGGTCTGGGACGTGTTGCTGCGGGCCTTCCCCGACATTCACGTGTCGGTCGAGGACCTGCTCGTCTCGGAGGACAAGATCGTCGCCCGGCAGAGGGTCACGGGGACCCACACCGGCGAGTACCGGGGCAGGCCCGCGACCGGCCGGGCGGTGACGTACGACGAGATCTTCATCGCCCGGTTCGCCGACGGCCTGATCATCGACCTCTGGGGGGTCGTGGACCTCCACGCCCAGCTCCGGCAGCTCGGCTTCGTCGAGGAGTAGGCGCCGGGCCGGGGGCCACGGCGCCGGGCCCGGCGCGGGTCAGCGGCGGGCGTAGTCGCCGATGGCGGGAACCAGCAGGTCGTAGGCCTGCCGAGCGGTACGGCCGAGGGCCGCGAAGATCTGCTCGGACTCCTCACCGGCCAGGACCCGGCGCTGGCCCTCGTCGAACAGCAGCCGTTCCACCCCGGCGAGGGCGGCGGCCACCACGCGGGGCGTGATGCCGGGATCGCCGGTCTCCTCCGCCAGCAGGGCGGCGAGCCCGGCCTCGGCCTGGTCGTGGAGCTGGCGCAGGCGGGCCCGCAGCACCGGCGTGTCCCGGACCATGCGCTGCCAGTCGGCGCCCGCGTCGGGGATCCCGCTGTCGCGGCGGCGCAGCCGTTCGTCGTAGTCGCGGCGCGCCGCGTCGAGCGCCGACTCGCCGGGGCCGCGCTGCGACACGGCCCTGGCCAGGCCGTTGACCATCTCCTCGTGCCGGTCGAGGATGAGGTCCTCCTTCAGCGGGAAGTGGTTGGTGACGGTCATCTTGGCCACGCCCGCGGCGGCCGCGACGTCGGCGATGGTGACGTCGTCGTAGCCGCGTTCGAGGAACAGGCCGGTCGCGACGTCGGAGATGAGCTGCCGGGTCTGGTGTTTCTGGCGCTCCCGCAAGCCCTTGGATCGTTCGGTCACGAGCTCTGCCCTTCCGCACGCTGATTAGGTTTGACCTAATGATTAGGTCGGACCTAGTGTTTGGAGTCGTCCCAGTCGATCGATCCTAAGGGTGTGCGATGACCGTCACCTCTCCGTCGGGGGCCGCCCGCGACCGGCTCGACCCGCGACTGCTGCGCATGGGGATCGTCCTGATCGCGGCCCCGATCCTGGCCACGATCGACGCCACCGCCGTGGGCATCGCGGCCGACGCCATGGCGGCGCACTTCCGCACGTCGCTGGCCGACGTGCAGTGGGTGGCGGCCGGCTACCTGCTCGCGATCGCGTTGGTCATGCCCCTGTCGGGGTGGCTGAGCCGGCGGTACGGGGCCAGGCGCATGTGGATGGCCGCCGTCGCGGTCTTCACGGCCGGTTCGGCCCTGTGCGGGCTGGCCTGGTCGTTGCCGGCCCTCATCGCCTTCCGGCTCGTGCAGGCCGTCGGCGGCGGTCTGATGAACCCCATCGGGCAGACGATCCTGGCCCAGGCGGCCGGGCCGTCCCGGATCGGGCGGGCCATGAGCGTGCTGACGATCCCCGTCATGTTCGCCCCGGTGCTCGGCCCGATCGTGGGCGGGCTGGTCGTCCAGCAGCTCGACTGGCGCTGGATCTTCTACCTCAACCTGCCCATCTGCATGGTCGTCCTGCCGGTGGCCGCCCGCGTCCTGACCGGGGACGAGACCGCTCCGGACACGTCCCGGCTCGACCTGCTCGGCCTGGCGCTGCTCTCCCCCGGCCTGGCGGCGGTGGTCTACGGGCTGACCATGGCCGGCGGCCGCGAGGGGGCGGGCGCGCCGGCCGTCCTGGCCACCGTGGGCGCCGGGCTGGCGCTGGTCGCCGGCTACCTCGTGCACGCGCTGCGCACCCGCCGCGAGCCGCTGATCGACGTGCGCCTGTTCGCCCGGGGCCGCTTCGCCGCCGCCTGCGTGGCGTTGTTCCTGCTCGGGGCCTCGCTCTACAGCTCCATGATCCTGCTGCCGCTGTTCTTCCAGCACGACCGGCAGGCGAGCACCCTCTGGACCGGCCTGCTGCTCACCCCGCAAGCGCTCGGGGCCGCCGTGGGCTCGTTCGCCGCCGGACGGCTGGCCGACCGGCACGGCCCGCGCGCCGTCGTGACCGCCGGGCTCGCACTCTCGCTCGCCGGGCTGCTCGCCTTCACCCAGGCGCCCGCCCGTCCGGGCACCTGGCTGCTGGCCGCCTGCCTGGTCCTGTACGGCCTGGGCATCGGCGGCGTCTCCGCGCCCACCATGGCGGCGGCGTACGGGGCCGTGGACAAGCCCCAGACGCCGGGCGCCGCGGGCGCGCTGAACGTCGTCAACCGGCTCGGCGGCTCGCTGGGCACCGCCATCCTCACGACCGTCCTGGACAGCCGGCTGCGCCAGGGCGCCGACCCGGCGCACGCCTACGGCACCGCCTTCTGGTGGGCCCTCGGGTTGTGCCTGATCACGCTGGTCCCGGTGGCGTTCTTCCGGTCGGCGCGACGGCCGCGGACCTCGCCCGCGTGACCTGCCGACGCCGTCGGGGCCGGGTCACACGGGGTGGCCGCCGTGGTGCTCGGCCAGGCGGGTGAGCAGGTCGATCAACTGGCGGCGGTCGGCGGGGGGCAGCGGGGCGAGGAACTCGTCCTGGGCGCGGGCCAGCAGGCGGTCGAGCTCGTCCAGCCGTTCGCGGCCCTCCGCCGTGATGGTGACGACGTTGCGGCGGCGGTCCTCGGGGTCGGGCGCGCGTTCGACAAGGTCGCGTCCGGCCAGGTCGTTGACGGTCGCCACCACGTCGCTGCGGTCGATGCCGGTACGCCGGCCGAGGTCGGCCTGGCTGGCCGGGCCGTACTCCTCCAGAGCGGCCAGCAGCGCGTAGTGGTAGCGCCGGAGATGGGCCTGGGCGAACGCCTGGTCCACGATCCGGTTGGCGGTCAGCGCCGCGTGGTTGGTCAGCCTGCTCGGCAGCGCGCGCAGCCGCTCCGGCGGCCTCGTCTCCGGGGTGTTCACAGAGGCAATCTAACAAGTCGTTGGCACAACCCACGATTGTCTGTATTGTTGGCCGCGCCAACGTTGGCGCGACCAACTATCAGGGGAGATGGAACCGACATGCCGAACACCCCGACCGACGACCGGACGACCCCCGTCACGACCGTGTCCGCCCCCGGCGGCGCGGACGCGCACGACCTGACGGGCCTGGACGCGCGGATCCGGGGCCGCACACTCCACCCGGGCGACGACGGCTTCGAGGACGCCTGCTCGGGCTGGCTGCTGACGGTCGAGCACCGGCCCGCGGTCGTCGTGCTCGCCGCCGACGCCGACGACGTGGCCACCGCCGTCCGGTACGCGGCCCGGACCGGACGGCCGGTCGCGGTGCAGTCCACCGGGCACGGCAAGTCGGTGCCGGCCGACGGAGCCGTGTTCATCGCCACCGGCGGGCTGCGCGAGCTGTCGGTGGACCCGGACGCCGCCACCGCGCGGATCGGCGCGGGGCTGCGCTGGAGCGAGGTGATCACCGCGGCGGCCGGGCACGGGCTCGCGCCGCTGTGCGGATCGTCCGGCGAGGTCGGCGTGATGGGCTTCCTGACCGGCGGCGGCCTCCCGCTGGCCGCCCGCACGTACGGCTTCGCCGCCGACCGCGTCCGCTCGCTCGACGTCGTCACCGCCGACGGCCTGCTACGGACCGTCTCGCCCGACCGGGAGCCGGACCTGTTCTGGGCGGTGCGGGGTGGCAAGAGCAACTTCGGCGTCGTCGTCGCGGCCGAGATCGAGCTGCTGCCACTGCGCACCGTCCACGGCGGCGAGCTGTACTACCCGGGCGAGGACCCCGTGCACACCGCCCGCCTGCTCCGCTCCTACTTTGCCTGGGCCAGGGAGCAGCCGGAGGAGATGTCGTCCTCCGTGACGCTCGTGCGCTTCCCCGACGTGCCGCAGTTGCCGGAGGCGTTCCGGGGCCGCTCGATGGTGCAGGTGCGGACGCTCTGCGTCGGGGACGAGGAGCCGGGCGCCCGCCTGGTGGCGCCGTTGCGCGCGCTCGGCCCGGAGAAGGACACCTGCGCGGCCATGCCGTACCCGAGCGTCACCGGGATCTACCAGGACCCCCGGCACCCGGTCTCGGCTCACCTGCGCAGCGCGTTGCTGCGCGACCTGGACGACGACGCCGCGGCGGAGCTGGCCTCGTTCATCGACCCCGCGCGGGCGGACGGCCCGTTCCCCGGCATCCAGCTCCGTCACCTGGGCGGGGCGCTCGATCGTCCGCCGGGCCGTCCGCACCCGGTCGGCACCCGGGGCGCGGCCTATCTGCTGTGGATGCGGCTGCCGGCCCCGCCCGGACAGGCCGGGGCCGCGCGCGAGGCCGCCGACGAGGTGCTGGACCGGCTGCGGCCCTGGGACACCGGCGCCATGCTGCCGGGGTTCCTGTTCGACCACGACTCGGCCCCGGAGCGGGTCAGGCGGGCCTACTCCGAGGAGGACCACCGGCGGCTGGCCGCGCTCAAGGCCCGGTACGACCCGGCCCAGCTCTTCCGCGTCAACCACAACATCCCGCCGGCCACGTCCTGACGCGAGGCCGGCCGGACGGCCCCGGGCCCGCCTCGCGGCCGCCCGGCCCGGTCACACGGGCCGGAAGTACCACAACTGCTGGCCGGCGTACTCGTCGCAGGTCCACTGCTGGATGTTGGCGCCGTTGTGGGTCCAGCCGTGGTCGACGTCGAGGCACTTGCCGCTCTTCTGGTTCTCCAGGAAGTAGAAGGTGTTCCACCACGCGTCGGTGTAGGCGTACTTCCAGCGCCACAACTGCTGCGGGACGTCGACGCACTGCCACTGCTTCACGTTGGCGCCGTCGAAGGTGTAGCCGTTGTCGACGTCGAGGCACTTGCCGCTGTGCTGGGCGCGCAGGAAGAACCACTCGCTCCCGGGCGCCGCCCGCTGGTACTGCCAGTGCTGCTGCGGGACGTTGACGCACTCCCACTGCTTCACGTTGGCGCCGTCGAAGGTGTAGCCGTTGTCGACGTCCACGCATTTCTCCGGCGCGGGGAAGCGCCGGCGGATCTCGAACAGGTAGGACCAGGGCTCGGCGAGCGTCCGCTCGCGTGCCGCCACGGCCCCGGAGGCCGGCGCCGCCGCCGACCACACGGGCACGGCGACCGACACGACTGTGATCACCGCCAGCAGCGCCCTGCGGCCGATCCGCCGATGATGTACGCCCTCACGCATCGCCTGCTCCCTTCCGTCGTGCGTTCCGTCCCTTGAAGGCTGCGCCCTGGGCGGCGGGAGGGCATGAGTACCGCCCTACTCAGACGGGACGGGTTGCGGAATCCCGCAACGGGCTGGCCCGCGAGGGGTGCGAGCGTCCATGATCGGTTCATGCTCAGCACCAGTGAAGGCACGCCCGCGAGCGCCTACCTGACCCGCCGGCCACTGCTCGCCGGGGCCAACCCGTACGTCACCCTGTACGACGGCGACACCCCCACCGGGTACGCCTCCCTGTGGCAGGTGGACTGGTCCACGCACGGCGCCGGGGCCGTCCTGGTGGTGTGGACGCCCGCCGGGCTGCGCGTCGTCGGTGACGACCTCCGGCTGGGGACGTGGATCGAGGAGCACTTCGTCCGGCACTTCGACGAGGCCACGGCGCTGCCGTCCTGGCCCGTCGCGCGGGTGGAACGGGCGGACGTGGAGCTGCGCGTCGACCCCGCCACGGGCGCGCACGCCACGGCGGCCGGGCTGGCGGTCGCCATCACCGGGCCGCTGGACGCCAGGCCGTTCGCGATGGCCGACTTCCCGCTGCTGGGCGTCAGCCACGGGCTGTCGATGCAGATCATCCCCTGCGAGCACGCCTCGATCACCGTCGACGGCGTGCCCGTGCCGGGCGCTCCGGCCGTCACGCGGCCCGGCGGGCGGCCCGTCTCCTCGGCCGTCACCACGATCCACGAGGCGTGGAGCATGTGAGAATGAGCCCGTGCTCGTTCCGGCCGGACCTCAGGTGCGGCGCGTCCCCGCCGGTCAGGTGGCCGCGCGGGAGCGCGAGCTGCCGGCGCGGGCCCGTCACCGTCCCTCCGCGCCCTCCCCTCCGATGGACCGGCGGGCCAGCAGGGCGAAGCGGTGGGTGTACGCCGTCAGGGGGCGGCCGCTTGCCATCCGCTCGTGCAGGGCGCGCAGGCGGTGGCCGTACCGGGCGGCGTCGAAGCCGGGGACCTGCCAGGGCACCATCCGCAGGAACAGCACGAGCGCCCCGACGTCGTGGAACACCGTCCGCACCCGCGCCTGCGCGCTCCACGTCACGGTGAGCCCCGCCTCGGCCAGACCGGCGACGCCCGTCACGTGGGTTTCCCGACGGAGGGCCTGGCCGATGCGGGACTTTCGGCCCTGACCGGGGCGGCGTCCCGCCGGGAAGGGTGGAGGCCAGGGCGGCCTGAGGAGCAGGACGCGCAGGTGTGCGCCCCGGCTGTCGTCCTCGGCAAGCAACCCTCCTGTAAGGACGTGACCATGTGCAATTACTGCGGCTGCCGGGAGTTCCCGCTGATCGGCCGCCTGTCCCAGGAGCATTGGGACATCCAGGAGTGCGCGGGGGCGCTGCGCCGCGCCATCGGGGAGCTGCGTCACGGCCAGGCCGTGTCACTGCTGGAGGAGCTGATGGCCCGGCTCGTCCCGCACACCGACGCCGAGGAGAGCGGGCTGTTCGCCGAGCTGCGCGCCGAAGGGTCGCTGGCCGAGGAGGTGGAGCGGCTGTGCGCCGAGCACGCCGACATCCACGGCATCCTCGGCGCGGTCGACCCGGCCGCGCCCGACTGGCCCGCCGTGCTGGACGCCCTCGACCGTCTCCACTGGCACATCGACCACGAGGAGCACGGCCTGTTCCCGGCGGCCGTCATCATGCTGCCGATGGCCGCCTGGGACCGCATCACGCCCGGCCAGTCGCCCGCGAGGACCGGCTGACCGGCGCGCGCCCCCCGGAGCGGGTCAGTCCCGCTCCGGGGCGCCGACCTTGAACAGGCCGTGCGCGCCCGCCTCGGCCTGCCGCATCGTGTGGTCCACGATCGGGTACGTGCCCGCCTCCGGGAAGACCAGCTCGGCGAAGCCGCCCTGCGCCGGGGCCAGGTCGAGCGCCTGGGCGCCGTACATGCCGTTGGCGATGTGCTGGCTCATCGGCATGGTCGAGCAGTGGTAGAGCCAGGCTCCGGCGTACTCGGCGCGGAAGCGGTAGGTGAGCCGTTCGCCCGGCTGGATCGTGCGCATCGGCCCGTCCGGTGCGGTGGCGCCGGCGTGGAAGTCGATGCCGTGGCCCATGGTCGCCGCGTTGACGAACGTCACGACGAACACGTCCCCGACCTTGCCGCGCAGCACCGGGCCCGGCATGGTGCCGTTGAACGTCCAGACGCGTTGCCGGACCCCGGGCGCGACCTCCTGGACGAGCCTGTCGTCGGCGCGGATCTCGACGTGGTGCTCGGTGCCGCCGGGGGCGGGCCTGAGCGTCGCGTCGTGGGGTTTCCAGCCGGACGACATGGGCGCCGCCAGGTCGAGCCCGGCGGGCTCGGCGGGCTCGACGGGCTCGGCGGGAGGCGCGGGGACGCCCGGGGTCGCGCCGGTCGTCGTGTGACCGGTGTGGCCGGTGGCCTCCTGTCGCCGCGGTGCCGCCGTGGCGCCGGTCGCCAGGCGCAGGTCGTGCCGCTGGGCGTCGGCGTTGGTGACGCGCAACGTCAGCACGGTCCCCATGGGGGCCTCGATCACGGCGGGACGGACCCTCATCCCGGACAGCGTCACCTCGACCGTACGGGAGCCGGTCGCGGTCACCGTCACCGGTTCCGAGCCGCCGCTCGTGGCGACGACGACCGCGCCGGCCGTCAGCAGGCACCCGACGACCACCCCGGCGACGGCGGGCAGCGTGCGCCGCCACCCCGCGCCACCCTCGTCCGCGACGACGGCGGAAGCCGAAGGGTCAGCGGGTGGAGAAGGCTGAGGAGCGACGACCGGAGGGACGGCGGGTGGGCGGGCGCGGGTCAGGGCGGTCGCGGCCAGGGCGACGAAGGCCAGCGCCGAGGCCAGCACCAGCCCCCACCCCAGCAGCGTGACCGGCCGCGGCACCGGCAGCGCCAGCAGCGGCACCCCCACGTTCAGCGCCACCAGCCGGGCCGCCCGGCCGCGCTCCAGCAGCGCCGCGTTCTCCTTGAACCGGACCGGCCCGCCGCCCAGCACCGCGGGCAGCAGGTGCAGCAGCGACCCGAGCAGCACCTGCCCGACGAACCCGGCCAGCACCAGCGGCAGCAGCGGCGCCAGCGCGGCGGCGACCTCGTGCGCCGGCCTGGTGGCCACGACCACCAGATCGGCGGCCAGCGCCACCTCGAACCAGACGATCGCCGCCCCCAGCGTCCAGGCCGCGCCGGTGTGCGGCCTCTTGCGCCGCAGCGCGTCGGCCAGCGGTGTGAGCACCGCCAGCCCGCCGGCCGCGTACGCCGCCAGCCCCGCGAGCGCCACCCACCGCCAGCCCGCCAGCAGCCCGGTGACGGCCACCGTCAGCCCCGGCGCGGCCAGCCACAGCCCCACGCGCGAGGCCCGGCGGGCCCGCTCCGACATGCGGGTGCGCAGCACCGTCGGCCACAGCGTGAAGAGGGTGCCGAGAACGGTGAGCCCGACCCAGCCGAAGACGTTCACCTGGGAGTGGGCGGCGCTCATCCGTTCGTGCAGCGCGCCCTGGACGGTCTGGGCGGCCATCAGCCCGCCGAGCGTGCCTCCGGCGGCGAGCGCGCAGGCGGCGGTGACGTACCAGCCGATGACGTGGCCGAACCGGCCGGGCAGCGCGCCGCGTACGAGCCGGGCCAGGACGGCCGCGTGCCACACCGCCACGCCCGTCAGCAGCGCCGCGCCCGCCGCCGCCACCTGCCACGGCCCGTACGCCACCCCGGCCAGCACCGCGACCGTGGCCGTGTTGAGCAGGGCCAGCCGGGTCAGGCTCCCCCGCCCGGACGGCCCGCGGACGCGCAGCAGCGCCACGGTGAAGTGCTCGCTCCAGATCAGGACGGCCGTGCTGACCGCGCCCAGCAGGAACACGTGGATCAGCAGCCACGACGGCGCCGGCAGCACCTCGCCCGCCGGCGCGGCCACGACGGTCAGGCCCAGCCAGGCGACGACGACCGCGTTCGCGCGCAGGTGCCAGGACGCGCGGGCCCGTCTCGGCGGCAGGTCGATCGGCCTGCCGCTCTCTATGCCGACGTCGACGGGCATCCCGGGAACCTCCCTGTCACACGAACGCCGGCGGAGCGAGACCCGCCCTCACGCCGCCCGCGCCGGTCAGGCACGCCGGGCCCCGAGCCGGTCGAGTACCTCGTACACCGGGCGGCGCGGGACGCGCGGGACCGGCGGGCCGTAGCCGAGCCTGATCAGCATCTGCACGTGCCCGAACGGCCCGGGCCGGTCGCCGCGGTGCTGCGGCGGGCGCAGGTCGAGCGGCTGGCTGAACATCGAGGCCGCCACGCCGTGCGCGGTGGCGGTGAGCAGGACGCGTTGCAGGGCCTGACCGGCGCGCAGCCAGTCGCGCGGGCCGTCGCCCCGGGTGAACAGGGCGGCGAGCTGCGGGTCGGCCTCGAAGTCCGCGACCTCGCCGTTTTCCGGCGCACGCCGCGCGTCGCCGCCGAAGTCGCGCATGGGCAGTTCGCCGTGGCGGGGACGGAGGCCGCGGGCTGCGGCGGGCACGCCGTCGGCGCCGCCGTCCGGGCGGGTCCAGCGGGCCAGCTCGGCCCGGTAGGCGGCGTCGGCCGTCAGCGTGTCGTCGGCCACGGCGACCATGTCCAGCACCCGCCTGGCCGTGCCTCCCTTGACGAGCAGCAGCGTGGCGCCCTCGTCATGGGCGGCGTTGACCAGGTCGACGAGGACGTCCCCGGGCAGCGGGCGGCCCTCGAAGGGGAAGCGGTTGGTGCGCCGGTGCGGGATCATGTCGTGCAGCAGCCGCTCGTCCGGGGTGGGCGGCCCGCCGGGCCTGGCGCGTACGGTCGCCAGCAGCTCGGGCCGGCGGTCGGGGTCGGGCAGCGTCAGGACGCGGGGGTCGTGCCCGGTCATCCGGACCGCGAGGCGCAGGTTGAACAGCGCGGCCCCGCAGCTGATGCCGAGCCCGCGCCCGAGCGGGTCGGTGACGGCGAGCAGCCGGTCGAGGTCGGCGTACAACTCCATGGTGGTGTCGTCGAGGCGGCGGAAGCGCCACGGCTGCGTGTTGTGCACCGAGGGCGCGGCGACGGCGGAGGCGACGACCCGGCGCACGGCGGCGCGCGAGGCGAAGGGCTTGTCCCAGGGGCGGGCGCCGGGGACGCCGACGCCGGTCATCGCGGGGTTCCCGGCACGACGGTAACTGCGGGCATGTCTCCACGATGTCGTGGCCGGCCGTGCCGCCGTCAGGGACCAAAGTCCCTTTCCGTACGTCCGATCGGCCATGATCAGGTGGCGGGCAGCGCGGCGGCCAGCAGGACCACGCCGATCGACCCCGCCAGCGCGCTGACGGCCATCGCGCGGGCCAGGCGGGGGCGGGCGTGGGCCGCGGCCCAGCCGTGCAGCGCGGCGGCGGCCATGACGGCACAGAAGAGCAGCAGTTTGGCGGCCAGGACGCGGCCGTAGCCGGGTTCGGTGAGCGAGGCCCAGGTGACGCCCTTGTGCCAGGCGATGGCCAGGCCGGTGGCGAGCTGGAGGGGCAGGAACAGGGCGGCGGTGAGCAGGCCGAAACGGCGTCCGACGGCGTCGAGCATCCGGGCGCGGCGCTCCTCGTCGAGCAGGCGGCGGGCCAGGGGCAGCAGCACGAGGGAGACCGCGAGCTGGCCGCCGACCCACAGCGCGGCCCCGAGCACGTGCAGGAAGCGCACCACCGACCACCAGGTCATCGCGCGCCCACCCGCTCTCCGGCGGCCTGGCGGCGGGGGATGCCGGTCGCGCCGAGGTGGAGGCGGGCGTAGAAGTCCTCCAGGGCGGCCAGGGTGCTGTTGATCGTGCTGGCGGCGTAGCGGCCGTCCAGCTCGCCGTGGTAGGCGTGCGCGGTGCGGACGGCCTCGGTCGTGTCGGCCAGCGGCTCGCCCGCCAGCAGGCCGCGGGCCGAGGCGGCGGCGACCCACGTCAGGTAGCGGCCGACCCGGCGCAGGTAGCTGTCCCGGCTGGAGGCGGCCAGCGGCGAGCCGGCCAGCGCGGCGGCGTACGCGGCCAGCATCGTGTCGTAGGGCGCGGCCAGCCCGCCGGCCCTTCTCTTCTCAAACATGGGCGGCCGGTTCCTTCTGGTAGGGGAAGCTGCCCGGCTCGTAGGCGCACCACGGCTCCTCGCCGAGCACGTCGCCGGAGCAGGCGTGGGCGCGTGAGCGGGAGCCGCCGCAGATCGTGCGGAACTCGCACGCCCCGCACCGCCCGCCCAGCCGGTCGGGGTCGCGCAGCGCGGTGAACAGCGGCGGGGGCGCGCCGAAGTCCGTCACCTGGCGCACGAGCCGGTACGCCTCCTCCGTGCCCAGCTCCGCCGGGTTCCGGTCGGGCACGGCCTCGGCGCGGCAGTGCAGGCAGGCCGGCGCGCAGGCGCGGGTGGCCTCCCAGATCACGATGAACGGGCTCGCGGCGACGTCGCGCCGGACCCGGCGCAGCGGCCCGCGGCCGGGTGGGGCGGTCATGCGGGTGTTCCTCGCAGGAGGTGGTCCACGACGTCGGCGGCCGAGTGGTCGTCGGGCAGGCCGTCCAGGAAGCCGAGGTCCTGGCCCAGGGTGAGCAGGGCGGGCTCGTGGTAGCCGTCGGCGCGGCGCTGGCCCAGGCCGATGGCGGCGGTCAGCCCGTTGCACAGGCACTGGCGGCCCTCGGCCTCCTCGGCGGGCCGGCCCTTGCGAACGTAGGCGTCCACGGGTTCGGCGGGGCAGCGGTAGCCGATCGCGCCGCCGGGCCTGGCGTACGGGGTGCGCAGGTAGCCCAGGTCGCACAGCCGCGGACGCCGGTCGTGCACCTCGGGCTCCGACAGGGTGCCGGGCAGGCTCGCGACCTTGAACGGGAAGCCGGTGGGCGAGGCACGCGGGTCGTTGCGGACCTCCAGCGCGCCCCGGCGTGCCCGGCTGAGCATGCGCCGCCGCAGGCCGTCGTCCAGGCCCGATTCCCGGCACAGGGCGAACGCCGTCCCGACCTGGATGCCGGTGGCCCCGGTGGCCCGCGCTCCGGCCGCGCCGCCGGGGACGGCGTACCCGCCGGCCAGCCAGAACGGCAGCCCGAGCGCGGCGACCTTGGCGGTGTCGGCCTCGTCGCGCGGCCCGTAGACGGGTTCGCCGCGCTCGTCCAGCAGCAGCCGGCCGCGCGGCGGCGCGCTGTGCCCGCCGGCCACCGGCGTCTCCAGGACGAACCCGTCGGGCCTGGTCACGGGCGAGCGGGCCAGGTAGAGGGCCAGCACGTGGGAGGAGACGATCGCCAGCAGCTTGGGGCGCCGCAGCGGCTCGGCGGGCGCGGGCCACAGCGCGGCCGGGTCGAGTCCGGTCGTGTGGCGGGCCTCTCCCGCCTCGGCGACCGTGACGGTGATCTCGGCCGGGCGGTGCGCGGCGAAGGCGTCGAGCAGCGCGGGGATCTCCGCCGGGATGCCGGCGCCCATCAGCACGTAGTCGACGCCGGCCAGCATCGCGCCGTACGCGGCGGCCGGCGTGGCGAGCTGGATCTTCTCCAGGTAGTTGACGCCGACCGGCCCGTCGTGGCCCTGCTTGGCCAGGAAGACCTCGGCGAAGTTGGCGACCACGGCCAGCTCGTCGCGGGCCCTGCTGGGCCGCAGCCCGAGCCGGGGCACCGGCCGGTACGGCGTGCCGGGCGCGATCCCGCCGGGCACGAAGTAGCGTCCGAGCACCCGTTCGGCGATCCCGGGGATGGGGAAGCAGGCCAGCGCCCGGCGCAGGTGGCCGCTGGGGTCGCCGCGCTGCAAATGGCGGGCCAGGGTGACGTCCAGGGCGGTGCCCGACACCACGCCGAGCTGCCCGGTACGGGCCACCGCGCGCGCCAGCCGCCATCCGGACACCCCGACGCCCATGCCGCCCTGGATCAGGACGGGGAGCGCGAGTTCGGACACGGCCTCGGTAACGGCCTCAGACACGTCGCGCCCGCAGCGTCCCGGCCCAGGTGAGCACGTCGGCATTGATCTCCCTGGCCACCTCGCGGGTCGCCAGGATGTGCACGACGTCGTCCTCGGGCAGCGTCTCGACCATGAGGGACAGGCCGTCGCAGTCGCCGACGTGCGGCAGGATCTCCCGTACCAGGGCGATGCCCCAGGCGGCCAGGTTCTCGTCGAGCTCGCCCAGGCCGTCGATCGCGACCAGGTCGGCCAGCTCGGTCAGCTCGCGGATGTTGCGGATCGTGTCGTCGTGATCGCTGAGCAGTTTGTCCACGTAGTGCGCGCCGAAGACGGATCTCAGGCCGGGATACATGGCTTCTTCCTCGTAGCGGAAGTGCGGCCCGACGGCCGCCGACAGGGCCTCCACCAGCTTCCCGACCCGCGCCGCCGCGCCGGTCCGGAAGGCGTCGATCAGCGCGAGCAGCAGGTCCCTGACCTCGCGGTGCTCGGCGTGGAAGGTCTCGGTGAAGTGATGGCCGATGGACAGCACACAGTCCTCCAGCTGTGTCGTTCCGGACGTCGCCGGTCGCATGGTCCGCCTCCCCCTCACTCGTCGCCGGCGAGGGTGGCGCCGGCGGCCAGCAGGGCGGCGCCGGTGACGGTCAGCAGCCCGCCCAGGCCGATGACCAGGTTGCCGAGCTGCCAGGCCTGGTAGGCGTTGAGCAGGGAGGCGCGCAACATCTGGCCGGTGAAGGCGGTCTGCCGCAGGCTCTCCAGCTCGGCGTCCTCGCCGCCCGCCGCGAACAGCTCGGCGCTGACCTGCGCGTACGTCCGGCCGCCGGTGGCGGTCAGCACGTTGCGGCCGATCACCTGGGCGTAGGCCCTGGCCTGCGGGCCGGTCAGCACGTCGCGGCCCTGGTGGGCGGCGAGCTCGGCGGGCAGTCCCTTGCCGGGGAAGCTGATGGCCTGGCGGCGCAGCTCGTCCCGGATCTCGCCGCGCGCCTGGAGGCCCCGGGCGGCCATGACGGGCCCGGCGGCCACCATCGCGGCGCCGGTGGCGCCCAGCAGCGCCCTCGCCGCGCCTCGGACAGCGCTCATGTCAATGCTCCTCACGTGGATCGAGGGTGGATCGAGGGTGGATCGAGGGTGGATCGAGGGTGGATCGCGGGTGGATCGAGGGTGGATCGAGGGTGGATCGCCGGGGGCGTCAGCCGGCGGCCAGCCACAGGTCGGGGCCGAAGACCTCGTAGCGCACGTCGCGCGCCGCCACGCCCGCCCTCAGCAGCGCGGCGCGCGCCTCGCGCATGAACGGCAGCGGCCCGCACAGGTAGGCGACCGCGCCCTGCGGGATCGGGACGTCGCCGAGGTCCATCAGGCCGTCGCGGTCGGCGCCCCGGGCGCCGTGCTCGTACCAGAAGACGTGCTCGGGGGCCAGGCGGGCCATGTCCTCGCGCAGCGCGTGCCGGTCGGGCGAGCGGTCGGCGTGCAGGGTCAGGACGCGGCGGCGCGAGCCGGTGGCGGCCAGGTGGTCGAGCATGGCCACCATGGGGGTGCAGCCGATGCCGGCGCTCACCAGGACCAGGGGCGCCTCGGAGTCGTCCAGCGTCACGTCGCCGAAGGGCGCCGACAGGGTGAGCTCGTCGCCCTGGCGCACGGTGGCGTGCAGCAGGGTGGACACCTCGCCCGCGGGGTCGTCGTCCACGCGCTTGACGGTGATCCTGCGCAGGCCGTCGCCGGCGTTGGACAGCGTGTACTGGCGGAGCTGGCGCACGCCGTCGGGCATCTCGACCTGGACGCTGACGTACTGGCCGGGGCGGGCGGGCGGCGGCGGCTCCTCGCCGATCGGGCTGAGCAGGAAGGAGGCGACGTCGGGCGTCTCCTCGCGGCGGCCGGCCACCCGCCAGCGCCGCCACGTGCGGCCTTCGACGGCGCCGGCCTCGGCGTAGATGCGGGCCTCCATCGCGATCAGGGCGCCGGCCATCAGCCAGTAGACCTCGTCCCAGGCGGCGGCGACCTGCGGGGTGACGGCCTCGCCCAGCACCTCGGCGATCGCGCCGAACAGGTACTTGTGGACGATCACGTACTGGTCGTCGGTGACGCCGACCGCGGTGTGCTTGTGCGCGATGCGCGCGAGCAGGTGGTCGGGGCGCTGGTCGGGGTGGTCCAGGAGCATGGTGGCGAAGGCGGCGACGGAGGCGGCCAGCGCCTTGCGCTGCTCGCCGCTGGCCTGGTTGCCGCGGTTGAACAGGCCGTCCAGCAGTTCGGGCCGGTCGGCGAACATCGTCGCGTAGAACCGCTCGGTGATGGCGTCGAGCGAGGCGCCGACGACGGGCAGCGTGGCGCGGACGACGGCGGCGGATTCCGGGGACAACATGTGACCTCCACAGTCCCAGGGGGAACGTACCCGCGATCGCGGGCCGGATCTCAGGCTAGGAGCGCGGCCGGGCCGTTCACCGGGGCGAACGTCCGCAGTTGAAGGGCCGAAGGTCCCGGACGGGACATCCGGGCGCGTGCGCCCGAGGGCCGGTCGGCGGTCGGCGGTGGAAGATGGGACTTTCGTCCCTGCCGGGGGCGGGGGCCGGACTGGGATCCTGGAGACCATGCGGCTCGACTCGTCCGGACTTCAGGTGCTCTCCGAGGAGGAGTGCTTCCTGCTGCTGTCCTCGGTGCCCATCGGGCGGATCGTGTTCACCGATCGCGCCCTGCCCGCCGTCCAGCCGGTGAACTTCTGTCTCGACGGGCGGTCCATCGTGATCCGTGCCGTGACCGGGTCGAAACTGGCGGCGGCGACCCGGCGGGCCGTGGTGGCCTTCGAGGCCGACGACTTCGACGCCGCCCGCGCGGCGTCCCGCTGAGGCGGTCCGCGCCGCCCCCGATCCAGGGCGGCGCGGTCCGGGGGCGGCGCGGTGGTCAGCCTTCGTGCGCCGTGGTGACCAGGCCGTGGTCGCCGTCGTCACGGCGGTAGAGCAGGCAGCCCGCTCCGGTTCCGGCGTCGGCGTAGAAGACGAACGGGAAGCCGGTCAGCTCCAGCCGGTCGAGGGCCTGCCCGGTGGTGAGGCGGGGGGCGGGCAGCGGGCTGACCGAGATCGCCGCGCAGGTCGGCGTCGGCAGGCCGGGCCCGGGGTCGAGCTGGGCGAGCCGGTAGCCGTCCTCGGTGCGGTAGATCACGCTGTCCTGGCCGGTCGCGGTCTCGGTGAACAGCAGGAAGTCGTAGTCGAGGTCCTCCATGTCCACCGCCGCCTCGTCGGGCACGGCGCGGGCGGCCGTGAAAGTGCGCACGATCCGGCGTTCCCCGGCGGGCGGGGCGGGGTGAGGCGGCCGGGGGTGGCGTCCGCGCCGGTTCTCCCAGTCCCTGCTGGTCTCCAGCAGCCGCGTCCGCAGCCGGTCGCCCAGCAGGTGGATGGCCGCGCGGGTGGAGTCGGCGCCGGCCCGGGCCCTGACGAGCCGGCCCTGGACGTCCACCACGGCCTCGGCCGTACGCCGCTCACCCGCGACCTCCGTTGTGGCGGCGAGCTTGACCGTCGCCCCGAGCACCGGCTCGTGGGCGAGCCGGGTCAGGTCGGCCACGGTGTGCCGGGCACGCCGCACGTCGGCCGCGCGCACGCCGCCGCCGCGGATCCTGACCTGAACGTCGTCGGCGTCAAGGGCGATGGGCCTGTGCCTCATTCGTGAACACCTTCTTCGCATCCGGTGGTGATGCACCCAGCCTCCGGCCTGCGCGGATGCGGCCGCCAGAGCCGTAGGTCCCATCGCGCGGGGACCTACGGCCCGCCACGGGCCGGGGCGGGCGTCAGGAGCGGCGGTAGCCGGGGTGCACGCCGGGGGTCAGGCCCTGGTCGGCGGCGATCAGCTCCAGCAGGGCGAGCAGCTGCCCGCGCTGGTCGGGGCTGAGGGCGGAGGTCACGTCGGCCTCGTGCGCCATCGCGGTCCTCTTGATGTCCTCCATGACCCGCGCGCCCTGCTCGGTCAGGTGCAGCTCGTGGTTGCGACGGTCACCGGCCGACCGTCGGCGCTCCACCAGGCCCGCCCGGTCCAGCGGGTCGAGCAGCGCGGTGACCCGGCTCGGCACGACGCCGAGATCGGCGGCGAGCGACTGCTGGCTGCGGCCGGGCTGGAAGGCGATCATCCGCAGCAGCCCGACGTCGGACGGCGACAGGCCGAGCTCGGCGACCCGTGCGGCGAAGCGGCCGGCGGCGTGCGCGCCGAGCTGCGCGAGCAGGAAGGCGACGCCCATCGGGCGGTTGCGGGACGCGGACACAGCGCATACTGTACTCCGCACAGAACCTTTCACAAGAGTGAACCTTTCTCTAGAGAGAAGCAATATGCGATGGCTACCGAGATGACCACCGATCGGACCGACTGGCCCAGGCATCCAGGACTTGAGGGCAAGGTCGCCCTCGTCACCGGCGGTTCGCGCGGCATCGGCGCGGCCACGTGCCACGCGCTGGCCGCCAACGGCGTCAAGGTCGCGGTCACCGGCCGCGACACCGAGGCGGTGGCCCGCGTCGTCGCCTCGATCACCGGCGAGGGCGGCCAGGCGCTGGCCGCGCCCGGCGACGTGACCGACACCGCCGTCCTGGCCCGCATCCGCGCCGAGGTCGAGGCCGCGCTGGGGCCGGTGGAGATCCTCGCCCCGTTCGCCGGGGGGCAGGGCGCGCCCGCGCCGACCGCCGGGCTCGACCCGGGCCGCTGGCGGGCCGTCCTGGAGTCCGACCTGACCTCGGTGTTCCTCACCGTCCACGAGTTCCTGCCGGGCATGCTGGAGCGGCGCGCCGGGTCGATCATCCTGATGTCGTCCACCGCGGGCCGCCGTCCCGGCGGCGCCAACGCCGCCTACGCCGCGGCCAAGGCGGGCGTCGTCATGTTCGCCCGGCATCTGGCCGCCGAGGTGGGCGGCGACGGCGTCCGGGTCAACTGCCTGGCGCCCTCGGCCGTGCTCAACGACAAGCTCGCCGCCCTGCCCGCCGAGCGGCTCGCCCAGCTCGCCGCGACGTTCCCGCTCGGCCGCGTCGGCCACCCCGCCGACGTCGCCCAGGCCGTCCTCTACCTCGCCTCGCCCGCCGCCGCCTGGGTGACCGGGGCGACCCTCGACCTCACCGGCGGACGGGTCTCCGGATGAACGCCGCGCTCTTCCCGTCCCTCGCACCCACCGTCCAGACGGAGGCCATGTCATGATCGACCCGATGACCGAGCGGCTCGTCCGGTTCCAGCGGCCCGGCGCCCTGCCCTACCTGATCGGCGCGGACGAGGCCCGCGTCGCCGCCCTGTTCGGCCTGGACGCCGACGCCTACCGCTCCCTGCTGGACGGCTTCGACCGCCAGGCCCGGCAGGCCGCCGCGACGCTGCTGGCCCGGCCCGGCCTCGCCGACGCCGTCGACCGGCTCCCCCTGCACGCCGAGGGCGCCGACGGCCCCCGGGACGCCTTCCACGTCGTCGCCGTCGGCGAGAGCACCACCGCCGACCGCCTGTCCTGGTTCGAGATCCTGGGCCGGCTCGTCGCGCTGTGCCGCCCCGGCGACGCCGTCCGCTTCACCAATCTGGCGATCACCGGCAGCACCACCACCCAGGCTCTCACCCAGCTCCCCGCCCTCGGCTTCCAGCGGCCCGACCTGGTGCTGTGCATGATCGGCGCCAACGACGCCCAGCACCTGGCCCCCGGCGCGCCGACCCTGGTCAGCGCCGCCGAGACCGAACGCAACCTGGCCATGCTGCACGACCTGGCCCAGGAGCGGGGGCCCGTCCGCTGGGTCTGGCTCACCCCCAGCCCCGTCGACGAGCCGCGCGCCGCCGCCTACCCGCACTTCCGGCGGGCCGGCATCAGCTGGGCCGCCAAGGACCTCGACGTCACCTCCGACCACCTGCTGGGCCGTCCCGAGCTCACCGTGGACACCAGGCTCGCCGTCTCCGAGGACCACCACTTCCTCGACGACGGCGTGCACCTGAGCATCGAGGGCCAGCGCGAGATCACCGCGGCCGTCGTACGGGCGCTGGCCGGTGCGGCATGAAGCTCATGGTCCTGGGCGCGACCGGCGGCACCGGACGCCAGGTGGTCGAGCAGGCGGTCGCCGCCGGGCACGACGTCACCGTCCTGGCCCGTGACCCCGCCCGCGTCCCTTCGGCCGATCGGGTGCGGGTGATCGGCGGCGACGTGCTCGCCCCCGGCCCCTGGCGGGCGGCCGTCGCCGGGAACGAGGCCGTGCTGTCGTGCCTGGGCAGCACCGACCGCGGCAATCCCACCACCGTCTACTCCCAGGGCACCGCCAACGTCGTCGCCGCCATGCGCGAGGGCGGGGTGCGCCGTCTGCTGTGCCTGTCGTCGGCGGGCCTGGAGATCCCGCCGGACACGCCGCTGGGCCGCCGCCTGGTCACCCGCTTCGTCATCCAGCGCCTCTACCGGCACGGCTACGCCGACATGGAACGCATGGAGGCCGCCGTCACCGCCGCCCCCGACATCGACTGGACGATCGTGCGCCCGCCGATGCTCACCGACGGCCCCCTGACCGGCCGCTACCGAACCGCCCTGAACGGCCCGCTGGCCAAGGCGAGCTCGATCTCCCGCGCCGACCTGGCCCACTACCTGCTCACCCACGTCACCGACGAACACCACCGCCACGCCGTCGTGGAGATCGCCGGCGGCCCCTGACCCACCCTTCCCACGCCGCAGAACGACACGCCGAGGTCCCGGCGGGCCGGGAGCAACGATCACCAGGCCGCAACGGGATTCGGGGGCCGCCCGGCGGCCGGCCTCCCGTCGTTCGGAGGCTCAGCGCAGCCGGTCGGCGAGGAAACGCAGGGCGTCGTCGAGCTCGAAGTCCGGTACGTCCCCGTGCCCGCCGGGGTTGGCGTGCAGCGTCTTCTCGGCCGAGGACAACGCGTCGAACAGGGCCAGGGCCTCGGCCCGGGGCACCCGTTCGTCGTCCCACTGGAGGAGGAACCGCACCGGGACGGTGATCCCGGCGGCGGCCTCGGCCGAGGCAAGCGAAGTGCCGCTCAGGCCCAGCACCGCCGCGCCGATCCGCGGCTCGGCGGCCACCAGCGGCATCCCCAGGGCGCAGCCCAGCGACACGCCCCAGTAACCCACCGGCCCCTGGTCGCCGAGCGCGTCCAGGACCGAGCGCCACTCCGGGACGGTCTGGGCGGCCAGCGACGTGTGGAGCTCGGCCAGCAGCGGGGTGGGGTCGCCCCCGCCGGCCATCCGGTCCCGCATCGCGGTGATGACGCGCTCGTGCTCGGCGCTCCTGGGCCTGTCGCCGTGGGCCGGCGCGTCGATGGCCGCCGCCGCGAAGCCACGTTCGGCCACCAGCCGGTGAGCGCGTCCCACGACGCCCGGGGCCTGCTTGTGCTGCCCGCCGCCGTGCCCGATCAGGACCAGGCCGCGGGGTTCGGCGTGCCGCGGGGTCCACAGCACGCCGGGGATCTCGCCGAGGGTGAAGGATCGTGCGGTGACGCCGTCGGCCGACGTCTGAGAGGTGAAACGCATGCGCGTCGAAAGCCTTTCGGGATGCCTCGTGCGGGCGCTCCCTAGGCGATGCGCGCGAGGGAGCCCCGACCTGTCACAACGTTGATCGGTCTCACCTCCTCGGGTCGATGCGCCAGAAAACGTACCACACCAGCAGATCGCGGTCAGCCGTGCAGCAGATCGAGGATGTGCGGCCAGGCGTCGGCGCCGAGCCGGGCGTCCGCGGCCGGGTCGCCGCCGTAGAGGAAGTCGGGTGACTCGGGAGCGGGCCCCTCCCCCGGCAGGCGCGGACGGTGACCGGCCTCGGCCCGGCTGACCAGCCGGACCGTACGACCGGCGGCACGACGGCGGGCGGCCAGCCGCCCGGCGAACGGCACGGACGGCCACATGGCGTCATCGCCGCCCGCCACCAGCAGCACGTCGGCCGCCGCCTCCTCGATCGGGATCGCCGCGGCCGGCAGCAGGCCGGCGAACGTGCGCTCGCTGAGCTCGTACAGGGCGCGCAGGGCCAGCGGGCCGTGCTCCGGCTCGACCTCGGCCCAGTCGTCGTCGTACGGGACGAACGGCAGCGGGCTCCCCCGCCACGTCCAGGACGACCGGTAGGGACGCTTCTCCCCGTCGGGCCCCGGCCCGACGTTCCCCCACACGACCGAGGTCGGCGACAGCGCCACCACCCCGCCGACCCGCCGGTCCCGGACGGCGGTCAGCAGCGCGGCCTCGGCCCCCTTCGACATGCCCAGCACGCAGATCCGCCGGACCCCGGTGGATTCCAGCAGGTCGACGGCCGACACGAACGTCTCCAGCGGGATCTCGCAGATGCCGGGCGACTGCCCCGGGCCCCCGAACCACCGGATCGACAGCGCGGTCATCCCCTCCCCGGCGAGGAGGCGGGCCCGGTCACGCTCGATCCGCCCGCTCGACCCCGCCAGCACGAGGACGCCCGTCCGGCCGGCCGATCCCGGAGTGACCAGGACCCCTTCCCAAGGGGAGCTCAGTTCACGCTCGTCCATCTGCACCCCTCGACACTACTGAGAACAGCCCCCGCACTGGAACGACGAACCGCCATCAATGGGACACTAAGGCCGCAACGTGCCACGACGGAGGGAGAACGCCATGTCGTTCCAGGCGTATCTGGACACCATCGAAGAGAAGACCGGGCTGACGCCCCGCCAGTTCATCGCGCTGGCCCAGGAACGCGGCTTCGACGCCCCCTCCACCAAGGCCGGGACGATCATCGACTGGCTCAAGCAGGACTACGACCTCGGCCGCGGCCACGCCATGGCCCTCGTCCACGTGATCAAGAAGGGCCCGAAGATCGACGCCAAGCACGTCGGCACCTCCGGCTCCCACCGCGACGAGTCCGACACCCTCTGGCTGGACGGCAAGGCCACCCGCCCCGAGACCGCCTAACCCCGGGCGGGCTTGGACCGCGTCAGCCACAGGCCGGTGAACACCGCGCAGACCAGCGTGACGACGCCGGCCACGACGAAGGCGCTGCCGAGCCCGGCCTCGAACGACGCGCCGCCGGACTCCCGCGTGCGGACGACCGCGCCCAGCACCGCCACGCCGAGCACCGCGCCGATCTGCCGGGTGGTGCTGCTGACGCCCGAGGCCAGGCCGCCCTCCTGCGGGCCGACCGCCTGGATGGCGGCGCCGGTCAGCGGGGACATGGTCAGGGCGAACCCGACGCCGGCGACGGCCAGCCGCCACCACACGTTGCCGTAGCCGGTGTCGGCGTGCACGAAGCCCAGCGCCACCAGCCCGAGCCCGGCCAGCGCCAGGCCGGTGGTGACCACGATCCGGAAGCCGTACCTGGCGGCGAGCCGGCCCGCGTACGGGCTGACGACCACCATGGCCAGGGTCGCGGGCAGGGTCTGCACGCCGGCGCGCAGGATCGAACTGCCCTGGACGTGGACGAAGAACTGGGAGAAGAAGAAGGACGAGCCCATGAGCGCGAACCCCACCACGACCATCGCCGTGTTGGAGACCGTGAACAGCCGCTGACGGAACAACCGCGGCGGCAACATCGGCGCCGGACCGCGTCCTTCCACGACGACGAACGCGGCCAGCAGCACCACCGCGACGGCGAAGCCGCCCAGGATCACCGGCGAGGTCCAGCCACGGGAGCCGCCCTCGATGAGCGCGAAGGTCAGCGCCCCCACACCGAGGACGGACAGGACCGTGCCCGGGACGTCGATCCCCGGCGCGGCCGGGTTGCGCGACTCGTCCAGCACCCGCAGCCCGGCGACCAGCAGCACCGCGCCGATGGGCACGTTGACGAGGAAGATCGACGGCCAGCCGAAGGCGTCCACCAGGACGCCGCCGGCCAGCGGTCCGGTGGCCAGGCCGATGCCGCTAAACCCGGCCCACATGCCGATCGCCCGCACCCGTTCCCGCGGGACCGGGTACGCGGCGCCGATCAGGGCCAGCGAGGCGGGGCTCAGCGCCGCGGCCCCGACGCCCTGCAGCACCCGTCCGGCGATCAGCCAGCCGAGCGAGGGCGCGACGGAGCACACCACGGACGCGGCGGTGAACACCACGACGCCGGTCAGGAACAGCCGCCTGCGGCCGAACCGGTCGGCGAACACGCCGCCGGACAGCAGCAGCATGGCCACCAGCAGCACGTAGGCGTCGACGATCCACTGCAACCCGCTGAGCTGGGTGTGCAGGCGAATCTGCATGTCGGGCAGCGCCGCCCCGACGATCGTGCTGTCGAGCAGCACCATGAACTGGCCCAGACAGGCCACCGCGAGCAACACGGTCCGGTTCGGTGGGACGCCCGCGGCGCCGGGCGTCATCGTGCTTTCGGGTGCGGTCACCACAGTGCTCCCTCTCGTCAGGCCGTCGTGAAGCGACGCTGATCGCACACCATAGTTCGATATTTCGGAAAAGTCGAAGTATTGGTAGTATGGAGGCATGCGACCGCTTCCCGAACCGGCCCGCGAGTCCCTGACCCTCGCGCCGCTGCTCCACGCGCTCGGCGACCCGGTCCGCCTGGAGCTCGTGCGCCGCGCCTGGGCCACCTCCGAGTCCACCTGCTCCGCGCTCGCCGACGGCATGGGCGTGCCGGTGTCGACGTTGTCCAACCATTTCCGGATCATGCGGGAGGCCGGGCTGATCAGCATGACCGTCGACGGCCGTCACCGGCGGGTCCGGGCACGCGCCCGCGACCTGAGCGACCGCTTCCCCGGCCTGATCGACCCGATCCTGCGGTTCGCCTCCGCCGTCGAGGACGCGGAGGCGCCGGGGGGGGGGGCCCCCCCCCGGCGCGGGGCCCCCCGGGGGGGGGGCGGAGTGGGGGGGGGGGCTGAGCCGGGCCGGGGCCCCCCCCCCCGAGCCCCCGACCCCCCCCCCCGA
>NZ_JBFAOV010000054.1:0-42887 GCF_040675375.1 Nonomuraea sp. NPDC049607
GGGGTGCATTTCTACACGCGGGGCAAGGTGGTGACCTCGCGGTGGCTGGACCCGTCGCATGGTGGGGTGAACCTCGGCTTCCCCACGAACGGGTAGACCCGCCCGCGCGATCCGGCTCCGGGCGGCGCCGATCTCCCGAGATGGGCGCCGCCTGTCGGGCCCGCCTCGGTCGCCCGCCCTCCTGGGACGCCTCACAGGATCGACTCGAAGCCGGTGAGGCCGTTGCATGAGGGCGGGAAGATCGGGTAGGCAGGGCGTCATGTCCCCTTCGCGCTGTGCGGGCTGGTTGCTGGCCGGACGCTACCGGCTGCTGTCGGAGCTGGGCCGTGGCGGCATGGGCCGGGTCTGGCGGGCGCACGACGAGCTGCTCGACCGGCAGGTCGCGGTCAAGGAGGTCACCCTCGGGAACGCGATCGAGGCCGAGCGGGAGCGGCTGCTCGGGCGTACCATGCGGGAGGCGCGGCTGGCCGCCCGGCTGAGCCACCCGCACATCGCGGCCGTCTACGACGTGGTGGTGGCCGACGAGCGGCCGTGGATCGTCCTGCAGCTCGTGCCCTCGCGCAGCCTCGCCGACGTGATCGCCGAACGCGGGCCGCTGTCCGTGCCCGACACCGCGCGCCTCGGGCTGCAGGTGCTGGAGGCGCTGAGCGCGGCGCACGCCGACGGCATCGTCCACCGCGACGTCAAGCCCGGGAACATCCTGCTGAACGGCGACCGGCACGCCCTGCTCACCGACTTCGGCCTGGCCACCACCCTGGACGACCAGTCCAACATCACCCAGTCGGGCATGGTGGTGGGCACGCCCGCGTACATCGCCCCGGAACGCCTGCGCGGCGGCCACGCGACCCCGCAGGCCGACCTGTGGTCCCTCGGCGCCACCCTGTACGCGGCCGTCGAAGGCCAGTCGCCCTTCCCGCACAGCGGCCACCTGGCGGCCCTGACGGCGGTGCTCACCTCCGAGCCCGCGCCGTTCCACCTGGCCGGGCCCCTCGCGCCGGTCATCGCCGGTCTGCTGGAGAAGGACCCCGACCGCCGGATCGACGGCGGGGAGGTCCGGCGGCGCCTGACCCGGGTGGCCGCGCTGCGCGACGAGGAACCCCAGGACACCGCCGCCATCCCCATGGCCGCCGCCCCACCCCACACCGGCGACCTCCTCCCCCCGACCCTCTTCCCCGCCACCCCCCTCCCACCCCCGGCCACCGCCCCGCAGCCGCCCCTCACCTCACCCCCCACCCCCACCACCTCAACACCCGCCGCTCCCGCGCCCGCCGCCGCCGCGTTCGCCGCCACCGCGCCCGCTGTCGCGTCGGACGCCGCCGTCTCCGAGCCCGCGTCGGACGCCGCCTCCGCCGCGCGCGCCGAGGGTCCGCGTGCGGTCCCCGTCCCGCAAGCCGCCACCCCGCAAACCGTCCTCACCCCGGAAGCCGAGCTGACCTCGGAGGGTGTCCCCTCGCAGGTGGGCGGTCCGGGGAGCACCCGGAGGACCCTGGGGTGGGACCGGGTGGGGCGGAGGACCGGGGAGCGGAACCACGCCGTGCGCCGGACCATGCCCGGCGCGGCACGAGGGCTTCGCGCCCAACGGGAGCTGTTGCCGTTCTCGGTGTCGATCCCGCAGCCGACCAGGCCGCAGCGCTGGCGGCAGCTCACCGCCCTGGCCGCGCTCGTCACCAGCGTGCTGGTCACGACCTCGTGGAGCGGCGACGAGCCCGCCACCCCCCGTACGCCCTCCTACGCCGACCCCGCACCGGACCAGGCGCCCGAGCACACGGGGATCATGCACGCGGTCGCCGTCTCACGCGAACGCACCCCGGAACGCGCCTCCGACCGTGCCCCGGAGCAGAGCCCGTCCCGCCACCGCCCGTCCGGCCGGCCCCTCACGCAGACGCCCGCGCAGCCGCCCGCCGCGGTCGGCACCGGCCCCGGCAAGGGCAAGAAGCTCGGCCATCAGTCCGCCAAGACCAAACACGGCAACGGCCTCGCCCGCGGCCACACCAAGCACTAGAAACCCCTCACCCCTGCACATGACGCGGGAAGGGGCCCACGGGTGCGGGGAGCGGGTGGGCGTGTTGCCCCCGGTGTGGAAGGTGCGCGCCAGGAGGAGGCCCTCGGCGTCTGGGGGGGCGAGCGGGCCTGCTGCCTCCGGAGGTCAGGGGGTGGGTAGGGGGAGGCGGAGGACGAAGCGGGCGCCCTTCGGGGAGTCTTCGATGGTCAGGGTGCCGTGGTGGGCGGTCGCGATCTCGCGGGCGATCGGCAGCCCGAGGCCGGTGCCGCCGGCGTCGCGGTTGCGGGAGTCGTCCAGGCGGATGAAGCGCTGGAAGACGAGCTCGCGCTGCGCCGGTTCGATGCCGCCGCCGTCGTCCAGGACCTCCAGGACGGCCTGGCCGTCCTCCTCCAGGACCGTCACGGTGACCTGCGTCTCGGCGTGCCGCTCGGCGTTGTCGAGCAGGTTCGTCAGCAGACGGGTGAGCTGCAGCCGGTCGCCCATCACGACCACGCCCTCGCCCGCGCTGGTGACCACGCGCTTGGCCCGCGGCCTGACGGTCTCGGCGGCGACCAACTGGCCCAGGTCCACCGGCTCGTGGTCGCTCGGGGCCCCGGCGTCCAGCTTGGTCAGGGTGAGCAGGTCGGTGACGATGGCCTGCAACCGGTCGAGGCTGGCCAGCACCTGGGTGCTGGTCTCCCGCCAGTCGGTCTCGTCCGGATGCAGCATGGCCTCCTCGACCTGGGCGCGCATGGCGGTGATCGGGCTGCGCAGGTCGTGCGAGGCGTCGCCGGCGAACCGGCGCTGCTGCTCCATCGCGGCCTCCAGGCGCGTCCGCGCCGTCTCCAGCCGCTCCAGCGTCCGGTTGGCGGTCTCGGCCAGGGCCCGGATCTCGTCGTCGGTGTCCGGGACGGGCACCCGCAGGCCGCTGCCGTCCGCGGTGATCTCGGCGAGCCTCCTGGTGATGCTGCTGACGGGGGCGAGCGTCCTGGCCACGACCCGTGACACCCCGAAGAAGGTCAGCCCGACCAGCAGCGCCGACACCACGATCTGGAACAGCACGACCTGCGGGCTGACGAACCAGGGGACCGCGGGGTCGAAGGCGTAGATGATCCAGGTGCCCTCGGGCTGGAACGCGCGCAGGGCGACCACGAGCTCGCACTGACCGGGGAAGGCGGGCAGGTCGCAGCTCCTGCTGACGTAGTTGGCCTGCTCGGGATGGGGGATCAGGTCCGTCTGGCGCGGCGCTTCGGCGAGGTTGGGCGTCCAGGAGACCGCGCGCCCGGCCGGGTCGACGACCTGGATGCCGTCGAGCCCGCCGGGCTCCAGCACGCGGGGCAGCTGGTTGCGCTTGACCATGAGAAGGACGCGCAGGGCCTTCCCGGACACCTCGCTCGCGCGTACGTCGGCCACGTCGTCGTGGATGCCGAACATGACGAAGCCGCTGACGACGACGTTCAGCAGCAACATGGCGATGCCGGCGAGCAGTGCCAGCCGCGTGCGCAGCGACCGGCGCAACCGTGTTCTCACCCGTCTCCCCCCGGCATCAGAAGAACACGGCCGGGGCGCCAGGCCCTAACTTAGGGAGATTCCTCGATAAATACGGTTACGCCGGGACAAACGGCCTCGCCGTTACTCCTCCACAGCCTTCAGCACGGCGTCCGCGATCGAGCGCGGGTCGACCCCGAAGTGCCTGCGTACGGCCTCCCGGGTGTCGGAGAGCCCGAACCCGTCGGTGCCGAGCGAGGTCCACGGCCGGTCGATCCACGGCCTGATCTGGTCGGGCACGGCCCGCATCCAGTCGCTGACCGCGATCACCGGCCCCTCGGTCCCGGCCAGCGCCTGACGCAGGTACGGCACCCCGGTCGCGGACATGGCCTCGCGCCGCAGCTCGCTCCACGAGGTGACCGACCAGACGTCCACGCCCAGCCCGTACTCCTCGGCCAGCAGCCGCTGGGCCTCCAGCGCCCAGTGGATGGCGGTGCCGCTGGCCAGCAGGTGCGCGGCGCCGCCCCCGGCGGAGTAGCGGTAGATGCCCTTGAGGATGCCCTCCTCGACGCCCTCGGGCATCGCGGGCTGCGGCATCGGCTCGTTGTAGACGGTCAGGTAGTAGAACACGTCCTCGGCCGCCTCGCCGTACATGCGCCTGAGCCCGTCGCGGACGATGACGGCGACCTCGTAGGCGAAGGCCGGGTCGTAGGCCAGGCAGGCGGGGTTGGCGGAGGCCAGGAGCTGGGAGTGGCCGTCGGCGTGCTGGAGGCCCTCGCCCGTCATGGTGGTGCGGCCGGCGGTGGCGCCGACGAGGAAGCCGCGGCCGAGCTGGTCGGCCAGGGCCCACATCTGGTCGCCGGTGCGCTGCCAGCCGAACATCGAGTAGAAGATGTAGAACGGGATCATCGGCTCGCCGTGGGTGGCGTAGCTGGAGGCCGCCGCGGTGAAGGAGGCCATCGACCCGGCCTCGGTGATGCCCTCGATGAGGATCTGCCCGTCCACCGCCTCCTTATACGCCAGCAGCAGCTCCCGGTCGACGGACTCGTACCGCTGGCCGAGCGGCGAGTAGATCTTCGCCGTGGGGAACAGCGACTCCATGCCGAACGTCCTGGCCTCGTCGGGCACGATCGGCACCCAGCGCCGCCCGGTCTCCGGCTCCTTCATCAGGTCCTTGACCAGCCGGACGAACGCCATGGTGGTGGCCACCGGCTGCGTCGAGCCCTTCGCCAGCGCCGCGAACGGCCGTTCGCCCGCCTGTGGCAGCGGCCGCCGGGCGACCGTGCGGTGGGGGATCGGGCCGCCCAGCTCGCGGCGGCGCTCGGCGACATACCTGGCCTCGGGCGAGTCGGGCCCCGGGTGCAGGTACGGCGGCAGCTCCCCGGCCAGCGCCGAGTCGGGGACGGGCAGGCCGAGCCGGTCGCGCATGACGCGGAACTCGTCGAGGGTGAGCTTCTTCATCTGGTGGTTGGCGTTGCGCGCCTCGACGCCCGCGCCGAGCGTCCAGCCCTTGACCGTCTGGACGAGGACCACGGTGGGCGCGCCCCGGTGCTGGAGGGCCTTGTGGTAGGCGGCGTAGACCTTGCGCGGCTCGTGCCCGGCGCGCGAGCCGCCGACGATGCGCCGCAGGTCGTCGTCGGAGCAGGGCACGTCGAGGCCCTGGAACAGGTGCTGCCTGATGTAGGCGCCGTCGGAGGCGGCGAACGTCTGGAACTGGCCGTCCGGCACCTCGCCGAGCCTGGCCACCAGCTCGTCGGAGCCGAGCAGGCCGTCCCACTCGGCGCCCCACAGCGCCTTGACGACGTTCCAGCCCGCGCCCCTGAAGACGCTCTCCAGCTCCTGCACGATCCGGGTGTTGCCGCGTACCGGGCCGTCGAGCCGCTGGAGGTTACAGTTGATCACGAAGGTGAGGTTGTCCAGCCCCTCCCTGGCGGCCAGCGTCAGCGCCGCGGTGGACTCCGGCTCGTCCATCTCGCCGTCACCCAGGAAGGCCCAGACATGGCTGTGCGAGGTGTCCTTGATGCCGCGGTTGTGCAGGTAGCGGTTGAAGCGCGCCTGGTAGACCGCGTTGAGCGGGCCGATGCCCATCGACACGGTCGGGAACTGCCAGAAGCCCGACATCGCCCTGGGGTGCGGGTACGACGGCAGCCCGCCCTGCGTCTCGCGCCGGAACAGGTCGAGCTGGGCCTCGCTCAGGCGCCCTTCGAGGAACGCCCGCGCGTAGACGCCGGGGGAGGCGTGCCCCTGGAAGAAGACCTGGTCGTCCGCGCCGTGGAAGAAGTGGTTGAAGCCGACCTCGTACAGCCAGGCCGCCGAGGCGTAGGTGGCCAGGTGGCCGCCGAGGCCGAGCTTGCTGCCCCGGCTGACCATGACGGCGGCGTTCCACCGGTCGTAGGCCGCGACGCGTTCTTCCAGGTCCAGGTCGCCGGGGTAGGCCGGCTCCTCCGCGGTGGGCACCGTGTTGAGATAGCGCGTGCTCGTGGCTAGCCTGCGCAGCAGGTACTCGGCCCGATCGGGACCGGCCGCCCGCCGGACCGCCTCAAGCGATTCGAGCCATTCGGCGGTCTCCTGGGGATCCAGATCTTTCTCCATGCTTCCATTAAACACCATATGATCGATCATCCGATGAAAGGATTATCTGTGGAGCCCGTGGTGCGGCAGCCGTTGCGCGACGAGATCAGGAAGGTGCTGCTCGACGGCCTGATCAGCGGCCGCTGGGAGCCCGGCGAGCGGATCGTCGAACGCCGCCTGGCCGCCGAGCTCCAGGTCAGCCAGGCCCCCGTACGCGAGGCGCTGCGCGAGCTGGAGGCGCTCCGGCTGGTCGAGTCCGCGCCCAACAGGGGCGCCCGCGTCCGCGGCTTCACCCTCGACGACCTGCGCGAGGTCTACCAGGTCCGGGCCGGCCTGGAGGAGACCGCCACCCGCCTCGGCCGCCCTCCGGTGGCGGCGCTGCGCGCTCACGTGACCCGCCTGCACGCCGCCGCGGCCGCCGGTTCCCTGGACGACCAGGTGCGCCACGGCGTCGCCTTCCACCGGGAGATCGTGGCGGCCTCCGGCAACGCGCTGCTGGTGTCGGTGTGGGAGTCGCTCGGCGTCGAGGTCTGGACGCACGTGTCGATCAGGCTGTTCAGGATGCGGCCGCACGAGAACGCCGCCGACCACGAACCGCTGGTCGAGGCGTTCGAACGGGACGACCCCCAGCTCGGACGGCTGATCCACGACCACGTTCTGGCCTACGCCCCCGACTGACCGCCGGGGTTGACAGGTCCTCGCCCGCCGATGGACAGTTCAAGGTCATGATCACAAGAAGGACCTTACTGGGGAGCGCGGCGGCCCTCCTCGCCGGCCACCCGCTCGCAGCACCAGCATCGGCCTCGGCGTCGGCGTCGGTCGCCTACGTCAGCGGCTCGGAGATCCAGAAGCTCCTGAACGCCGCCAGGGACGGCAAGGGAACCAAGGACGCCGCCGGCAGGTACATCGCCAAGGTTCCCAAGGCCACCTACCTGCTGACCGAACCGCTCATCGTCTACCGCGACACCCATCTGGACGCCACCGACGCCCGGATCGTCTCCCGCTTCCCCGCCACGGGCGTGAAGCACACGATGGTGCTCAACTCCGTCGGCGCGACGACCGGCGGCTACTCCGGCGCCGGGAACATCGCCGTCACGGGCGGGAGCTGGGACCCGGTCTGGGACTTCGTGCAGCGCGGCGTGCTCGACCAGGCGCCCGCGATGAACGGCATCACGATGATCCACGCCTCGGACGTGCTCATCGAGAACGTCACCATGTGGAACGTCAAGTGGTGGCACGGCATCGAGCTCAACGCGGTACGGCGCGGCACGGTCCGCGGCTGCTCGCTCATGGGCTGGATCAGCGACCCCGGCCAGGGGCTGTGGCACGGCGAGGCGGTCCAGCTCGACCTGCCGACCGGCGACAACACCTGGGGCGGCGCGAGCGACCTGACGCCCTGCACGGACATCCTGCTCAGCGGCAACACCTGCGACACCTCCGGCTCCCAGCTCGGCTGGGGCCAGTTCACCGGCTCGCACACCTCCGACCCCGCCCACCCGCACACCGGCGTCCGCGTCGAGGGCAACGTCGTACGCAACACCCGCTACGACGGCATCGCCACGGTCAACGCCCAGAACGTGCGCATCACCGACAACCAGGTCGAGAACTGCGTGGGCGGGATCTACGTCAAGTCCGTGGCGGGAGCCCCGCTGCGCACCGTCGAGATCACCGGGAACCGGGTGACCGGCACCGGCACGCGCGACGCCCTCGCCATCCGCGGCGACGCCGCCGCGATCACCGACGTCGTGGTCACCGGCAACACCGCCCCCTGCGAGAAGGTCCACTACTACGGGACGGTCACGCCGAGGGCGGGCGCCGTGCTCGACTGCGCGTCCTAGGCGGCGCGGACCGTTCGTGCCCGCCTCGGGGACGGGGAGGCGGGCCCGTACGCGTTCAGGCGCTGCGCGCCGCCGGTTCGGCGCGTGGGGCCCGAGGGGCGCGCAGACCGGCGGCGGCGACGGCGACCAGCGCGCAGAGGCCCAGCATCGTCAGCCACACCCCCTGGTACGCCCCGACCACCCCGAGCCGGTCGCCCGACAGCACCAGCACCAGCGCCGAGACGCCGATGACGGCCCCGCAGGCCCGCGAGGTCACCGACAGGGCGGTGCCGGTGGCCAGCCGCGCGGGCGGGATCTCGGCCACCGCCGCGCCGCTCAGCGACGTGATCAGCACGGCCACGGCGACCCCCGACAGCACCACCGCCGGCAGCACCACCGCCAGGTACGCCTGCCCGCCCCCCGTCGCGAACGCCAGGTACGCCGTGGACAGGGCCAGCAGCGCCACCCCGCACAGGGCGAGCGGGCGATGACCGGTCCTGGCGGCCAGCCGTCCGGCCAGCGGCGCGGTCAGCACCTGGGCGAGCGCGCCCGGCGTGACGGCGAGCCCGGCCGCGGCCACGGAGTACCCCCAGATCCCGGTCAGGAAGAGGATGTTGGCCAGCGGCAGCGCGAACATCACCAGCCCGACCAGGAACATCGCGAGGTTGGCCCGCTGGGTGCCGCGCGCCCGCAGCGCGCCCAGGTCCACGATCGGAGCGGGATGCGTGCGCGCCCGCCGGACGAACAGCACGGCCACGACGACGCCCGCGACCAGCGCCGCGATCGTGCCGGGGCTGCCCGGCCCCCACGCGTCGCTCTGCACGATCGCCAGCGACGGCAACCCGATGGCCCCCACCAGCAGGAACAGCCCGGCGAGGTCCGGCAGCCTGGACGTGGCCGCCTCGCCCGCCTGCCTGGGCACGACCCGCCAGGCGCCCGCCAGCACGGCGACCCCGACCGGCAGGTGCAGGAAGAACACCGTCCGCCAGTCCCAGACGCCGACGAGCATGCCGCCCAGCGACGGCCCCGACGCCGTGGCCACCGACTGCGCCGCGCTCCACAGCCCGATCGCCGTGCCCCGGCGCTCCGGCGGGTAGTACGGCAGGATGAGCGCGAGCGTCAGCGGCGTGATCACCCCGCCGCCCACGCCCTGCACGACCCGGGCCGCGATCAGCGCCCCCGCCGACGGCGCGACCGCGCACAGGGCCGCGCCGACCACGAACACCGCCAGCCCGGTCAGGAACACCCGCCGCGCGCCGAACCGGTCGGCCAGGCCGCCCGCCGGCAGCAGCGCCGCGGTGAACACGATCGCGTAGCCGTTGAACACCCACGACAGCTCGGGCAGGCTGCTGCCCGGGAAGCTGCGCAGGATGTCGGGGAAGGCGATGTTCGCGAGCTGCACGTCGATCGCGCCGAGGAAGGCGCTCCCGCACAGGACGGCGAGCGGGAGCGCCCGTGAACCGGCCACCTCAGTCCGACGCCACGCCGAACCGCTCCCGCAGCTCGACCTTGCGGATCTTGCCGGTGACGGTCCGCGGCATCTCCTCCACGACCTCCAGGCGCTCGGGCCAGAACCAGTCGTTCACGCCGGCGTCCTTGAGGTAGGTCCGCAGGTCCTCCAGCGTGGGCGGCTCGCCCGACGGCGTGACGACCGCGCACACCTGCTCGACCAGCGCCGGGTCCGGGATGCCGATGAGCGCGATGTCGCGGATGGCCGGATGCCGGCCGAGCAGCGCCTCGATGTCGCTGACCGGCAGCTTGAGGCACATGTTGGCGATGATGACGTCCTTGGTCCTGCCGGAGATGCGCACGCCGCCGTAGCCGTCGTCGCGGGCCAGGTCGCCGGTGTCGAACCAGCCGTCCGGGGTGATGGACTTGGCGTAGATCTCGTCGCGCAGGTAGTAGCCGAGGCACTGGGCCGCGCCGCGTACCTGGAGAGCGCCGATCTCGCCCTTGGCGACCGGTCTGTTCTCCTCGTCCACGATGCGCACCTCCATGCCGGAGATGACCGTGCCGTCGCTCTCGCCGGCCCGCTCGGGCGGGTCCTGCGGGCGGGTCATGGTGACGCCGCCGTTCTCGGTCATGCCCCACAGCGCGTACACGCGGACGCCCAGCGTCTCGGTGACCCGTTCCACCAGGTGCGGCGGGACGGGGGCCGAGCCGGAGACGAAGACGCTCAGGCTTGGGAGCTTGCGCGGGCGGGCGTCCTGCTCCTCGCTGATCTCCCGGGCGAACGGTGGCGAGCCGTAGTACATGGTGACGTCGTGGTCGGACATCAGGTCGAGGTAGACGCCGGCGTCCCAGGCGTCGGCCGTGACCGCGGTGCCGCCCAGCGCCAGCGCCGTCAGGTACGCCATCACCAGACCCACGTAGTGCATCGACGTCTGGGCGGTCATGATGACCAGGCTCTCGTCCAGCCCGAACGCCTCGCCGTAGCCCTTGATGTCGGCGTACAGGGTGTTCTGGCTGTGCAGGGCGCCCTTGGGCTCGCCGGTCGTGCCCGAGGTGAACAGGATGAGGAACGGGTCGTCGGGGCCCAGTTCGCGGCCCTCGATGTCGGCCGGGTCGCCCGGTTCCGGGGTGAGCAGGAGCTCGTCGAAGTCGAGCGAGCCGGGCGGCCCGCCGCCGCCGACGACGATCACGTGCTCCAGGCTCGGGATCTCCCGGGCCAGGGTCATCCCGGTCTCCGCCGTGTCCACGTGGCCGATGTGGCTCGTGGTGACGAACAGCTTCGCCTCGGTCAGCCGGATCATGAAGTCCAGCTCGCGGTGGCGGTAGATGGGCATCTGCGGGGCGATGCGGGCGCCGATCTTCATGCACGCCAGCGCGAGGGGCAGCGTCTCCCTGCGGTTGGGGAGCTGGATCGCGATGAAATCGCCCGGCCGCACGCCCAGCCTGACCAGGCCGTGCGCGATGCGGTCGGTCATCCGGCCCACTTCGGCGTACGTGACGACGTCGGTGACGCCGTCGGCGACCCGCCGGCTGATGAGTGCTGATTTGTCGGGAAATGCAACTATGTTGCGGCGTAAGTCGTCCAAAAAGGTTTCGTCGCGCCACCAACCATTGCGCCGGAATTCCTGGCTCTCGTCCGACACGGTCACCGCCTTTCGTCGTTCTCGTTCTACTCGATTGCTATGAAGTGGGAAACACAGTGTTTTCCCCGGCAGGGGTGACCAGGTAGAACAAACCCGGTAGATGCACCGCGACGCCCTCGTACACCTCGGCGCAGACGGCCACGCCGGGCCGGGCGAACGTGCCGGGCGGCGGCTCGGCCACCCGGATCACCGAGCGGCCCGCGTCCAGCAGCCTGGCCGCCACGGAGATGTCGCCGACCAGGGCGTCCCCGGGCGCGACCCACCGGTTGCGGCTGACCTTCATGCCGTTGCCCTCGGCCAGCTCGGCCAGCAGCCCGCCCCGGCCCACCAGCCGGTGGTAGTAGTCGCGCGGGTTGACGATCATCGCGTGCGGGGTCGCGCCCGACTGCTCGACCTCGTCGCAGGCCGACAACACGCCGTGGACGTAGTCGTCGTACGGCAGGCGGGCGATCTCCGGATGGCCCAGCAGGGCGGTGGTCAGGGCCAGGTTCTCCGCCGTGGCCAGCCGTACCAGGAGGCGGTAGTCGAGGAAGGTGGCCAGCGCGTCCGGGTCGGCGTCCAGGCCGTCGGGGATCTGCACCCACGCCTGGATCGGCTGCACCTTGGCCTCCGACATGCCGAACCTGAACGCCGCCTCGCGCCGCACGTCCGAGTCGCGGACCGCCCGCCGCTCCTCCTCGCCGGGCGGCGACTCCGTCCAGAACCGGGCCCGGTCGCCCTCGACGGGGACGACCCTGAGCAGGTTGCGCACGGTCAGCCGGGGCCGGTCCTTGGTCGGCTCGTGCGCCTCGGTGATGGTGTAGTCGAAGGTCACTTCCGCGTGCTCGGGGTCGTCGGCGTAGGCGCGCGCGAACAGCCGGCCCGGTGACTCTGACATGGATGCTCCCTATTCGTGCTGGACGAGCCGCTGGTAGAAGGGGAGATGGTGGTCGTAGAAGGCCCGCAGGGCCGGATGGTTGTCCACGGTCGCGGTGTAGACGTTGCGACGGTCCTCGAACCCGGCGCTGCCGCTCGCGTCCAGGTGCCAGCGGCGGGTCCGCCCCCACTCCGGACGGTCGCCCGCGGCCCAGGTGAGCGAGCCGGGCAGGAACGGCAGGCCGGTGTAGGCGCAGAACTCCTCGACGACCGCCGCGGGCTCGCGGATCAGCCGTTCGGTGCGGATCACCAGCGGCCGCCGGCCGGTGGCCTCCCGGACCAGCTCGTGCAGCCGGAACAGCCGCTCGTAGCCGATCTCGTCGCAGGTCACCGCCGGTTTGATGGCGTAGTGCGAGGCGATGGTCGGCCGCGGGTCGCGCACGATGAACGTGTGCGCGATCCCGGCCAGGTCCTCCGGATGCTTGAACAGGTGCGGGTACTCGTAGTCGAGCACCTCCTTGACGAACACCGGCCGCGTACGCGCCAGCTCCGCCAGCCGGGCCAGCAGGTCCTTCTCCGAGCGGGCCGTCACCCGGCCGCCGTCCGGCGACGGCAGCGCGAGCGAGCCCTCCTCGGTCAGCGCGAGGAACGGCTCGTGCAGGACGGCCACGTCGCCCCGCTCGATCATCATGCGCAGGAACGCCGTCGAGGCCGAACGCGAGTGGGCCCACATGGCGACCAGCGGCTCGCTCACCCCGACCACCACGCGGGCTCCCGGTCCCAGCGGTGCCGCCGCAGCTCGGCCAGCAGGTCCGGGTCGAGCGGCCGCCCGTCGGAGACGCCGAGGTTGGCCCGCACGTGCTCGGGCCGGCGCATCCCGGGGATCACCGTGCTGACCGCCGGGTGGTGCAGCACGAACCGCAGCGCGACCTCCGGCAGCGAGAGCCCCTCGGGGAGCGCCGCCTTGAGCCGTTCGGCCCGCTCGACGCTCGGCCCCAGGTTCTCCGGCCCGAAGTACGTGCTGCGCCAGTCCTCCGGCGGCCACGTGCTGTCGGCGGTCAGGGCGCCGGTGAGCGTGCCCTCGTCGAACGGGACGCGGGCGATGATGCCCACGCCCTCACGCAGCGCCCGGTCGAACAGCTCGTCCTCGGGCGCCTGGTCGAAGACGTTGTAGATGACCTGGATGACGTCGATCAGGCCGGTGTCGAGGGCGGCGAGGCAGTTGGCCGGCTCCCATCGGTTGACGCTGATGCCGACCGCGTCGATCACGCCCTCGCTCTTGAGGTCCCTGATCGCCTCCTGCCACCGCTCGTCGCGGGCCCAGCGGTCCTCCCAGGTGTGGAACTGCATGAGGTCGATGCGCGAGACGCCCAGGTTCTCCAGGCTGCGGTGGGTGTACTCGCGGATGTGCTCGGCGGGGTAGGCGTCGTCGAGGGTGTCGTCCGGTCGCGGGGGCCATTCGCGGTTCTTCGGGGGGATCTTCGTGGCCACGTACAGCCGGTGGCCGGAGTGGCGGCGCAGCAGCGCGCCGAGAAGCTGCTCGCTGACGCCGCGGCCGTAGACCCAGGCGGTGTCGAAGAAGGTGCAGCCCAGTTCGACCGCCTCGTCGAGGCACCGGGGGGCGACGTCGTAGTCCCAGCCGGTGAAGCCGCCGGGGCCGCCGCCGATGCCCCACATGCCGTATCCGACCTCGCTGACCTCCCAGCCGAGGTTTCCCATCTTGCGGTAGCGCATTCCTGACCTTTCCTGACCTTTCCTGATCAACCGGTGGGCACCCGCTGCCCTGCCGTGCCCGCCAGCCGGGCGTGGTAGGCGGCGATCGGGCCGTCGAGGGTGCCCTCGCCGAGCCGCCATCGCTGTTCGAGCCTGTGGCACTCGTCCTTGCGGAAGAGCGCGGGATTGTCGGTCAGCAGCCCGCCGAACGCCCGGCGCAGCTCCTCCTCGTCCGCCGCGACGGGCAGCAGCGAGGCGAGCGTGATCAGCTCGCGGTCCGCGCTCGCCTGGCCGGTCTCGCGGACGAGCCGCGCGAAGTCGCCGCACGGGATCGGCGTGACCGGCACGCCCGCCCGCGCCGGCACGTCGTCGATGCTGACGCTCTCGCCGCGGAAGACGTGCAGCGTACGGCCCCAGACCTCGGGGTCGACCACGGCCGCCCCGACCCGCGCGGCGACATAGTCGACCGGCGTGTAGTCGGTGCGCGTGGCGACGTCGGGACGCACGCCCAGCCGCAGGAACGCCGAGAGCAGCAGATGGGTGAAGGCGACCGGGTTCGGATACCCGTTGTCGGCGCTCGGCATGATCTCGCCGAGCCGCAGCACGGTGACCAGCGCGCCCCGGCGCCGGGCCTCGGCCAGGTAGCGCTCGGCGATCCACTTGGACCGGCTGTAGCCGCCGCCCGGCGGCCTGGCCGACGCCGGGTCGCAGTCCTCCGGCACGCGCTCGCCCCTGTGGAGCGCCTCGGTCTGCAACGCGCCCAGCGTCGAGACGTAGTGCAGCGGCACCGGATGGTGGGCCATCGCCAGCCGCACCAGCTCGATCGTGCCGCGCACGTTGGCCTGGCGGTGGGCGCGGTAGTCGAACAGGAAGTTCACCATCGCGCCGTTGTGCAGCACCAGGTCGCAGGCTCGGGCCAGATGCTCCCAGGTGGAGCCGTCCAGCCCGAGGCCGGGTAAGGACAGGTCGCCCGCGTAGCCCTCCAGCCGGTCGGCGAAGCGCGGCTGCCACAACCCCCGCTCGGTGAGCGCGGCCACCACCCGGGCCGTGGCCGCCTCGTCGTCGGCCGCCCGCGCCAGGCAGCACACCCGCAGCCCGCCGCGGTCCAGCAGCTCGTGCACCAGGCGGCTGCCGACGAACCCGGTGGCCCCGGTGACCAGCACCGTGCGCAGCCGGTCCGGCCTGGACGCGCGCCTGATGGGCTCCCCGTCGGGGACCACGGAGTCGCGCGCCATCAGCACCGACTCCTCCTCGATGGCCTCGTGGTCGTGCCGCCGGCGCTCGATCAGCAGGGCCAGCGCGCCGGCCGTCGGGTGGTCGTACAGGTCCTTGACGTCCACGCGCACGCCGGTCTCGGCGGTGATCATGTGGACCACGGACAGGGCCTGGATGGAGTCGCCGCCCGACTCGGCGAAGTGCGTCTCCGCGGTGAGGCCCGGCCAGCCCAGCGCCGAGCGCATCGCCCGCAGCACCTGGTCGCCCAGGCTCGCGGTCGGCGCGCTCTCGGCCAGCAGCGCGGTGTCCTCGGCCAGCCTGCCGTCGAGGATCTCCTGGAGCCGGCCGCGGTCCACCTTGCCGTTGTCGTGCAGCGGCATCTCGGCCAGCGGGAAGAAGTAGCGCGGGACGCTGGTGCGCGGCAGGGTGCGGCGCAGCTCGGCGGCCAGCGCGGCCTCGGTCAGGCCCCTGCCGGAGGCGAACAGCGCCAGCGCCTTCACCCCCGCCTGCTCGGCCACCAGGACCTCGGCCTGCAGCACGCCGGGGCAGCGCTGGGCCGCCGCGGCGATCTCGCCCAGCTCGATCCGCACGCCGTGGATCTTGACCTGGAAGTCCTTGCGGCCGGCGAAGAACAGGCGGCCGTCGTCGTCCAGGTGGCCGAGGTCGCCCGTGAGGTAGAGGCGGTCGCCGGGGATCTCGCCGGGGAACGGGTTGCCCACGAACGCCCTGGCCGTCGCGGCCGGGTCGCCCAGGTAGCCCGCGCCCAGGCAGACGCCGCCGATCGCGATCTCGCCGGTCGTGCCCGCGGGGACCGGACGCAGGTCCTCGTCCACCACGACCGCGTAGCAGTTGTCGATCGGGCGGCCCAGCGGGACGGCGTCGCCGTCGGCCGCCGAGACCCGGTGGAAGACCATCCCGATGGACGCCTCGGTCGGGCCGTAACCGTTGGTGAGGTCGAGGCCGGGCAGCAGGGCCATCAGGCGGTGCACCGCGCGCGGGCTGACCGCCTCGCTGCCGACGACGAGCCGGCGCAGGGACGACAGCGCGCCCAGGGCGGCGGGGTCACCGTCCACGATGGCGACCAGGGCGTTGAAGACACTGGAGACGAAGTCGGCGGTGGTGATGCCGTACCGGGCGATCAGGTCGATGGTGTGCCGGAGGTTGAGGAAGTCGCCCTGGACGGGCAGCACGGTGCGCCCGCCGGTGGTCAGCGGCCAGAACAGCTGCCACAGCGCGGAGTCGGAGGTGTGCCTGCTGTTCTGGAGCACGACGTCGTCGCCGGTCGCGGCGAAGTAGCGGGTCATGAAGCGCAGCCGGTTGGCCAGGCCGCCGTGCCGGTTCATCGCGCACTTGGGGGTCCCGGTGGTGCCGGAGGTGAAGTAGCCGTACACCAGGTCGTCCGGGCCGAGGGTGACCGCCGGGCGTTCGGAGGTCGGGACGATCGTGTCGATCCCGACGACGACCGCCCGGCGGGCCGCGTCCGGCGGCAGCCGCTCGCCGCCCGCGCACAGGATCGGCCCGTCCGGCAGCACGTCGAGGGTGTCGCGCACCCGCTCGACCGGCCACGACGGGTCGAGCGGCACGAACGCGGCGCCCAGCTTCATCAGCGCCAGGTACGCGACCGGCAGCTCCAGCGAGTTGACCAGCAGGGCGGCGACCACGTCGCCCTTGCCCACGCCGTGCCCGGCCAGCGTCGCCGCCAGGCCGTTGACCAGGTCGTCCAGTTGCCTGTAGGTGAGGGTCCTGCCGTCGTAGGTGACCGCCGGCCGCTCGGGGCACCGGTCGGTCTGCTCCTCGATCAACGCCGGGACGGGACGGAACGGGCCGAAGTCGACCGTCCGGCCGGTGAAGCCGCGGGTGTTGCCGGTCATCTCCACCTCTCTGTCAGGAATGTACGAACGGCGACCGGTCCCCTTGCCTCACGCGCCCCCGTCGCCTTCCTCATAGGCGTTCCAAGTCGTTCCAGAGCCGGCCCGGCGCGTACGCCGGTTCACCGTCCCCGCCGGTCCCGCCGGTCCCGCCGGTCCCGCCGATGGCCGCCGCGGCGGCGATCCGGCCCGCCTCGGGCGACGTCTGGACCCCGTAGCCGCCGAGGGCGGCCAGCCAGACGAACCCCGGAGCGTCGGGCGCCGGCCCGATCACCGGCGTCCCGTCGGCCACCTCGCTGCGCAGCCCCGCCCAGGCGTGCCGGACGCTGCGGATCTCCAGCGTCGTGGCCTCCTGGACGCGCCGCACGCCGACGGCGACGTCCAGGTCGTCGGGACGGGCGTCGCAGGGCGCCACGAGGGTGGCGTCGGCGGGGGAGACCAGCAGCCGGCCGGACTCGGGCTTGAAGTAGAACGTGTCCGCCACGTCGGTGACCATCGGCCAGGACCGGGCGTCCGTCCCGCCGGGCAGGTCCACCAGGAACGCGGTCCTGCGCAGCGGGCGCAGCCCCACCGGACGCACCCCGGCCAGCGCGGCGACCTCGTCGGCCCACGCCCCGGCGGCGTTGACCAGCGTCGGCGCGGCGTGCTCGCCCGTGTCGGTGACCGCCCGCCAGACGCCGGACGTGCGCGACAGCGCCCGTACCCGGGCGGAGGTGAGGACCTGGCCGCCCCGGGCCCGGATGCCGCGCAGGAATCCCTGGTGGAGGGCGTCCACGTCGATGTCCATGGCGCCCGGTTTCAGCATCGCGCGGCTGAACCGGCCCGGACGCAGGATCGGGCAGTGCTCCAGGGCCTCGGCGGAGCCGATCTCCACGGCCGGCGTCGGGGCCCGCCGTCCCTCGGCCAGCACGTCGTCGAACAGCTTCTCCCCGCCGTACGGGCACAGCGCGAGCACGCCGCGCGGGGTCAGCAGCGGGACGTCGGCGAAGCCCGGAGGAGGCGCGGCGAGGAAGTCCCTGCTCGCCGCCGTGAGAGCCCGGACGGCCGGGTTGCCGAAGTACTCCGAGAAGAGGGCCGCCGACCGGCCGGTCGAGTGGTGGCCGGTGACCTGTTCGGCTTCGAGCAGGGTCACGGTGCCGTACCCGGCGAGGAAGAACCCCGCGCAGGCGCCCGCGACGCCGCCCCCGACAATGAGAAAATCTCTCACGTCCGTAAACTGATCACATTTCACCGGGTTTCGGCAAACAGTTTGTGCGTCCTGACAAAAATGACTTGCCCGAAATGCGGAGTAAGTCAGGTCGTAAATGCGATAACTCAAGCATTTATGCAAACGATCTTGTGATTACCGGCCTGTCACAGCCTCGGCGGCGGTGGCAGGCCGTCCCGGCGGGGTCAACCCCTATGTCAGAAATGGCGCAGGCGTGCGCCACGAGTGTCAGATCCGGTCGCTGAGGGCGCGCAGCAGACCCGCGAACCCCGGCGCCGCCAGGCGCGGCGGGACGGCGGCCATCAGCCGCATCACCGGCTCGCTCTGCATGAGCGCCCTCGGGCCCGACGCCGCGAGCGTGTTCGCGGCCACCGCCGAGGCCCGCGCCGCCCGCCGCCTGCGTCGCGCCGAGTACGCGTCCACGACTGTGTCCACGACTGTGTCCATGACCGCGTCCGGGGCGGGCGCGGCCCGCAGGCAGGCGGTCAGCGCGGCCACGTCCTCAAGCGCCTGGTTGGTGCCGTGCGCCCCGACGGGCGGCATCGCATGCGCCGCGTCGCCGAGCAGCACGCACCGCCCGGCGCCCCAGCGGCGCGGGACCCTGTGCCGGGTGTGCGGGAACAGCTCGACGTCTCCGTCGGAGAGCGAGTCCAGGACCCGCGCGACCGGCGCGCCCCAACCGGCGAAGCGGCGGCGCAGCATCTCCACCGGCTTGCGCGCGGGAGGGTCGGCCGGGGACCAGGGCAGCTCGAAGAACCACTGCATGAGCCCGTCGCCCGCGCTCATGAAGCCGGCGTCGGCCTGCCGTCCGATCATCAGGGTCGTGGTCGGGCCGGGGTCGAAGGGGGCGGGCGTCAGGCCTTGCCAGATCGCCAGGCCCGTGGTCGCCGCGGGGCCGTCGCCCAGCGCGAGCGCGCGCACCCGCGAGCGCACGCCGTCGGCCCCCACCAGGAGGTCCGCCTCGTACTCCGCGCCCGTCGCGGTCCGCACCCGCGCGCCGTCGCGGTCGGTCTCCAGGTCCCGTACGCGCGCGCCGAACCGTACGGAGCCGTCCGGGAGGCCGGCGGCCAGAAGCTTGATCAGCGAGCCGCGCGGGATCACCCGGGGCGCCGAGCCGAAGCGGGCCGTCAGGGACTCCAGGTCCACCTCCGTGATCCGGCGGCCCCGGGCCGTGCGCAGGGATAACGTGGACAGCCGCTGGCCGGTGCCCGCCAGGTCCACGCCGAGGTCGCCGAGGATCGCCGTCCCGTTGCACCACAGCGTGATCGCGCCGCCGCCGAGGCGCAGGCCGTCCGCGCCTTCCAGGACGACGACCTCGTGGCCGTCCGCGACCAGGCCGCGCGCGACCGCCAGCCCGCTGATCCCCGCCCCCGCCACCAGCACCCGCATGAGCCGCCCCCTCTACGAATCGTAGTACTACACGCTATAGAGGGACATGGCGGGTGTGAAGCGGCTCATCGGTGGTAGCCGAGCGTCGGGAGACGAGCACTTTGGGGGGAACATGGCCGAACGCCTGACCGACGAGGACATCGACACCGCCATGGCGGCGCTGGAGGGCTGGCGGCGGGACGGCGACGCCCTGGTCAAGGACGTGCCGATCACGCCCGACAGCTTCGGCTGGCTCAGCGAGGCGGTGCACAACGAGGGCGCGGCGCTGGGTCACCAGGCCGAGATCGAGCGAACGGAGGAGGGCATCCGCTTCCGGCTCTCGACGGGCGACGCGGGCGGGGTCACCGAGCGCGACGTCGAACTGGCCGCCCACATCGACCAGGTGCTCGACGGCGGCGCCCTGGACCGCGGCTGACCTCCGGCGGCCCGCGGTGGACGGGCCGCGTCATCCCCCCTGGCGAGAGCCCCGGTGTGCAGGCTGCACAGGTTGTGCAGGGGCCACACCCTGTGTAGGGTGCATTCGGACAATAGGGGGATTAATGGTGCATTCCGCGCCCAGCCCGCGCTCCGGCGGCGGGATCGTCAGCGTGCTCGCGGTCGCCGGCATCGTCGGCTCGCTCATGCAGACGCTGGTGGTGCCGCTCATCGGCCAGCTGCCGCGGCTGCTGCACGCCGCCCCCGCCGACACGTCATGGGTGATCACCGTGACGCTGCTGGTCGGCGCGGTCGCCACCCCCGTGATCGGCAAGCTCGGCGACCTCTACGGCAAGCGCACCATGATGCTCGTCTGCTCGGTGCCCCTCGTCGCCGGGTCGGTCGTGTGCGCGCTGTCCGGCTCCCTGATCCCGATGATCACTGGACGCGGCCTCCAGGGGCTGGGCGTCGGCATGATCCCGCTCGGCGTCAGCGCGCTGCGCGACCTGCTGCCGCCCCAGCGCGTCGGCCCGGCCATCGCGCTGATGAGCTCGTCCATGGGCATCGGCGGCGCGCTCGGGCTGCCGATCTCGGCCGCCGTCGCCGAGTACGCCGACTGGCGGGTGCTGTTCTGGGGCGCGGCCGCGCTGAGCGTGCTGGTCGGGGTGCTGATCTGGCTGCTGGTCCCGGCCACGCCCGCCGCCGCCCGGGGCCGCCTTGACCTCGTCGGCGCGTTCGGCCTGGGCGCGGCGCTAGTGTGCCTGCTGCTCGGCGTCTCGAAGGGCGGCGACTGGGGCTGGTCGAGCGGCACCACCCTCGGGCTGCTCGGCGGCGCCGTGCTGCTCGCCCTGCTGTGGGCCCTGTGGGAGCTGCGCGTCCGCGACCCGCTCGTGGACCTGCGCACCACCGCCCGCCCGCAGGTGCTGCTCACCAACCTGGCCTCGATCCTCGTCGGCTTCGCCATGTACGCCCAGTCCCTGGTCCTCATGCAGATCCTGCAACTGCCCGCGGCGCTCGGCTACGGCCTGGGCCAGTCGATGCTGGCCGCCGGGCTCTGGATGGCGCCGTCCGGGCTGATGATGATGGCGGTCTCCTCGCTGGGCGCCCGGCTGTCGGCCGCCCGCGGGCCCAAGACCAGCCTGTTCGTCGGCGCGCTGGTCATCGCGGCCGGTTACGGCGCCGCCCTCGGCCTGATGGGCTGGAGCTGGGGTCTGATGATCGCCGGTTGCATCGGCAGCGCCGGGGTCGGCCTGGCGTACGGCGCGATGCCCGCCCTCATCATGGGCGCGGTGCCGAGGAGCGAGACCGCCTCGGCCAACAGCTTCAACACCCTGATGCGCTCCATCGGCACCTCGGTCTGCGCCGCCGTGATCGGCGTCGTCCTGGCCCAGCTCACCGTCACGGTCGGCGGCCACACGCTGCCGTCGGAGGCCGGCTTCCGCACCGCCCTGATGATCGGCTGCGGCGTCGCGGTGGTCGCCGCGCTGGTCACCCTGACGCTGCCGAAGCCCGTGGCCGCCGCCGCGCCGGCCCTCGCCGCGACGTCCGTCCCCACCACCGTCCCCACTCCCGCCCCGGCGGCCGGTCCCGCTCCCGCGTCCGCCGAGGCCCTCGGTCCCTGGGAGGACGCGTTCCGCTCGCACGACCTCGCCCCCGAGGGCCGCCACCACCCGCGGCCGGTCCAGCCGGAGGAGACCGGCGTGCTCTCCCTGGAGGAGCGGGACGAGCTGCTCTGGCTCCGCCGCGAGAACGCCGAGCTCCGCCGCGAGCTGGACGTGCTCATGCAGAACGTCGGCGTCTGGCTCAGGAACCTGGCCGATGACAAGCCGGCGGGCTGACCAGCCACAACGCATGCCCGACAAATAATGATTTGAACGAGCGAGTACTCACTCATTACGCTCGTCCGCATGACCAGAAGGCGACGGGTGCCCGCGATGGCGCCCGAAGACCGCCGTGCCGCCCTCATCGAGGCCACCGTCCCCCTGCTGCGCGCGCACGGCACCGCCGTCAGCACCCGCCAGATCGCCGAGGCCGCGGGCGTGGCCGAGGGCACGATCTTCGGCGTCTTCCCCGACAAGGCCACGCTGCTGCGCGCGGCCCTGATGAGCGCGTTCGACCCCGGTCCGGCCGAGCGCGCGTTCGCCGCCATCGCCGCCACGCAAGGGCTGCGCGCCCGGCTGTGCGAAGTGGCGGCGCTGCTGCGGGCGGGCATGACGGCCAACGTCAACCTCTTCGCCGTGCCCCGCGAGCTCATGGCCGAGGACGCCGAGTTCCACGAGTACATGCTGGCCAGCCGCACCCGCATCACCACCGCGCTCGCCGCCCTCGTCGAGCCTGACCGCGACCACCTGCGCCGCTCGCCCATGGCCACGGCGCAACTGCTGCTCATGCTCGTCTCGGTGAGCGTCCACCGCGGTTTCGGCCTGTCCGGCGACTTCGGCGACATGGACGACGAGGAGATCGTCTCCGTCCTGCTCGACGGGCTGCTGGTGCGGCCCTCCCTCACCCCCTCGACAGAAAGCGTCCGTTGATGCTGCTACGCCTGCTGCGGGTCCAGCTCAGGCCGTACGGGAAGGAGATCACGCTCGTGGTCCTCTTCCAGTTCGTGCAGACACTGGCCACGCTCTACCTCCCCACACTCAACGCCGACATCATCGACCACGGCGTCGTCACCGGCGACACCGGTTACATCATGCGCGTCGGGCTGGTGATGCTCGGGGTGACGTTCATCCAGATCGTCTGCTCGATCGTGGCCGTCTACTACGGCGCCAGAACCTCGATGGCCCTCGGCCGCGACCTGCGGGCCGCGATCTTCCACCGGGTGCAGGGCTTCTCGGTGCAGGAGGTCAACAGGTTCGGGGCGCCGTCCCTGATCACCCGGACCACCAACGACGTGCAGCAGGTGCAGCTGCTCGTGCTGATGACGTTCACGATGATGGTGGCCGCGCCGATCATGTGCGTCGGCGGCATCGTGCTGGCGCTGCGCCAGGACACGGCGCTGTCGTCGCTGTTGCTCGTCGTGCTGCCGGTGATGATCGTCATCGTCGGCCTGGTCGTCTGGCGCATGCGCCCGCTGTTCCGCACCATGCAGGAGCGCATCGACCGGATCAACCAGGTGCTGCGCGAGCAGATCATCGGCATCCGGGTCATCAGGGCGTTCGTCCGCGACCGGCACGAGCGCGAGCGCTTCGGCGTGGCCAACGAACGGCTCACCGACGTGTCGCTGCGGGTCGGGCGGCTGATGGCGCTGATGTTCCCCTCGGTCATGCTGGTCGTGAACGTCTCCAGCGTCGCCGTCATCTGGTTCGGCGGCCAGCGCATCGCCGACGGGGCCATGCAGGTCGGCGCGCTGACCGCGGTCATCTCCTACCTGATGCAGATCCTGATGTCGGTGATGATGGCCATGTTCATGTTCATGATGATCCCGCGCGCCGAGGTCTCCGCCGAGCGCATCGAGGACGTGCTCGGCACCGACCCGACCGTCAACCCGCCCGCCGAGCCCGTCATCCCCGACGGCCACGCGGGCGAGCTGGAGCTGCGGTCCGTGGACTTCCGCTACCCGGGCGCCGAGGACCCGGTGCTGTCCGGGGTGAGCTTCACCGCGCGGCGCGGCCGTACCACCGCGATCATCGGCAGCACCGGCAGCGGCAAGACGACGCTGCTCAACCTCGTCCCGCGGCTGTTCGACGCGACCGCCGGCGACGTGCTGGTGGACGGCGTCAACGTGCGCGACCTCGACCCGGCGGCCCTGGCCCGCGCGGTCGGCCTGGTCCCGCAGGGGCCCTACCTGTTCTCCGGCACCGTGGCCTCCAACCTGCGCTACGGCCGGCCCGACGCCACCGACGAGGAGCTGTGGCGGGCCCTGGAGATCGCCCAGGCCCGCGAGTTCGTCGAGGCGATGCCCGGCGGCCTGGACGAGCCGATCTCCCAGGGCGGCACGAACGTCTCCGGCGGCCAGCGCCAGCGCCTGGCCATCGCCAGGACCCTCGTGCACCGGCCGGAGATCTACCTGTTCGACGACTCCTTCTCCGCCCTCGACTACGCCACCGACGCCCGCCTGCGCGCCGCCCTGGCCGCGGAGATCACCGACGCCACGATCGTCATCGTCGCCCAGCGGGTGAACACGATCCGCGACGCCGACCTCATCCTGGTCCTCGACGAGGGACGCGTGGTCGGCAGCGGCGACCACGCCGAGCTCATGGAGACCTGCCCGACGTACCGGGAGATCGTGCTGTCCCAGCTCACCGAACAGGAGGCCGCGGCATGACCGCCCAGGCTCCCGCGCGCCGCCCGCAGCCCGCCTTCGGACCGGGCAGGATGATGTCCGGGCCCGCCGAGAAGGCGCTCGACTTCGGCGGCACGCTGCGCAAGCTGATGCGCCTGTTGCGGCCCGAGCGCGCGCTGCTCGGGGTCGTCCTGGCCCTCGGCGTCGCCAGCGTGGCGCTCACCGTCATCGGCCCCAAGATCCTCGGCCACGCCACCGACCTCATCTTCTCCGGCATCATCGGCGCCCGGCTGCCCGCCGGGATCACCAAGGAGCAGGCCGTGGCGGGCCTGCGCGCCAAGGGCGAGGGCAACTTCGCCGACATGGTGTCCTCGATGCACGTCGTGCCCGGCCAGGGCATCGACTTCACCGGGCTGGCCTACGTGCTGGGCTGGGTGCTGGCCATCTACGTGGTGGCGGCGCTGCTCGGCATCGTGCAGTTCCGGCTCACCACGACCGTCGTGCAGCGGGCGGCGTCCCGGCTGCGCGAGCGGATCGAGGCCAAGCTGGGACGGCTGCCGCTCAGCTACTTCGACGGCCAGCCGCGCGGCGAGATCCTCAGCCGGGCCACCAACGACACCGACAACATCGCCCAGACCCTCCAGCAGACCATGAGCCAGCTCATCTCGTCGGTGCTGACCGTCGTGGGCGTGCTGGTGGTGATGTTCTGGATCTCGCCGATCCTGGCGCTCATCGCCCTGGTCACGGTGCCCGTGTCGGTCTACGTCACCACCGTCATCGGCAAGCGGTCGCAGCCGGAGTTCATCAAGCAGTGGTCGTCCACCGGCAAGCTCAACGGCCACATCGAGGAGATGTACGGCGGCCACACCCTGGTCAAGGTCTTCGGCCGGCAGCAGGAGGCCGCCGCCACCTTCGAGGAGCACAACCAGGCCCTGTACGCCTCCAGCTTCCGCGCCCAGTTCATCTCCGGCGTCATCCAGCCGGCGATGATGTTCATCGGCAACGTCAACTACGTGCTGGTGGCCGTCGTGGGCGGGTTCAAGGTGGCCTCGGGCTCGATCTCGCTGGGCGACGTGCAGGCGTTCATCCAGTACTCCCGGCAGTTCAGCCAGCCGCTCACCCAGGTGGCCGGCATGGCGAACCTCGTCCAGTCGGGCATCGCCTCGGCCGAGCGGGTCTTCGAGCTGCTGGACGCCCCCGAGCAGTCGGCCGAGCCGGCCGAGCCCGCGCGTCCGGCCGAGCTGCGGGGCCGGGTGGCGTTCGAGGACGTCTCCTTCCGCTACAGCCCCGACCGGCCGCTGATCGAGAACCTGTCGCTGACCGTGGAGCCCGGCCAGACCGTGGCCATCGTCGGCCCCACGGGAGCGGGCAAGACGACCCTGGTCAACCTCATCATGCGCTTCTACGAGGTGACCGGCGGCCGCATCACCCTCGACGGCGTCGACACGGCCGACATGTCCAGGGAAGAGCTGCGCGCCGACATCGGCATGGTGCTCCAGGACACCTGGCTGTTCGGCGGCACCATCGCCGAGAACATCGGCTACGGGGCCGAGGGCGCCACCCGCGAGCGCATCGAGGCCGCCGCGCGGGCCGCCCACGTCGACCGCATCGCGCACACGCTGCCCGACGGCTACGACACGGTGATCGACGACGAGGGCGCCACGGTCAGCGCGGGCGAGAAGCAGCTCATCACGATCGCCCGCGCGTTCCTGTCCGAGCCGGCGATCCTCATCCTGGACGAGGCCACCAGCTCGGTCGACACCCGTACCGAGGTGCTCATCCAGCGGGCGATGAGCTCGCTGCGCGAGGGCCGGACGAGCTTCGTGATCGCCCACCGCCTGTCCACGATCCGCGACGCCAGCCTGATCCTGGTCATGGAGGACGGCCGCATCGTCGAACAGGGCACCCACGAGGCCCTCCTGGCGGCGGACGGCGCCTACGCCCGCCTCTACTCCGCCCAGTTCGCCCAGGCGGTCGCCGAGGTGGACTGACGCCGGCGTCCCCCGGTACGGCGCCCGCGCGCACCGGGGGACGGCGGTTCAGGGAACCAGTTGGCGGTCGGCGGCCTGCTGGATCAGATCCTTGTCGGTGATGGCCACCGCGTCCGGGATCGCGTCCGGCAGGTCGTCCTCCAGGTAGCGGACCGGCCGGTACCGCCAGGCCGCCAGGCCGATCAGCACGGTCACCGCGCCCGCCACGATCGTGAGCAGGCCGATGCCCCGGCCCCGGGCGGCCCCGGCGATCGGGTCGAAGACGTGCTCGACCAGCGGCCCGGCCAGCAGGAAGCCGATCGGGACCATGGCCCAGCTGAGCATCAGGTTGGTCGCGATGACCCGGCCCTGCAGGTCGAGGCCGACCTTCTGCTGCACGATCGAGAACCAGTGCGCGTTCAGCAGCGCGGTCAGCAGGCCGACGAGGAACAGGCCGGTCGCGGGCAGCGCCGGGTGGGGCGCCAGGCCGATGACCGCGAAGGCGACGCCCAGGGCGACGAAGCAGCCCAGGATGCCGTTCGTGCGGCGGGTCAGGCCGCCGGTCACCGTCATGATCACGCTGCCGATCACCAGGCCCACACCGGTCATCGACAGCGCGATGCCGAGCCCGCGGGTGTCGGTGAGGCTGAGCAGCAGCGGCGTGGACAACACCTCGACCATCGCGAACGGGAAGTTCAGGAACGAGGTGAACAGGATGATCGCCAGCAGTCCGTGCCTGCGGGTGATGTAGCGCCAGCCGCCCGTCACCTCCCGCCAGAACGGCTCCTCCTGCTTCTTGAACAGCGCGTTCGGGAAACGGACGGCCAGCGTCACGGTGACCGCGAAGAGGAAGGAGGACAGGTCGATCACGATGACGCCGCGCAGCCCGACGGCCGCCATGAGCGCCCCGCCCAGCAGCGGCGCCAGGACGGTCCCGGCCGCCTGCCCGAGCTGGGCCATGCCGTTGGCCCTGCCGTAATACCGTTTGGGCACGAGCTGGGCCACCGCCGCCATGTACGCCGGTTGGTGGAAGGCCGTGGAGATCGACCCGACCGCGACGATGACGTACACGTGCCACAGGTGCAGCCCGCCCGTCCAGAGCAGCGCGGCCAGCGAGGCCGAGGCCAAGCCGGCCGCCGAGTCGGCGGTGATCATGACGGTCCGGCGGTTCCAGCGGTCGGCGACCGTGCCGGCGATCGGCGCCAGCACCACGGCGGGCAGCAGCGCCATGACCGAGACGATGGCGAACATCGAGATCGACCGCGTCTGCTGGTAGACCCACAGGCCGAGGCCGAACGTGGTCAGCCCGGTGCCGATCAGCGACACGAGCTGGCCGAAGGCCACCAGGAAGAACGTCTTCAGGCTGGCCTGCTGGAAGCGCGGCGGCAGCGGCGCGGGCGGCCGTTCGCCGCCGCCGAGGATCTCGGCCAGCTCGGGCGCCTGGTGCTTGGCGAAGTAGTGCCCGGCCTTCGGGATGACCTCCAGCGACACCGAGTCGGAGAACGCCTCCCACTCGCGGAAGCGCTCCTCGTACAGCTCGGTGGCGCGGTCGTTCTCGCCGACCACGCACACCAGCGGCGCGGACAGCTTCCTGATCGGCTCCTGGTACAGCCGGGTGTAGTAGTCCTCGCCCTCCTGGGTGTCGCGCAGGAAGACGCCCATGATGAAGTCGCGCTCGCGCGGGTCCAGGTCCTCGGTGAAGAAGCCCATGGCCCGCAGGAACTCCAGCGCCTGCCGCTTGGACGTCCACCGCTCCATCGGGAAGACCCGGCGGAACCAGGCGAACGCCCTGCCGGGCAGGCGCGGCGCCGGGAAGTGGCCGCCGACGACCACCTTCACCAGGTCGACGCCCTCCTCCTCCAGCCGGCGCGCCAGCTCGACGGTGAGCGCGCCGCCCATGCAGTGCCCGTACAGCAGCACCGGCCCGCGCACCCGTTCCTTGATCTCCTTCACGCAGCCCTCGACCAGCTCGGTGAAGGGCAGCGCGGGCTCGCCGGGATTGCCGGTGTCGTGGCCCGGCGGCTCCAGTGCGAGCATGGTGATGTGCTCGGGCACCGCCGCCGCCAGCGGCTGGTACGTGATCGCCCCGGCCCCCGCGAACGGCAGGCAGACCAGCGTCACCGTGGCCGCGGGACGCGGCGGCGTCAGCTCGTGCAGCAGCCCGGCGGGCTGGGCCGACCCGTCGAGCGTGGCGAACGCGCGGATCGTCGGGTTCTTGAACAGGTCCAGCACGGTCGCCGGGATCCCGGAGTCGCGCACGGCGCGCACGGCCTTGAAGGAGTCGCCGCCGAGCGCGAAGAAGTCGTCGTCGATGCCGACGCCGCTCACGCCCAGGATCGACGACCACAGCTCGGCCAGCCGCACCTCGGCCGGGGTGCGCGGCGCCGTCCCCTCGGACCGCGTCGGACCCACCGGCTCGGGCAGGGCCTTGCGGTCCACCTTGCCGTTGGGGGTCAGCGGCAGCGCGTCCAGCAGGGTGAACGACGACGGGATCATGTAGTCGGGCAGCTTGCGCCGCAGGTGCTCGCGCCAGTCGTGCTCGCCGTCGGCGACCAGGTAGGCGGCGATGCTCTTGTCCTCCTCCGCGCCGCGCACCACCACCGCCGCCGAGCCGACCGCCGGATGCGCCAGCAGGAGCGTCTCGATCTCGCCCAGCTCGATCCGGTAGCCGCGCACCTTCACCTGGCCGTCGGCCCGGCCGAGGAACTCGATCGTCCCGTCGCCGCGGCGGCGGGCCAGGTCGCCGGTCCGGTAGAGCCGGCTGCCGTCCTGCCAGGTGACGAACCGCTCGGCCGTCAGGTCCGGCCGGCCGAGGTAGTCGCGGGCCAGGCCCGCGCCGCCGATGTACAGCTCGCCGATCACGCCGGTCGGCACCAGCTCCAGCGCGGCGTCGAGCAGCAGGATCCGGGTGTTGGCGATCGGATGGCCGATCGTGATCGGCCCGTCGCCGACCCTGGTGATCGTGGACCAGATCGTGGTCTCGGTCGGCCCGTACATGTTCCACAGCTCGGCCACCCGGCCGCGCAGGTCGGCGGCCAGGTCGGCGGGAAGCGCCTCGCCGCCGCACAGCGCCTTCAGACCGGCCCTGCCGGCCCAGCCCGCCGACAGCAGCAGCCGCCAGGTCGCCGGGGTGGCCTGCATGACGGTGGCCTCCTCCAGCAGGGCGGCCAGCCGCAGCGGGTCGTAGGCGGCCTCGCGGCTCGCGATCACCACCCTGGCCCCGACGGTGAGCGGCAGGAACAGCTCCAGCACGGAGATGTCGAAGGCGAACGTCGTGACGGCCACCAGCGTGTCCCGCCCGGTCAGGCCGGGCTCGCGGCTCATCGAGTCGAGGAAGTTGACCACCGAGGAGTGCTGGACGCGCACGCCCTTCGGCTGCCCGGTCGAGCCGGAGGTGTACAGGACGTAGCAGGGGTTCCCGGCCGTGGCCAGGGCGGGCGGCCGGGCCGCGCTCTCGCCGGGGAAGCCGTCGTCGGCCAGGAGCAGCTGCCCCTGGAAGGCGGTGTAGCGCCCGGCCAGCTCGCGCTCGGTGACCAGCACGCCGATGCCGGAGTGGCCGAGGATGTAGTCCTGGCGGTCCTGGGGGTACATCGGGTCGAGCGGCACGTACGCGCCGCCCGCCTTGAGCACGCCGAGCAGCGTGACCAGCATCGTGGCCGACCGTTCCATGGCCACGCCGACCAGCGTCTCGGGGCCGACGCCGGCCGACCGCAGCCGGTGGGCGGTCCGGTTGGCCCGCTCGTCCAGCTCCCGGTACGTCAGCGACTCGCCCTCGAAGGCGACGGCCACCGCGTCGGGCGTCCGGTCGGCCTGGGCCTCGACCAGCTCGTGCACGCAGCCGCCGGGCGCCTGGCCGTCCTGGCCGCCGAGCTGTTCGGCCAGCTCCTCGCCGGTGAGGAAGCTCAGAGCGGACAGCCGGGTCGCGGGCGCCTCGACGATCGCGCCGAGCAGCAGCTCGTAGTGGCGCAGCAGCCGCCGGGCGGTGCCCTCGTCGTACAGCGCGGTGTTGTACTCCAGCCGGCACAGCAGCTCGTCGTCCTGCTCGTAGACCTGGAGAGCCAGGTCCACCTGGGCGGTGCGGGTCTCCACGGGCCGGTCGGTCACGGTCAGCCCGGTCATGCCCAGGTCGCTCTGGGGCAGGTTGAGCAGGTTGAACAGCACCTGGAAGAGCGGGTTGCGGGACAGGTCCCTGGGCGGGTTCAGCTCCTCCACCAGCCGCTCGAACGGCACGCCCTGGTGGGCGTAGGCGCCGAGCGCGTACTCGCGCACCTGCGCCAGCAGCTCGGTGTACGGCAGGTCCCCGTCGAGCCGGGCGCGCATGACCAGCGTGTTGATGAAGCAGCCGGCCACACTCTCGAACTCCGGACGGGTGCGCCCCGCCACCGGCGAGCCGACGCAGACGTCCTCCTGGCCGCTGTAGCGGTACAGCAGCGTGTGCAGCGCGGCCAGCAGCGTCATGTAGAGCGTCGCGCCGCGTTCCTGGCTCAGCCCGCGCAGCCTCTTGGCCAGCTCCGCGGGCAGCGTGTGCGTGGCGACCGCGCCCTCGAACGTCTGCATCGGCGGGCGCGGCCGGTCGGTGGGCAGGTCCAGGCTGTGCGGGGCGCCGCGCAGCCGTTCGGTCCAGAAGCCCAGGTCGGTGGCCTGCTCCTGCTGCCAGCGGGCGTAGTCGCGGTAGCCGTACCCGGGCTCGGGCAGCTGGTCGCCGTTGTAGAGCGCGGCCAGCTCGCCCTCCAGCATCGTGATCGTCCAGCCGTCCACGATGATGTGGTGGAAGGCCAGCGACAGCACGTGGTGGTCGGCGGCCGTGCGCAGCAGCCGGGCCCGGAACAGCGGGCCGTGCTCCAGGTCGAAGGGCTCGGCCGCGTCCCTGCTCAGGGCGCCTTCGACGTCGTCGCAGTCCTCGACCGGCAGCGGCGTCTCCCCGGGAGGCAGCACGACCTGCACCGGCTCGCCGTCCGGGGCGTGGAAGACGGTCCGCAGGGCCTCGTGCCGCCGGACCAGCTCGCGCAGCGCGTCGTGCAGGAGCCGTACGTCCAGGTCGCCGCGCAGGTCGAGCGCGGTGGCCACGGCGTAGGCGGCCGAGCCGTGCACCTGGTCGATGAACCACATGCGCCGCTGGATGTACGAGACCGGCGCCGGACCCGGCTCCGCGACGGCCCGGATCACCTCGGGTTCGGCCGCGGAGGCGACCAGCGCCCGCTGCCCGTCCAGCGTCGGGTGCTCGAAGACCGCCTCGATGGGCAGGCCCAGCCGGGAGGCGAGCTGGGTGGCCACCAGCGAGTCGCCGCCCAGCTCGAAGAAGTCGTCCGAGGGGCCGGCGGGCGTGATGCCGAGCACGTCCCGCCAGGCGGCGGCCACCGGGTCGAGCCCCTCGGCCGCCACCGCCGCCGGGACGGCGGCCAGTTCGTGGCGGCGGGCCCGCGGCCCGATCCAGTAGCTGCGCCGCTCGAACGGGTACGTCGGCAGCGACGCCCGCCGCCCGGGAGGCGCGAACGCCGCCCAGTCGACGTCCGCGCCGGCCACCCAGAGCCGTCCGACGCCTTCGAGCAGGGCGGCCGGGCCGCCCTCGGGCTCGGCGAGCAGGGCGACCGACCGGCCGCCCTGCCGGCGCACCAGCGTGCTCAGCGTGCGGCCGGGGCCGACCTCCGCCACCGTCGCCCCGGCCGTCACCAGAGCCTGCGCGCAGTCGGCGAAGCGCACCGCCTCGCGCAGGTGGCGCACCCAGTAGCCGGGGTCGGCGGCCTCGGCGTCGCTCACCCAGCCGCCGGTGACGTTCGACAGGTACGGCACCTCGGGCGCGCGCAGCCGTACCGAGGCGACCTCGGCGGCGAACGCGTCGAGGACCGGGTCGAGCATCGAGGAGTGGAAGGCGTGCGAGGTGCGCAGCGCCCGGCAGGTGACGCCCCGCCCGGCCAGCCGCTGTTCCAGGGCGGCGACGGCGTCCCCCGGACCGGCCACGACGCACGACCCGGGGGCGTTGACCGCGGCCAGCGACAGCTCCTCGCCGAGCAGGCCGCGCACCTCGTCCTCGGGCAGCGGCACGGCCAGCATCGAGCCGGGCGGCAGGCCCTGGACCAGGCGGCCGCGGGCGGCGACCAGGCGCAGGGCGTCCTCCAGGGTGAGGACCCCGGACAGGCAGGCGGCCACGTACTCGCCGATGCTGTGCCCGGCCATCATCGACGGGCGCACGCCGCGTTCGATGAGGGTGCGGGCGAGCGCGTACTCGGTGACGAACAGCGCGGGCTGGGTGAGCCAGGTCTGGTCGAGGTCGCCGGCCTCGCCGTACAGGGCCTCGCGCAAATCGAGGCCGAGAAACGGCTCCAGGATCGCGGCGGCGGAGTCCACGACGGCGCGGAAGACGCCGCCGGACCGGTACAGGCCCGCGCCCATGCCACGGCGCTGCGCGCCCTGGCCGGGGAAGACGAAGGCCAGCTCACCCGGACGCGCCTCGCCGGTGACCAGCTCGGCCGTGAGCGCCGCCGGGGTGTCCTCGGCGACCAGCGCGCCGCGATGCCGCAGCGCGCGTCGGCCGTGCCGCAGCGTGCGGGCGACGTCGCCCAGGTCCAGCTCGGGACGGGTGCGCAGGTGGTCACGGAGCCGTTCGGCCGACTCGGCCAGCGCCGGTTCGGTGGCGGCGGACAGGACGAGCAGGTGCGGTCCTGGCGTCGCCGCCTGCCCGGCGGCCGGTTCGGGCGCCTCCTCCAGCACGACGTGGGCGTTCGTGCCGCCCATGCCGAACGCGCTGACGCCCGCCCGCCGCGGCCCCTCGCCCTGTGGCCACTCGGCGCTGGCGGTCGGCACGTAGAACGGACTGAAGTCGATGCGCGGGTTGGGCGTGCCGAAGTTGACCGTGGGCGGCAGCGTGCGGTGCTTGAGCGCCATCACGGTCTTGATCAGCCCGGCCATGCCGGCGGCCGCGTCGGCGTGCCCGATGTTGGACTTGACCGACCCCAGCGCGATCGGCCGGTCGCCGGTGAAGACCTGCGACAGCGCCGCGACCTCGATCGGGTCGCCGAGCGCGGTGCCCGTGCCGTGCGCCTCGACGTAGCCGATCGTGTCCGGCTCGACGCCGGCCGCCGCGAGGGCCGCGGTGACGACCTCGGCCTGCCCGTCCACGGCGGGGGCGGTGTAGCCGACCTTCCTGGTGCCGTCGTTGTTGACCGCCGAGCCGCGGACGACGGCGTGGATCGTGTCGCCCGCCGCGATCGCGTCCTCCAGCCGCTTGAGCACGACGATGCCCACGCCGCTGGCCCCGATCGTGCCCTGGGCGCCGGCGTCGAAGGGGCGGCAGTGGCCGTCCGGCGAGCCGATGCCGCCGCTCTGGAACACGTAGCCGCGCCGGGTCCAGGCGTTGACCCGGACGCCGCCGGCCAGCGCCATGTCGCAGTCGCCCGCCAGCAGGCTCTGCCGGGCCAGGTGCAGCGCGACCAGCGAGGTGGAGCAGGCGCTGTTGACGCTGACGCTCGGCCCGCGCAGGTCCAGCTTGTACGACGTCCGCGTGGGCAGCGAGTCCTTGTCGTTGGCCAGCATGACCTGGTACTCGCCCACCGCCTTGAGCACGTCGGGCGCGGCGAGCAGGTTCTCGATGAAGTAGCTGCTCATCGCCGAGCCGGCGAAGACGCCGATGTGGCCCGGGTGGCGGGCCGGATCGCAGCCCGCGTCCTCCAGAGCCTCCCAGGCGGTCTCCAGGAACAGGCGTTGCTGCGGGTCGAGGATCTCGGCCTCGCGCGGGGTGAACTCGAACAGCGTGGCGTCGAACAGGTCGATGCCGTCCAGCACCGTGCCCGACCTGACGTAGGCCGGGTCGGCCAGGCGCTCGGGGTCCTCGCCGTCGGCGAGCAGCTCCTCGTCGGTGAAGTCCTGGACGGCCTCGACGCCGTCGCGGATCGCCGTCCAGAACTCGCCGGGGCCGTTCGCGCCGGGGAAGCGGCAGGCCATGCCGACGATGGCCAGGGCGCCGCCCGCGGTCGCCGTGGCGGTGGGGGCCGTCTCCGGCGTGGTGGGGGCGCCGGGGCTCAGGTAGGCCGCCAGCGTGGAGATCGTCGGATACCTGAACAGGTCGGTGACCGTCAGGGCGAAGCGTTTGCGCAGCCGCTCGTGCACCTGGAGGGCCAGCATCGAGTGGCCGCCGACCTCGAAGAAGTTGTCGTCGAGCCCGAAGTCGCCGGTGCCCAGCGTCTCCCGCCAGGCCCGGGTGACGAGCTGGACGACCTGGTGGCGCGGCATGTGCCCGGCCGCCTCGTCGCCGCGCATCGCCGTGGCCAGCACCTGCCGCAGGTCGGCCACGAGGGCGCGGACCGTTCCCGGCCGGTACAGGTCGGTGTTGTACTCGACGAGCCCGTCCAGGGTCTCGCGGACGCCCACGGTGAGGTCGAACTTGGCGGTGCGCTCGGGGATCTCCACCGGCGTGACCGTCAGCCCGGCCAGCTCCAGCTCCGAGGCGGCCTCGGGCAGCATGTTGAACATCGTCTGGAACACCGGGCTGCGGTCCAGGCGGCGCTCGGGGTTGAGCTCCTCCACCAGCCGCTCGAACGGCATCGCCTGGTGGTCGTGGGCGTCGAGCACCGCCTCCTTGACCCGCTCGACGACCTCGGCGAACGACGGCCCGCCCGACAGGTCGGCGCGGACGGCCAGGGTGTTGGTGAAGAACCCGATCAGGCCCTCGTACTCGACCTGGTCGCGGTTGGCGATGGGCGTGCCCACGACCAGGTCGTCCTGGCCGGAACGGCGGGCCAGCACCACCAGGTAGGCCGCGAACAGCACCATGTACGGCGTGGCCCCGAGGCCGCGGCAGTAGGCCGCGAACTCCTCGCGCGGCAGGTCCAGCGAGAACGGCAGCTCGGCCCCCGCGTACGTCTGGACCTCCGGACGCGGCAAATCCGGGGGCAGCTCGGTGACCGCCGGCGCGCCCGTCAGCGCGCCGAGCCAGTGGGCCAGGTCCTCGCTGTGATCGCGGTCGCGCTGCTCGATCGCGTAGTCCGGGTACTGCCGGGGGAGCGGTGGCAGCTCGCGGCCCTCGTACAGGGCGCTCAGCTCGCGGCGCAGCACGTCGAGGGACCAGGCGTCGGCCACGATGTGGTGCAGGGTCAGACGCAGCACGTGCCGCTCGTCGTCCTCGCGCTCCAGGCAGGCGCGGACGAGCGGGCCGGCGGTCAGGTCCATCGGCGCGTCGTCGGGCGCGTCGGCCAGGGGGATCGTCAGCGTGTCCGCCACGACCTGGTACGGCCCGTCCTCGTCCATGGCGAACGTGGTGCGCAGGCTCTCGTGCCGGGCCACCAGGGCGTTGAGAGCCCGGTGCAGCGCCTCGCGGTCGAGCGGGCCCTCGATGCGGAAGGCCAGCGGGATCAGATAGTGGGCGGCCCCGGGCGCGGTCCGGTCGAGGTACCAGGCGCGGAGCTGGGTGAAGGACATCGGCAGCCGCTCGGGCCTGGGCCGCCCGGCCGCCTGCTGCTGCTTCTTCTTGCGTAACGCGTCGAGGAGCTGCCGCTGCTGTGCTGACAGGCTCATTGGTCACCTTCCATGGAACGCAGCAGGGCCTCGGCCTCTTCGTCGGAGTACGCGGCCACCATCAGATAGAGCTCGGCGGCCGTCTCCACCTCGGGGGAGGCCAGCTCGGCGGCCAGCTCGGCGACGGTCGGGCGGGCGAAGAGCGTGCGCAGCGGCACCCGGACTTCCAGCGCGTCGCGCAGCCGGGAGGCGATCCGGGTGGCGTTGAGCGAGTTGCCGCCCAGCTCGAACAGGTTGTCCTCCCGTCCGACCTGCCCGCCCAGCACCTCCTGCCAGACGGCGGCGACGGCCTGCTCCAGCGGCGTGGCCGGGGCCGCCGTGACGGCCCGCGCGGCCGGGCCGGGCTCGGGCAGGGCCTGCCGGTCCACCTTGCCCGACGGGTTCACCGGCAGCGCCGCCAGCGGCACGTACGTGCTCGGCACCATGTACTCCGGCAGCCGCTCGGCCAGGTACGGCCGCAGCTCGGGCGTGCCGTCGGCGACCACGTACGCCACCAGGGCGCCGTCCCTGACCATGACGAACGCCTCGCGCACGGCCGGGTGCCCGGCGAGCACGGCGGCGATCTCGCCCGGCTCGACCCGGTAGCCGCGGATCTTGACCTGGTCGTCGGCGCGGCCCAGGAACTCGATGTCCCCGGCGGCGTCGCGGCGGGCCAGGTCGCCGGTCCGGTAGAGCCGGCGGCCGTCCCGCCAGGTGATGAACCGTTCCCGCGTCAGGTCGGGCCGGCCGTGGTAGCCCCTGGCCAGGCAGGCGCCGCCGAGGTGCAGCTCGCCCGGCACGCCGTCGGGCACCTCGTGGCCCAGCCGGTTCAGGATCGGGGTCTGGACGCCCGGGACGGGCCGGCCGATCGGCGGCAGCCGGGGCCAGTCCTGCGGCGGGCCGGTGAGCGTGTGGGCGATGTCGATGATCGCGCCCTCGGTCGGACCGTACTGGTTGTGCAGCCGCATCCACGGCTTGACGAACCGTTCGAGCTGCGGGGTGACCTGGAGCTGCTCGCCCGCGGTGATCACTTCGCGCAGCGTCTCGGGCGGCTCGATCCCGGCTCCGGCGAGCGACTGCAACGCCACGAACGGCAGGAAGATGCGTTCCACCCGGTTCGTGGCGATGTGGTCGAGCAGGGCGGCCGGGTCGCGCCGCAGCTCGTCGCTGACCATGACCAGCGTCCCGCCGTACGCCCAGGTGCTGAAGATCTCCTGCACCGAGACGTCGAAGCCGAGCGCGGTGAACTGCAGGCTCCGGTACGCGCCGCCGTGCCAGGCCATCAGGTTGGCGACCGGGCGGTGGGTCATCTCGACGCCCTTGGGCTGTCCGGTCGAGCCCGAGGTGAACAGGATGTAGGCCAGGTCGTCCGGGGTGACGCCGCTGTCCGGGCGGTGGCCGGGGCGGCCGTCGAGCTCGGTGTCGACGTACACCGGACGCTCGTGCGGCAGGCTGCCGGCCAGCGCCCGGTGGGTCACCAGGACCGGCGTCTCGACCCGCTCCAGCACCTGGGTGAGCCGGCCCTCGGGGTAGGACGGGTCGAGCGGCACGTACGCGCCGCCCGACTTCAGGATGCCGAGCAGGGCCACGGGCAGGTCGAGCGAGCGACGTACGTGCAGGGCGACCGGCACCTCCGGGCCCACGCCGAGCTCGCGCAGCAGGTGGGCGAGCTGGTTGGCCCGGCGGTCGAGCTCGGCGTAGGTGAGCCGGTCGCCCTCGAACTCGACGGCGACCGCGTCGGGCGTGCGGTCCGCCTGCTGCTCGAACAGCCCGTGCAGGCACTGGTCGGGGCCGCGGCCCGGCGGCTCGTGCCCGCGGGCGAGCAGCGCGGAGACCGGCGCGGCCGGGTCGGCCGCCACCTGTTCGAGCACGCGCACGTAGTGGCCCAGCAGCCGCTCGGCACTCGCGCGCTGGAACAGGTCGGTGGCGAACTCCAGGCTCATCTCCCGGCCCTCGGCGTAGAGCACCAGGTCGGCCTTGGCGCCGCCGTTCTCCACCTCCTCCAGCACGCGGAAGGTGACCCCGCCGCCGCGCCGGGCGCCCGGCGGGTCCTGCATCGCGAACATCACGTCGAACGGCGGCCGGCCGCCGGGGCACAGCTCCCTGACGATCTCCTCCAGCGGCACGTCCACGGGGGTGGCCAGGACTGTCGCCCGCACCTGCGCCAGCAGGCCCTCGAACGTCGGATCGCCCGCCAGTCCGGTCCTGATCGGCAGCGTCTCGACGAAGAAGCCGATCAGGGCGTCGGCGCCGGGCGCCTCCCGGCCGGCGAACGGCACGCCGGTCACCAGGTCGTCCTGGCCGGTGTAGCGGTGCAGCAGCGCCTGGAAGGCCGCGAACAGCACCATGAACGGGCTCGCCTGGGAGCGTCTGGCCAGCGACTCCAGCTCGGTGAGCAGCCCGTCCGGCAGCGTCGCCCGCACCCGGGCGCCGCGCCGCAGCGGCTCGGCCGATCCCGGGCCGTCGCCGGGCAGCGCCAGCCGCTCCGGCGGCGACTCCAGGACCTTCCGCCAGTACGGCAGCCCGTCGCCCCCCGCTCCGCGCCGGTACGGCCGGGCCGGCTCGGGCAGGCTGTCGCCCGCGTAGAGCCGCGCCAGCTCGTCCAGGAGGACGCCCGCCGACCAGCCGTCGAAGGCGATGTGGTGCACGGTCACCAGCAGCCGGTGCCGGTCGTCGGCCAGCCGCAGCAGCAGCGCCCGCAGCATGGGACCGTTCCGGAGGTCGAACGGGTCGCGGGCGGCGTGCTTGGCCAGCGCGTCCGCGCCGCGCGGGGTGGCGTCCACGACCTTGAGGGGGATCGTCGCGGCCGGCTCGACCACGGCGACGGGCTCGCCGTCGTGCTCCTCGTAGCGGGTGCGCAGCGGCGGGTGGCGGCGCACGATCTCGTTGATCGCCCGTTCCAGCCGTGCGGTGTCGAGGGGGCCGTCCAGGGCGATCAGGATCGGCACGTTGTACTGCGAGCCGCCGGGCGCGACCTGGTCGATGAACCACAGGCGGCGCTGCGCCGGGGTGACGCCCTCGGCGGGGGCGAGGGCGGCGGACGAGGGCGGCAGGCCGTCGATCGCGCGGGCGAGGGCGGCGACCGTGGGGTGCTCGAAGAGCATCCGGGGCTCGACCGGCCTGCCGAACAGCTCGCAGGCGCGGGCGGCGATGCGCATGGCCAGCAGCGACTGGCCGCCGAGGGCCAGGAAGTCGTCGTCGGCGCCGATCGGCCCGGCGTCGAGGAGGTCCTGCCAGATCCCGGCGAGCGCGGCCTCGGTGGGCGTGCCGGGCGGCGTGACCGCGCGGGCGCTCCGGACCGGGTCGGGCAGGGCGGCACGGTCCACCTTGCCGTTGACGGTCAGCGGCAGCTCGTCCAGGAAGACCCACGCGGTGGGGATCATGTAGTCCGGCAGGAACCTGCGCAGGTGGGCGCGGGCCTCCTGCTCGCCGGCCGGGCCCACGACGTAGGCGACCAGGTCGCCGCCGCGCACGGCCGTGGTCGCCGCCCGCACCCGTGGGTGGCGGCCGAGCACGGTCTCGATCTCGCCCAGCTCCACGCGGTTGCCGCGGATCTTGACCTGGTCGTCCAGCCGTCCCAGGAACTCGTACTCGCCCGAGGCGTCGCGGCGGGCCAGGTCGCCGGTCCGGTAGAGCAGGCGCCCCTCGCCGTCGCGGACGAAGCGTTCGGCCGTCAGCTCCGGCAGGTCGAGGTAGCCCAGGCCGACGCACACGCCGCCGAGGTGGATCTCGCCCTCCTCGACCGGCCGCAGCTCCTCGTCCAGCAGGTGGACGGTGACGCCGGGCAGCGGCCTGCCGAGCGCGGGCGGGCGGGTGCGGCCGTCGTGCGGGGGCACCTCGCCGGCGATCGCGTTGACCGCGCACTCGGCCGGGCCGTACAGGTTGACCAGCCGGAACGGCAGGTCGGGGCGCGGGTGGACGGTCAGCCGGTCGCCGCCGGTGCTCAGCGTGGCGAGGCTGGTCCCGTCCGGCCAGGACAGGCCGAGCAGGCCCTCGGCGATGGGGGTGGGCGCGTAGCAGGTGGTCAGCTCCTGCTCCACGATCCAGTCACGCAGCGCGGGCAGCGAGAGCCTGGTGCGCTCGTCGGGGATGACCATCGTGGTCCCCCCGGTCAGGTACATCCAGATCTCCCAGACCGACGGGTCGAAGTTCGGGCTGGTGAGCAGCGGGGCCCGGCCGTCCAGCCCGAAGGTCTCGTGCGACCAGGCGATCAGGTTGGACAGCGCGCGGTGGGGGACCAGCACGCCCTTGGGGGTGCCGGTCGAGCCGGACGTGTGGATGACGTACGCCAGGTCGTCCGGGCCAGGCATGGGCACGGGCACCGGCTCGGACGGCTCGTCGGCGGGGACGAGCGTGTCGATCACGGGGACGCCGTCGGGCGCCAGCGAGGCCCATTCCGGCTCGGTCACCACGGCGGCGGCTCCCGCCAGCATGGCGCGGATCCGTTCGGCAGGCGTGGCCGGGTCGATCGGGGCGAAGGCGAGCCCCGCCTTCATGACGCCGAGCTGGCCCGCGACCTGCCGGATCGACCGGCCCGCGAGCACGGCCACCCAGGGCCGTCCGCCGGGTCGTCCGCCGGGCCGTCCGTTCAGGGCGGACTCGCGCAGCCGAGCGGCCACGCCGTTCGCCAGGCGGTCGAGCTCGCCGTACGTGAGGTGTTCTCGACCGGCCGAAACGGCGACCCTGTCCGGGGTCGCGCGCAGCCGGTCCTGGTAACGGTGCAGAACAGATGCTGAGGGTGCTGCATCTGACGTCATTGTCACGCCTGCCGATTGTTGAGTTTTTGGGACTTTTTGGGCACGCCGCGGAACAGAATGACCCTCTTGCCAGAGGGGTGTCAACCCTGGAGTGAATCGCTTGACAGCGCCGCGTCCTGGGCGCTTGCCCTCTGCCGGCCGGGCACCCCCCGGGCCCCGCGATCGCCTGTGCCGCCGGACGACCGGATCTGCCGGACGTCCGGCCGTCGCGCCCCTTCCCCCGCCCGGCGTCCCCCCGCCGGGAGACCGTTCCGGCGAGCCGGCCGCCATTCTTCGAGCCCCCGCATTACCGACGCTGACAGCCGGACTATCTACAGGTCAGCGACGCTCTGACCAGAAAGGCGAAGTGCACGGGCGGGCCATTCTCAGGCGCTTCCCGTGCACGTGCTCGCGTTCTTTGAGCGCGGTTCACCACCCGCCGCCACGAAGGGCGGACGCCTCAGGAACGCTCCGGCTCGTAGTGCAGGCCCACCACGCCGCAGTCGAACGGGCGCGCGGCGACCAGGCGCAGCCTCTGGTAGCCCTCGCCCGCCGGGAACAACGGCAGCCCCGCCCCGATCGCGACCGGGTTGACGAACAGATGCAGCTCGTCGATCAGCCCCAGGGAGATCAGCTGCCGGCCGATCGAGGCGCCGCCGGCCACCATCACGTCGCCGCCGGGCTTCGCCTTCAGCTCGCCGACGGTCTCGGCCAGGTCGCCGCCCGCCACGACGGCGTTCCTCCAGGGCGACTCGGTGAGGCTGCGGGAGATGACGACCTTCGGAGTGTTGATCATCTTGTCGATGCCCTCCTCGGTCTCGCCCGCCGGCCGCGACTCCCAGGCCGGGATGAAGCCCTCGGCCAGCCTGCGGCCCAGCACGATGGTGTCGACCGGCTCCCACACCGCCGCGACGTGGGCGTTGATGTCGTCGGTCCAGGGGAACCGGAGCCAGTCCATCTCGCCGCCGGGGCCGCCCACGAAGCCGTCCGTGGTGATCTGGAGCTGGAGCTTGACCTTGCGCATCGGTGTTTCCCTTCCGGTTCCGCTCTGTGTGGTCTCCACGATGCCGGAGCATACTTACGGTCTTCTTCCGCCGGGCTTAAGGCCGCCGGGGGGCGGAATCGGAAGGGAAAAGGCCGGCGAATGGCGCGGGATTCGCGTCAGGCGCCGCCCGCCCGGAATGCCGGCGGAAATCCCGGCGAAAGCCGGTCAGGCCCGGCGCCGGCCCGACAACCAGGACGCCCCCCACAGGATCGCGCCGACCACCAGCAGGATGCCGGCGATCTCGTACTGGCCCGCCGGGCGCCCGGAGGACCACGGCAGCACCAGGTAGAGGCAGGTGATCGTGCCCACCACGGGGAGCACGCGGCCCGCGTTGAAGTGCTCGGTGCCGGTCACGTCCCGGCGCAGGACGAGTACGGCGACGTTGACCGCGGCGAAGACGGCGAGCAGCAGCAGCGAGGTCGTGCCGCCCAGCAGCGCCACGACCGGGCTGTCGGGGACCAGCGAGACGAACGTGATGAGACCGATCGCGATCACCGTGGTGAACAGGATCGCGGCGTGCGGCGTGCGCCGGGTGGCGTGGACCGCCGACAGGAACGGCGGCAGCACGCCCTGCTTGCTCATCCCGTACAGCAGCCGGCTGGCCATCAGCATGTTGATCAGCGCCGAGTTGGCGACCGCGAACATCGAGATGAACGGCAGCAGCGAGGCGATCGGCACGCCGGGAGCCGCCGTCTGCACCACCGTCACCAGCGGCGTCTCGCTGGCGGCGAGCTGCCCGACCGGCACGACGGCGACCGCGCAGACGGACACGAGCACGTAGATCACCCCGGTGATGCCGATGCCGGCGAACATCATGCGCGGGAAGATCCGGGTCGGGTCCTTGGTCTCCTCGGCCATGTTGACCGAGTCCTCGAAGCCGACCATGGCGAAGAAGGCCAGCGACGTCGCGGCGCTGACGGCCAGGAACACGCCCTTGTCGGCGGGCGTCTCGAAGGCGACGACCCGGGAGAAGTCGGCGTGGCCGCCGGAGATGAAGTACAGGCTGAGCACGATGACCAGCAGCAGCCCCGACAGCTCGACCGCGGTGAGCACGACGTTGAGCTTGACGCTCTCGCCGACGCCGCGCAGGTTGACGGCCAGGATCAGCAGCATGAAACCCACGGCGATGAGCAGGATGACGCCGTTGCCCGCGTCGAGGCCGAACCCGGTGGACAGGTTGGCGGCGAAGGCCCGCGACGCCGCCGACGCCGACGTGATGCCCGAGCACATCACCGCGAAGCACACCAGGAACGTCAGCGCCTGCTTGCCGAACGCCTTGTGCACGTAGAGGGCGGCGCCCGCGGCCTCCGGGTACTTCGTGACCAGCTCCAGGTAGGAGCAGGCGGTGATCAGCGCGACGACGAAGGCGACCGTGAAGGGCAGCCAGGCCGCGCCGCCCACCTCGCCGGCGACCTGGCCGGTCAGGGCGTAGATGCCGGTGCCGAGGATGTCGCCGACGATGAACAGCAGCAACAGGCCGGGGCCCATCACCCGCTTGAGACTGGGCTGGCCGCTACCGGCCTCCGGCGGGCTGGGGGGACTGATCTGAGCCATGGGGGTGGTCCTTCTCGTCCGTGCGGATGGCGGGCTACGTGCCTTGCGCGGGCGACGGCGAACCCCGGCCGGTCGGCGCGCGCCGCCGGGACCACGTGATCTCGACCGTCATCCTGACACTGTACGATCCCCGCTTGTCATCCGTGAACAGGTCGTCACGCTGAGCTTCCGTCCCGGCATGCGAAAGGCGCGGCGGCCGGACAGCCGCCGCGCCGTGAGGGGTGCGGGGGCGGGGGGGGGGGGGCGCGGGGGGGCGGC
>NZ_JBFAOV010000055.1:0-40941 GCF_040675375.1 Nonomuraea sp. NPDC049607
ACTCGGTCTGGAGGGCGAGAAGGTCAGGAACTTCGAGGGGCTCCTGGATACGCGCGAAAGAGACGCGACGGGGACCAGCGGGTACGGCGGAGGCGGCGGGAACACTACGCGAGGCTGCCAACAGTTGTCCTTCCGGAGGGCACGGACGGGATCGAACTGCGCGCACGCCAAACGCCCGGATCGAAATCCGGGGCGTCGAAAGGCAGCGCGAGGAAGCAGCATAACCCAACTGAGAAACGAATGTCCACACTTACTATAAGTGTCAACCTCGGTGCCGCCTTCAGCTTTTCACAGCAGGGTCGGCTCGTCAACTCCCCGAGCCGGATTCCCGCCTGAGACGTCCGATCGGCGCCGGCGACCCACGGTGGACGCGCGGGATGCTCGCCACATGAACATGACGAGGACGTCCGACGCGTGGTCGTCATGGAGAGGTTCTACGCGGCCGAGGCGGCGTACGTGGCCGCGGGCGGTCACGGCAGGGCGGACTACGCACCCGTCGCCGCCCTGCTGGACCCGGCGACTGACGGACGAGCGGGGTGCGGGCCCGCGCGGTCGGCGCGGGCCCGGAGGCGCGGTCAGCGTTCGCTGGAGGCCGCGCGGTAGTGCAGGTCCTGCACGTACGGCGTCGCGGTGATCGGGTACGGCGAGACCACCTTGGCCGCCGTCGCCGACTCCCTGGTGACGGTCGCCGACGCGGTCCCCGCCTTGAGCGGGAACGTCCTGGCCGACACGCCGGCGGGCGCGTCGTAGCTCTGCGTCGTGCCGCCGACGGTCACCGACACCTTGCCCGGCGCCGTCAGCATGGTGAGCACCTCGACCGTGTCACGCGCGGCCGTGCTGCCGCCGCGCAGCTTCATCAGCTTGGTCTGCGCGAAGGACGGCTGGGCCGCCACCGGCTGGACCCGGTGGGTCAGGTACGCCGCGTCGTTCGTGATCTTCGGGCAGCCGAGCTTGTGGCAGGTCAGGTAGTAGGCGTTGATGTCCAGGTACGTCCAGCCCGCGTTCCTGGACGGCGCGAACTGCGTGTTCTCCGAGTAGTCGTTCCAGGTCGTGAGCTGGACCCAGTCGGCCTTGCCGTCGATCGCGCCCTTCCACGTCGCCCGCAGGTTCTCGGTGTTGCCCGCCTCGTCGAAGACGCCCTGGTTGGGGCGTTCGTCCTGGACCGACACCGGCTGCATCCAGATCTTGCCCATGCCGTGCGCGCGGTCGATGTTGCCGCCCAGGGCGGCGTTGGCGGCGGGGTTGCGGTTGCCCCAGTTGGAGAAGCCGTAGCTGATCGAGGCGAACGCGTCCCGGTACTTGCCGAAGTCGAGGAAGCAGGGCACCAGGGCCACCTTGACGCCGTGCTCGGTCTCCATCGTCTTCATCCAGGCCGCCCACCAGGCGGGGGTACGCCCCTCGGCCTTGAACGGCGCCACCACCAGCCGGTCGTCGGCGAGCCGGTAGACCGACTTCGAGGCGGCCAGCTTGGCCATCGCCGTGGCGAACGCGGCGCTGTCCACCGAGGCCAGGCCGTTCGTGTCCGGCATCAGCACGATCTTGAACCCGGGGTCCACGGCCTCGGCCGCCTTGATCAGGTTCTGCACCCGCGTCCAGTGGGCGCTGGTGATCGACAGGATGTCGACGGTGAACCCGTCCAGGCCGGCCGCGACGGCCTGCTTGACCTCGGTCTTGAAGTCGGCCACCGCGTAGTCGCCGCCGATCGGGTCGCGTCCGAGCGGGCGGTCGCGCAGCAGTCCGCCGTAGGCGGCGTGCTTGCCGCTCTCGCCGTCCGGCTTGAGGTAGTTCCTGGCGTAGTAGTCACTCGCCGGGGCCTGGTTGTCCAGCGACACCGGGTACGGGGTGAAGTAGTGCGCGAACACCTTCTTGGCCGAGCCGCGCAGGGCCGCCGTCCCCGGCAGGACGAACGGCAGGGGCCCGTCGGTCTGCCGGCCGCTTCCCTCGGTGTAGGTGACCGTGAGCTTGGGGCCGCGGTTCCCGGTCTCGCGCGAGGACATCAGCACGGTCGCGGTGGAGTCGGTGCCGGTGAGCGCGAAGGCGTACGTGCCGTCGCCCTTGACCGCGGCGGAGACGTCCAGCTTGGCCGTCGTCCCGGCGGCGAAGCCGGTGTGCGAGGCCACGGCCGCGGCGCCGAACTCGGGACGGGTGTTCCAGGTCGTGGCGGCCTCGGTCCAGGAGCCCGTGACGGGGCGGGCCGACACGGTGGTGTCCGTCGTCCTGGCGGAGACGACGTCCAGCGTGACCTTGACGTCCTCGGCGTCCTCCGGGATGCCGGTGACCTTGAAGCGGGCCAGGCCGACCCGCTGGCCCGCGGCGGCGCTGCCGCACGCGGCGCCGCAGACGCTCACCCAGGTCGCGGACGCGAAGCTCTTCGCCGGCTCGGCCTGGCTGATGAACACGTCCTCCGTGGCGGCGAACGTCACGGTGAGGGGTGCGACGGCGGACGCCTGCGCGGGTGCGGCGACGGCCGCGCCCGCCAGCACGGCGAGCATCGCCACCGCGGCCGGCAGGGCCCGATATCGGTTGAGCATGGAACTCCCTTGGCTCTCGGTGCGCCTCCGCCGCAGCGGAGCCGCGTTGCATCGCCAACGATGGAGCACGCTCGGGCAACCGGACCGGGTTTTCGGATAAATCCCCCATTTGGAACGTTGCCAATTTTCGGGTCCCTCGCCCCGGGATTAAGGCCGATGGCCGGTTCCGGGGCACTTCCCCGGCCGGGCATGGCGCGGAAGCCGCGACTCGGGCAGGATGGACCGGCCCTGTCTGTCTCCGCTCGGCCTGCACGCACGACCGGGTCGGTGTCATCATGGGCACACGGCGTGTGTTCTCGGGTAGGAGCGACCGATGTCCGAGCCTTCCCCTGATGCTGCGGCGAGCTGGCCGATCAGCCGCGACCTCGCGGAGTTGCGTGAGCTCGTCCGCCTTCACGCGCTCCAGGCCGGGCTCGCCTCCCAGTGCGGCGAAGACCTCGCGCTCGCCGTCAACGAGGCCGTCACCAACGTCCTCGACCACGCGGGCGGGGCCGGGTGGGTGCGCATCTGGACCGACGACGACTTCCTCACCGTCGACGTCGACGACCAGGCGGGCCGCCTCCGGCCCGACGCCTGCCCCGACGTCCGTCCCCAGGTGGGGCCGGGCGGTTACGGCCTGTGGGTGATGCGCCGGCTCTGCGACGAGTTCGTCATCACCCAGACGCGCGCCTCCTCCCAGGTCCGCCTGCGCATGAAGCGCGCCCGCGTCACCGGCCGGGCTCCCACGCCCTGACCGCGTCAGGACTCCCGGCGGGCCCGTCCGAGGGCGTGGACCAGCTCGCCGAGCGTGCGCTCGTCCGCGCCGAACGTGATGCGGACGTGGGTGTCGGGGGCGTGCATGTCGGCGCCGCGCACCGTCGCGACGCCGTTGCGCAGGAGCACGCGGTCGATGGCCGCCGGGCTGTCGCCCAGGCGCGAGCAGTCGGCGAGCAGGAAGGCGCCGCCCGTGGGCCGTACGGGCCGGGGCAGGCCGCTGGCGGCGATGCCGTCGCAGACGAGGTCGCGCTTGGCCTGGTAGGTGGAGAGCGCCTCGTCGAGCCAGTCGCGCGGGCCGGTGAGGGCGGCCACCGCGGCCCGCTGCGGAACCACTCCGCAACAGACCGCCTCCCACTCGAAGCGGCGGTTGAGCGCGTCGACGATCCGCGGCGGCGCCAGGACGTAGCCGAGCCGCCAGCTCGCCAGCGCGTAGTACTTGCTGAGGCTGGTGACGGTCACCAGATGCGGCCAGCGGTCGGCGAACGCCTCCACCGGGTGGTACCGGCGGCCGTCGTAGGCGAAGTGCTGCCACGAGTCGTCGGAGACGACCAGGAGCCCGTGGCGCGCGGCCAGGTCGACCACGGCCGCCAGGGTCGCGGCGTCGGGGAGGTAGCCCGTCGGGTTGGTCGGGTTGCACAGCAGCACGGCCCGGCTGCGGCTGGTGACGGCGGCCTCCAGCCCGGCCAGGTCGAGCGCCCAGCCGTCGCTCTCCCGGGACGGGACGCGGACGGGGGTCGCGCCGGCCTCGCGGACCGCGCCGTCGAAGAAGTAGGTGGGGGTCGGCACGATCACCTCGTCGCCGGGGGCGAGCACCGTGCGCAGCACGAGGGAGAGCCCCTGCATAGCCCCGTGGGTGATCAGCAGGCGACGCTCGGGATCGACGCGCAGGCCGTGCTCGCGCTCCAGTTCGGCGGCGATCGCGGCGCGCAGTTCCGGCAGGCCGCGGGTGTCGCGCGGGTCGGGCCGGTCCATCGCTCCGGCGACCGCACGCCGTACGTGCTCGGGCATGGGCAGGATCGGGGCGCCTGCGAGCGGGAGCATCCGCACGCCGTCGCGGGCGCGCCGGTCCGCGCGGGCGCGCGTGCTCATCGCACCCAACGCCGGGAAGTCGCTCGTGGCGGGAAGGACCCAGGGATTCGAGCTGCGTCGCTGCATGGACAAAGCATGACATATTGAGATATCAGCAACAAGAATTAATATCTCTTCTCATGACATGTCGGACGAGCTGCTGTATCAACACTCCGAGTTGATATCCTGACGTGATGTCCGACATCCATGGCGTGGTCAGCGGAACGCCGCACATCCCCGCTCTGCTGCTGGTCGGCAGGGACGAGACCGGCCTCGACCGCACAGGCCAGGCCTATCGGGCGATCAGACGCCAGATCATCGACCTGACGCTCCCGCCCGGCAGCAGCTTCACCGAGACGTCGCTCGCCGAGCAGTGGCGCATCAGCAAGACCCCGGTGCGCGAGGCACTCGCCCGGTTGAGGCGCGACGGGCTCGTGACCGCGCTCCCGCGCGCGGGCTACGTCGTCAGCCCGATCACGCTCCAGGACACCGACGCCCTGTGCGCCCTGCGCACGCTGCTGTCCGGCGAGGCGGCCGCCTCCGCGGCGCGTCTCGGCGTCACGGCGCCCGCGCTCGAACGGCTCGAAGCGCTGTCGCAGGTGCCCATGGCGCTCGCGGCGGGCGAGGTGGAGCAGGAGGAGTCGCTCCAGGCCGGCATCGAGTTCGAGGGCATCATCGCCAACTTCAGCGGCAACCCCCGTCTCGGCAAGTCGATCGTCGACGTGCTCGACGAGCTGGAACGGGTGCTGCGGATGGCCGCGTTGATCGATCCCGGCATCGCCAGCCCGCCCGGAGAGCTGGCGGCCGTCTTCGAGGGGCTGCGCGCGCGCGACGCGGACACCGCCCGTGAGGCGATGCGCGCCCGGTGCGAACGCGTGCGCCGGGACCTGCTCCAGGTTCTGGCGAAGAGCACGTCCGTGAGCAGGGCGCACATCGAGCTGCCCGCCGCGCGCCCACCGGCCTAGCCCGTACGGGCCCCCGGGCTGGTCGGGGGCCCGTATCGCCAGGTCAGACCGCCGTGGGGAAGGAGAGGTCGCCGCGGGTGCGCGGGCCGTCCTCCCTGTCCTCCGGCCAGCGGGTGGTGACGGCCTTGGCCCGCGTGTAGAACGCGACGCCCTCCGGGCCGTGCATGTGATGGGCGCCGAACAGCGACTGCTTCCAGCCGCCGAACGAGTGGAACGCCATGGGCACCGGGATCGGCACGTTGACGCCGATCATCCCGACCTGCACGGATCGCTGGAACAGGCGGGCCGCGTGGCCGCCCGTGGTGAAGATCGCCGTGCCGTTGGCCAGGTTGCCGGTGTTGATCAGGTCGATCGCCTCCGCGAGCGAGCCGACGCGCACGACGACGAGCACAGGGCCGAAGATCTCGTCGCGGTAGACGTCCATGTCGGGTGTGACGTGGTCGAACAGCGTCGGGCCGACGAAGAAGCCGTCGCCGCCGATGTCGAGCGCGCGCCCGTCGAGCACGAGGTCGGCGCCCGCGGCGACGCCGGAGCCGATGTAGCCCCTGATCCGTTCGAGCGCCTCCGCCGACACGACCGGGCCCATCTCGGACCCGGCGTCCAGTCCCGGCCCCACCTTGATCGCCTGCGCCTTCTCGCGTAGCAGCTCGACGAGCGGCTGGGCCACGTCGCCCACCGCGACGGCGACCGAGACGGCCATGCAGCGCTGGCCCGCCGAGCCGTACGCGGCCGCGACCAGATGGTCGGCGGCGTGGTCGAGGTCGGCGTCCGGCAGCACGACGGCGTGGTTCTTGGCGCCGCCGAGCGCCTGCACGCGCTTGCCGCCGGCGGTCGCGCGCTCGTGGACGTACCGCGCGACCGGCGTCGAGCCGACGAACGACACCGCGGCGACGTCCGGGTGGTCGAGGATCGCGTCGACCGCCACCTTGTCGCCGTGGACGACGTTGAAGACCCCGTCGGGCAGACCGGCCTCGGCGTAGAGGTCGGCGACGAGGTTGGCGGTCGACGGGTCGCGTTCGGAGGGCTTGAGCACGAACGTGTTGCCGGTCGCGATCGCGATCGGATGCATCCACAGCGGGACCATCGCGGGGAAGTTGAACGGCGTGATCCCGGCGCAGACGCCGAGCGGCTGCCGGAACGAGAAGAGGTCGACGTCGGTCGAGACCTGGTCGGAGTACTCCCCCTTGAGCAGCTGCGGGATCCCGCAGGCGAAGTCGATCACCTCCAGGCCGCGGACGAGCTCGCCCCTGGCGTCGTCGAGGACCTTGCCGTGCTCGGCCGAGACCAGCCGCGCGAGGTCGTCGAGGTGCTTCTCGACCAGGTTGCGGAAGGCGAACATCAACCGCGACCGCCGCATGACGGAGGTGTCGGCCCAGCCCGGCAGGGCGGCCCGCGCCGCCCGCACCGCGGCATCGACGTCGGCGGGCTCGGCCAGCAGCACGTCGGCCTGACGCTCGCCGGTCGCGGGGTTCCACACCGGGGCGGTGCGGACCGACTCTCCGGCGGTCTCTCGGCCGCCGATCCGGTGCTGGATCATCCTGACTGTCCCTGTGCTCACAGAAAGTTCACCTTCTCGTGGAAGTGCGGGTTGCGGGTGGTCGGCGGCGCCGCGTCAGACGATCAGGTCGCCGCCGTTGATGTCGATGGCCGCCCCGGTGATGTACGCCGCGCGGTCCGAGGCGAGGAACGCGACGAGCTCGGCGACCTCCCAGGGCTGCCCGACGCGGGGCACCGGGAAGGACCGGGTGGCCTGTTCGAGCGCCCCTTCGGGCAGCAGGGCGCGTGCCATCGGGGTGTCGATGAGCCCGGGGCAGACGGCGTTCACGGTGATCCCGTCTCCGCCGTAGTCCTTCGCCAGGTGCCGGGTGAGCCCGAGGACGCCGTGCTTGGCCGTCGTGTAGTGCGCGCCGCCCGCGGTGCTCACGGTCTTGCCGGCGGTGGAGGAGAAGGTGACGATCCGGCCCCAGCCTCGGCCCCGCATCGCGGGCAGCGCCTGCCGGCAGCACAGGAACGTCCCGAGCACGTTGACCGCGAGCACCCGTTCCCACTCGGCCGGGGTGATGTCCTCGAACGCGGTCGCCGGCGCGACGCCCGCGGCGTTGACCAGGATGTCCAGCCGCGACCGCTCCGCCAGCAGCGCGGCGAACGCACGCCGGACCTGGTCGTCGTCCGTGACGTCCACGGCGGCCGACCGGACGCGGTCGGCCGGCACCTCCAGCGTCGACGCCAGCTCGCCGGGGGCGGGCGCGGCGAGGTCGAACACCGCGACGGTCGCGCCGCGGCGGGCCAGCGCGTGCGCCGCCGCGAGGCCCATGCCGCTCGCCCCGCCGGTCACGACCGCGACCCGGCCCGCCAGTTCGCGGCCGTCGGCGCTGGTCGGCGCCCGCAACCCCGCGGCGCTCATGACCCCGCCAGGACGGCACGCGCGCGGCCGAACGCGGCGGCCGCCCGTTCGAGCTGGCCGGCCGTGTGCGAGGCCGACACCTGCACCCGGATGCGCTCCTCGCCCGCCGGGACGACCGGATGGGAGAGCGCGAAGACCAGGACGCCGTCGCGGCGCAGCGCCGCCGCCACGTCGGCGGCGAGCGTGCCGCCGCGCAGCATCACGGGGATGATGGCGTGCTCCCCCGGCGGCACCTCGTAGCCGAGATCGCGCAACGTCCCGCGCAGCCAGGCGGTGTTGGCGGCCAGGCGTGCCCGCAGGTCGGGACGCCTTCGTGCGACGCGGATCGCCGTCAGCGCGGCCACGGCCAGCGCGGGGGCCATGGCATTGGTGAAGATGTAGGGCCGCGAGAGCTGGCGCAACGTCTCGACCACCGCGCGGTCGCCGGCGACGAAGCCTCCCGCCCCGCCGCCCAGCGCCTTGCCGAGCGTCCCCGTCACCACGTCGACGCGGCCCCGCAGGCCGAAGTGCTCGGCGGTGCCGGCGCCGGTCGCGCCCAGGACGCCCGTGGCGTGCGAGTCGTCGACCACGAGCACCGCGTCGTGGCGCTCGGCCAGTTCGGCGAGCCGGGGCAGCGCGGCGAGGTCGCCGTCCATGCTGAAGACGCCGTCGGTGACGATGAGCCGGTGGCGCGCGTCGGCGGACGCGGTGAGGAGGCGTTCGAGTTCGTCGAGGTCGGCGTGGGGGTAGACGTGCCGGCGGGCGCGGGTGAGGCGGATGCCGTCGATCAGACTGGCGTGGTTGAGCGCGTCGCTGAGGACGACGTCCTGCGGGCCGACCAGGGCGTCGAAGAGGCCGAGGTTCGCGTCGAAGCACGAGTGGTGGAGCACCGCGTCCTCGGCGCCGACCAGCTCGGCGATGCGCGCCTCCAGCTCGCCGTGGACCGCCCGGGTGCCGCAGAGCACCCGTCCCGCCGCCACCCCGAGGCCCGTCTCGCGCAGCGCCCGCCGGGCCGCGTCGAGGACCTCCGGGTCGCCGGCGAGGCCGAGGTAGTCGTTGGAGGCGAGGTTCACCAGCCGCTCGCCGCCCACGTCGAGCGTCGGGCCCTGGGCGCCGGAGACCACGAGGTCGCGGCGCAGCCCGGTGGTCGCCCGGCGTTCGTCCAGCTCGGTCCGGAGGCGCTCCAGCAGCGCGGCGTTCACGACAGGCCCCCGTCCAGCCGCTCCATCCGGCGTCCCACGGTGAGCAGGACGGCCAGCCCGGCGGCCATGATGATCGCGATGGCCAGCAGCGCGTACGTGAAGCTGCCCGTCGCCGACGCGATGGACCCGGTGAAGTAGGGACCGACGAATCCGCTGACGTTGCTGACCGAGTTGATCAGCGCGATGCCGGAGGCGGCGGCCGCCTCGGTCAGGCCGATCGCCGGGATGCGCCAGAACTGCGGCATCGCGGTGATGATCCCGGCGACGCTCAGGCAGACGGCGAGCACGAACAGCGTGCCGCTGCTGGTGAAGGTCGCCAGGACCAGCCCCACCGCGCCGAGGGCCATCGGCACGGCCGTGGCCGTCACCGCCGTCAGGCGGGCGGCGACGCGGGCCCAGACGAGGAGGGCGAGCGCGGCCACCACGTAGGGGATCGCGGACAGCAGCACGCTGCTGACGTCGGCGGACTGACCGACGCTCCGCGTGATGGACTTGATCATCGTGGGCAGGAAGAACTGCAGCGGATAGAGCCCGAACGCGATCGCGAACCACGTCACGGCCATCGCCCAGACCCGGCCGCTGGTCAGCGCCTGGCGCAGCCCGGTGAGCGCTCCGTGGGCACGCTGTTCGGCGGCCTCGGCGGCCAGGATGTGGCCGATGGCGGCCTTCTCCTCGTCGTCGAGCCAGCGCGCGTCGGCCGGCCGGTCGGGCAGGAAGACGAAGATCAGCACGCTGACGACGACCGTCAGGACGCCCTCGACGAGGAACAGCGCCCGCCAGCCCGCGATGCCGAACACGCCCTGCCCCCACTCCAGCAGCGCGGCGGCCAGCGGAGAGCCGATGATCGAGGACAGCGGGATCATCAGGATGAACGTCGACAACGCCCAGGAACGCTGGCGGCGCGGGAACCAGAACGTCAGGTAGAGCAGGATCCCGGCGGCCAGGCCCGCTTCGGCGAACCCGAGCAGGAGCCGCGCGACGAACAGCGCGGCCGGGGAGCTCACGGCCGAGGTCGCCGCCGTGACCAGACCCCACGTGATCATGATCCGGGCGATCCATTTCCGCGCGCCGAACCGGCTGAGCATCATGTTGCTCGGCACCTCGAACAGCACGTAGCCGATGAAGAACAGCCCGGCGGCGAGGCCGATCTGGCTGCTGTCGAGGCCCATGTCGCGGGACATGGGGGCGGCGATGTAGCCGACGTTGGCGCGGTCGATGTAGCTCGCCACGTAGGCGAGGCCGACCAGCGGCATGATCCGGATGCCCACCTTGCGCCAGGTGCGGGGTGGGACGGTGCTCGCAGGGGGTGCGACGTTCGTGCTCATGGGGGGTTCCAATCGATCCGGGGGGTGGGGAGGCGGCCTTCAGCGCGCGTGGCGTCGCAGGCCGGCTGTGGCGTCCGCGTCGATCACGCCGTCCGCGGAGATCACGACGCCGTAGTCGCGTTCGGCTCCCTCGCGGGTGACCTTGCCGTCGAGGACGTCTTCGAGGACCAGGTCCGGGAGGCGTTCGAAGGGGTGGCCGTGCCCGCCGCCGCCGGCGGTCACGTGCCGGTGGCGGGTTCCGGCGGTCATCACGAAGTGCGGCTTGGACTCCAGCAGGCGTTCCTCGGGCCCGCCGGGGTCGAGCACGTTCAGCGAGGGGGTGCCCTGCGCGCCGCCGGCCAGCCCGTACGGCAGGAACGTGCGCCGGTCGGACCTGATCTGCACCCTGGCCTCGGGCGCCAGGAGCGTCATGTCGCGGAAGGTCGCCAGGCCGCCGCGCCAGCGGCCCGCGCCGCCGCTGTCGGGCAGGTAGCCGTAACCGTCGATGCGGATGTGGCCGGAGCGTTCCAGCTCCTCGACCGGCGTGTTGGTCAGGTTCGCGCCCAGGGAGCTGATGCCGTCCACGCCGTCGCGGTCGGGACGGGCGCCCCACGCCCCGGCCAGGGGGTCCCACAGCACCATGGACTCCCCGTCCGGGCCGACGAGGCCGATCGCGATCCCGTCCGGCCCGCCTTCCCCGGCGGCCGGAACCTGGGTGGGGAACACCGGGGCGAGCGCCCCGAGCACCGCGTCGATGATCCGGAAGCCGACCAGCCCGCGGGCGCCGCGCGCGGACGGCCGCTGCCCGTCGAGGATGGAGGCCCGCGGGATGACGAAGGTGAACGGCCGGTAGAAGCCGCTGTTGGCCGGGATGTCGGAGGCGAGCACCCCCTGCAGGGCGGCGTAGGCGGCGGAACGGGTGAAGGAGGCCGTCGCGTTGAGCGCGGAGCCGACCTGCGGCGAGGAGCCGGTGAAGTCGAGCTCGATCCCGGCCCCGGACAGCGTGACCTTCACGCGGATCGGGATCGGCCCGGAGCCGAGGCCGTCGTCGTCGATGTGGTCGAGGAACTCGTAGGCGCCGGGGACGGCCTCGGCGAGCGCGGCGCGCAGCAGGGTCTCGGAGTAGTCGAGCAGCTCGTCGACGAGGGTGGCGAGCCGTTCGACGCCGTGCCGCGCCGCGAGGGCGCGCAGCCCTTCGGCCCCCGTGTGGCAGGCCGCGAGCTGGGATTCCAGGTCGCCGCGCAGCAGCTCGGGTTCGCGGACGTTGCGCAGGATCAGCCGTAGGAACGTCTCGTTCACGGTCCCGGCCTCGACCAGGCAGGACGGCGGGATCTGCACCCCTTCGGCGAAGATGCTCGTCGACTGCACGGCCATCGACCCGGCCGCCCAGCCGCCGACGTCGGTGTGGTTGACGACCGTGACCGCGAAGCCCAGGAGGGTGTCCCCGGTGAACACCGGGGCGACCGCGAAGATGTCGGGCAGGTGCATGCCGCCCAGGGACGGGTCGTTGAGCAGGTAGACGTCTCCCGGGCGGATCCGGTCGCCGAACTCGTCGAGGATCGCCTCCATCGCGTCCGGGATGGAGCCCAGGTGCACCGGCAGGGTGTTGGCCTGGGCGATCACCCGGCCGCGGGCGTCGCACAGAGCGGCGGAGAAGTCCATGCTGGACGCGACGAGCTGCGAGTGCGCGGTGCGCAGGATCGTGATCGCCATCTCGTCGGCGATCCCGGTGACGGCGTTGCGGAAGACCTCGAAGGTCACGGCGTCGCGGATCATGAGGCGCTCCAGGTGATGACGATGTTGTTGAGCCGGTCGCGGTGCACCAGCGCGCCCGGCGGGACGAGGGTGGTGGCGTCCATGTCCTCGATGACCATCGGTCCCTCGACCGGGTCGGGGCCGAGGTCGGACCGTCCCACGACGAGCGTCGTCACGGTCTCGGCGAACCGGCACTCGCGGGTGGTGGGCTCGTCTGCGGCGGCGAGCGGGAGGCTCAGCACGTCGGCGATGGACACCGGGGTGGGGAGCCGGCCGCGTACCCGGAGGTTGACCAGCTCCACCAGCTCGTCCGTGCCGGCCCGGCCGTAGGTGCGCCGGTGCTCGGCGTGGAAGCGGGCCCGCGTCTCGGCGAGCAGGTCCTCGGTGAACTCGCCGTCGGGCACCCGGATGCGCAGCTCGAACCGCTGGCCGCGGTAGCGCATGTCCAGGAGCCGGTCCACGACGGCGTCCGCGCCCAGCTCCGCGCGCACCTGGGCGGACAGCCGGGCGAACTCGTCGGCGAGCGCGCCCACGTCTGCGAACCCGGGCCGGTACGGGGTGAGCTCCTGGCGTTCGGTGTCGGCCACGAGCAGGCCCAGACTGCTGAACAGGCCCGGATGCACGGGCACGATGACGGTCGAGATGCCCAGCTCGCGGGCCAGGGCGGCGGCGTAGAGCGGGCCCGCGCCGCCGAAGGCGACCATGGTGGCCTCGCGCGGGTCACGGCCCCGTTCGCTGGTCACCGCCTTGACCGCGGTCGTCATGCTCGACACCGCCACCTGGTACGCGCCGCGCGCGGCGCCCGCCACGTCGTCGCCGAGCCGCTCGGCCACCGGCGACAGGGCCTTCACGGCGAGCTGCGGGTGGATCGCCACGCGGCCGCCGGCGAGCGCGTCCGGGCTGAGGTAGCCGAGCGTCACGTTGGCGTCGGTCAGGGTCGGCAGCTCGCCGCCCTGGCCGTAGCAGGCGGGGCCGGGACGCGAGCCCGCGCTGACGGGCCCCACGTGGAGCGCGCCCGCCGCGTCGACGGAGATGATGCTGCCGCCCCCGGAGCCGACCTCGGCGATGTCGATCGACGGCGCCCGCACCGGGTACCCGGCGCCGGAACTGAGGCCGCGGGCGACGTTCATGCCGCCGCCGACCTCGTAGTCGGCCGAGACGAACGGTTCGCCGTGCTCGATCAGGGACGCCTTCGCCGTGGTCCCTCCCATGTCGAACGCCACCACCGTGGACAGGCCGATCAGCTGGGCGAGCTTCTGCACGGCGGTGACGCCGGCCGCGGGGCCGGACTCGATGATCTGCACCGGCCGCCGCGCGACGGAGGCCGCGTCGAGCAGCCCGCCGCTTGACTGCATGACCAGCAGGGGCGCGCTCACCTGCTCGGCCTGCAACCCCGCCTCCAGGCGGGTGAGGTAGCCGTGCACGGTGGGGCCGACGTAGGCGTTGACCGTCGCGGTGCTCATGCGCTCGAACTCGTGCGGCTGCGGCGAGACGTCGACCGAGGCCGTGACGTACACGCCGGGCAGTTCGGCCCGCAGCAGGTCGGCGACCCGCCGCTCCTCGTCGGGACGGACGTAGGAGTTGAGCAGGCACACGGCCACCGCTTCGATCCCGTCGGCGCGCAGGCGTGCGGCCAGCGTGCGGACCTCGTCCTCGGCGGCGGGCGGGTCGAGGCGTGCGTCGGCGGTGATCCGCTGGTCGAGTTCGTACCGGTGCCGGCGGCGGGCCAGGGGCTGGGGCTTGGACCAGGACAGGTCGTAGAGCACCGGCCGGCGCAGCCGCCCGATCTCCAGCACGTCGCGGAAGCCGCGGGTGGTGACCACCGCCGTGCGGACGCCGCTCATCGACAGAATCGCGTTGGTGGCCACGGTCGTGCCGTGCAGCATGGCGACCACGTCCGCCGGGCGGGCCCCGGCCAGGGAGAGCACGCCGGTGGTCGCCGCCACCACGCCGGCGCCGTAGTCGGGCGGGGTGGAGAGGACCTTCATCGGTACGACCTCGCCGCCCGGGCCCAGCGCGATGACATCGGTGAAGGTGCCACCGATGTCGGCGCCGACTCGCCAGCCGGCCGGTCGAGGATCGTGACTGGGGGGCACTGGATCTCCTTCGTTCAACGAGCGACTGGGATCACAGTACGAGCGAGCTAAGATATCAGCAATGGTCCGTTGTCATTTTTATCAAGTCAGGTGATATGACTACGCCTCGTGGACCCGCTCGGACGGCTCGCGCAGCCACAGTCCGTCCCGATCTGGACGCCTTCGAGCTCATACGCGGCGTGCGCAACCTGTGCATCGAGGCCGAGGCCGACCCCCGCTACGACGCCCGCCGCCTGGTCGGGCTGCTCGTCGCGGGCCTGCGCTCGTGAGCCCCCGAGAAGCACATCGTCGCTGGAGATCTTCGGGGGCGACGCCAACCGGTTGATGACCGGAGTTCCACCATTGTGTGATGGTTTGATGACGACCACACTGACCAGGAGTTTTCCGCTGGTTGGGTGAAGTCATGCACAACAACAGCCTTCCTGCGCGACGCCGTCCGATCAAGAGAACCGCACTGGCCCTGACCGCGGTAAGCCTGAGCGCCACCCTCGCCGCCTGCGGCGACGGTGGCGGCGACGGTGTCGGCGGCGGCAACGATGCCAGGACCACGGCGGCGACCTCCGGCACGTCCGAATCGACCGGGAAGAAGGTTCTGTGGCTCGGCGACTCCATCGCCGGAGCCGAGGCCCCTGCGCTGGGCGCGGCGTTGAAGGCCGGCGGCGTGGCGTTCAAGAACGCCACCTCCAGCGGTGGCGGCAATGTCGTCGCCGGTGAGCACCCGGTGACGAAGATGGGCGCCAAGGACACCTGGCAGCAACTGGGCAAGAACCTCGCCGAGTTCAAGCCCGACGTCGTCGCCTACCAGATCACCACCTACGACTGGGGAACCCGGCAGCAGCAACTCGCCGCCTACCGGAAACTCGCGGCCACCGTCCAGAAGGCGGGTGGGGAGCTGGTGATCGTCTCGGCGCCGCCGTTCAAGCTGGACGACTTCTACAAGCAGTACGCCTCGGCGATCAAGAGCGCCCCCGAGACCGCCCGGCAGGCCGCCCAGGACGGCAAAGCGCAGTTCCTGGACGCCTCCGAGCTGTGGGGCACCGACGCGTCGGCGTCCAAGGCGCAGCGCTCCAAGGACGGCATCCACTCCTGCCAGCAGGGCTCGGCCGCGTTCGCCAAATGGTTCACCGGCAAGCTGGGCGAGCAGCTCGGCTTCACCCCTGCCGCGCCCGAGGCGTGGGCCAACGGCTCGTGGGTCGGCGACGAGCGCTTCTCCAAGCTGGGCTGCGCCTGATCCCCACCCGGACGGGAGTCGTTGACATGCTTTCTTTCGCCGGGACCCATCGGCGGCAGAGCCCGGGGCGTGCGCACATCGGGCCGCTGGACGGGCTGCGCGGCCTGGCCGTCGCGGCAGTACTGCTGTTCCACGCCGGGTACCTGTCCGGCGGGTTCCTCGGTGTGGACCTGTTCTTCGTGCTGTCCGGCTTCCTGATCACCGGGCTGCTGCTGGCCGAGCTCGACCGGAGCGGCCGCCTGGACCTGGCCGGATTCTGGGCGCGCCGGGCGCGGCGGCTGCTGCCCGCCCTGGCCTTCGTGGGCGTGGCGACGCTGCTGCTGGCCTGGGCGTTCGCCACGCCACCGATGCTGCGGGCGGTGTTGCAGGACGCGCCGTGGGCGGCGGCCCAGGCCGCCAACTGGCACTACATCGCCGAGCAGATCGGCTACTGGGACGCCGCCGGTACCCGCCTGTTCGCGCACCTGTGGAGCATCGGCGTCGAGTGGCAGTTCTACCTGCTCTGGCCGCTGGTCGTGCTGGCCGCGGGGCGCGGGGGCGCCGGCGGGCATCGGCAGGTCGCCGCCGTCGCAGCGGTCGGGGCGCTGGTCTCGCTCGTCCTGATGGTCAGGTACGGCGACGCCGTGGACACCACCCGCGCCTACGAGGGCACCGACACACGTGCGTTCTCGCTGCTGCTGGGCGCGGTCGCGGCGACCGCACCCGCGCGGGACCTGGCCGGACGCGTGCCCAGGGCGGCTGCGGACGCGGTGTGCGCGGTCCTGCTGGGCGGCCTGGTGCTCTCCTGGACGCTGACCGCGGGCGAGAAGGCCCCCGGCCTGTTCCAGGGCGGGATGTTCGCGCATTCGCTGGCCTCGGCCGTGCTGATCGCGCTGCTGGCCGCCGTGCCCGGCGGGCTCGTGGGGCGGGCCGTCGGCGCCGTCCTGCCGCGCCGGCTGGGCGAGGTCTCCTACAGCCTGTACCTGTGGCATTGGCCGATATTTCTGCTGTTGCCCCAGAAGGTGCTCGGGGTGGGGGGGTTGGGGGCGCGACGCTCTGGCGATCGGGCTGTCGCTGCTGGCTGCGATACTGTCGAAGCTGCTGGTGGAGGACCCGGTACGGTCGCGGGCCCGATGGGCGACCGGCCGCCCGGGGCTGGCCGCGCTGGCCGTCGCGATCACCGTGGCCGTGGGCACCTGGGTGGCGATTCCTCAGCCGAGTCCGGGAGCGGGCACCGTCGACGTGAGCCGGCTGGGCTCACCATGACGACACGCGCGGGCAGGAGGAGAGTGGGAGGCACGCAGCTGATCCGGCTGGTCGCGATGCTGGCTGCCGTCCTGGCGGTCGCGGCCTGCGGGACCGAGGTGAGGGCGACCGGGCCGATGGCGGCCGGTGCGCCCGCCACGGGCGGTCTGACCACCGACCGGTCACGTCAGCTACGGGTGTACTTCCGCACGCCGTACGGCTCCTGGCCGGCCGCCCGTCCGGCCAGGCCCGGCGCCGGGCCGCAGCAGGCGCTGGACGCGCTGCTGGCCGGGCCCACCGCCGCCGAACGGGCGCGCGGCCTGACCACCGCCCTTCCGGGCGGGTCGCGGCAGGTCCGGGCGCGGGCCGCGCGCGGCGCGGTGGACCTGTACCTGCCGTGGGTGGTGTCCGAGCTCGACCACACGGCGGTGAGCCAGCTGGTGTGCACCGCCGCCGCGGCGCCGGGCGTGCCGGGCGGACGCGCGCAGGCCGACGTGGTCGTGCGGGTCTTCGAGTCGGGGATCGCGGGCCCGGCCTGGCCGGTCACCTGCGACGAGACCGGCTCGGCCGTTCCGCTCGACGTTGCCACCCCGTCCCGGTGACGGGGACGGTCGATGGAGGGATCATGACGCGGGTTCTGTTGATCGAGGACGACGAGGCCGTTCGCCGGGGTGTCTCGCTGGGGCTGCGCAGGCGCGGGCACGAGACCGTGGCGGTCGGCACCGGCGAGCAGGGGCTGGCGGAGGTCTCGGCGTCGCTTCCCGACCTGGTGCTGCTGGACCTGATGTTGCCGGGCATGAGCGGGCTGGAGGTCTGCCGCCGGATCCGCGCGTTCAGCCAGGTCCTCCCGATCGTGATCCTGTCGGCGCGCGGCGACGACGTGGACGTCGTGGTGGGCCTGGAGTCGGGCGCCGACGACTACGTCGTCAAGCCGGCCAGCGCCGAGGTCATCGAGGCCCGGATGCGCGCGGTGCTGCGCCGCGTCGCGCTCGCGCAGCCGGAGGCCGCCGACGACCGCGCCTCCTTCGGCGACCTGGAGATCGACCGGGCGGCGCTGCGCGTGCTCAAGCACGGCACGGAGGTCGCCCTCGCACCCTCCGAACGCAAGCTGCTGCTGTTCCTGTCGGCCTCCCCCGAACGCACCTACAGCCGTCAGCAGCTCCTGGAGCAGGTGTGGGAGCACACCTTCCACGGTGACCACCGGCTGGTCGACGCCGGGGTGATGCGGCTGCGGGCCAAGATCGAGGACGATCCGCGCCGTCCCCGCTACGTCCAGACCGTACGCGGCTTCGGCTACCGGTTCGGACCGCTGTGAGAGTTCCGCGGGTGAAAGTGCCGCGCGGGCTGCGTACCCGGCTGGTGGTCGGGTTCGTGCTGGTCACCGCGCTCGGCGCGCTCACCACCGCCGCGCTGACCTTCCACCAGGCCCGCTCGGCGATCCTGGAACGCGTCCAGAGCGGCGCGGTGCACGACCTGCGCACGCAGATCGACTCGCTGGCACCGGACCTGCCGTCCGATCCGGCCCCTGCCGACCTGCGCGCCCTGACCCTCCAGTTGGATCGCGCGGGCGGCTCCCGCGACTGGCGCACCGCCGCGTCGTTCCAGGACGGGCCGCTGGTCGTCGCCGCCTCGACCGCTCCAGCGCTGCCCTCTCAGCTGAAGAGCGCGGCGGCCGCGGCGACGACGTCCCTGGTCCAGCGCTTCCAACGGGACGGCCGCCCCTAGCTGGCGATCGCCGTCCCGGTGCAGGACGCCGCGCGGCCCGCGGCCCGGCCGCCACTGGTGGTGTTCGCCTCCTTCTCGCTGGCCGCCCAGCAACGTGACGTGGACTCGCTGGTCACCGCCGCGCGCGCCGGAGCGCTGCCGGTCGTCCTGGCCGCGATCCTGCCCGCGCTGCTGGCGGCGGGCAGCGTGCTGCGCCCGGTGCGGCGGCTGCGCTCGGCCACCGAGAGCATGGCGGCGGGCGAACTGGACACCCGGATCACCGTCACCGGCGACGACGAACTGGCCGATCTCGGCCGCACCTTCAACACCATGGCCGCGACCCTGCAACGCGACACGGCCGTCCTGCGCGACATGGAGTCCCGTGCCCGCCGGTTCGCCGCCGACGTCTCCCACGAGCTGCGCACGCCGCTGGCCGCGATGACCGCCGTGACCGGCCTGCTGGACGAGGACGTCGCGGCGGGCCGGATGCCGCCCGAGACCGCCGAGGCCGTGGGGCTGGTCGCCGACGAGACGCGCAGGCTCGCCCGGCTCGTGGACGACCTGATGGAGGTGTCGCGGTTCGACGCCGGGGCCGCCGTCCTCACCCTCGACGAGGTCGACCTGGCACAGCTGGTGCGCAAGACGCTCGCGCTGCGGCACTGGCAGGCCCGCGTCCCCGTGGACGTCCCGGAGGGGCTGCGCGTGCGGCTCGACCCCCGCCGCATGGACGTGATCCTGGCCAACCTCGTCGGCAACGCACTGCGCCACGGCGGACCTGCGGCCACGGTACGGCTGCGGGCCCGGGCGGTCCCCGGCGGCGTCGCCCTCACCGTGACCGACGACGGACCGGGCATCGCCGCCGGCCTGCTGCCCTACGTCTTCGACCGGTTCACCAAGGGCGACGCCGCTCGTACCCGCAGCGAGGGCAGCGGTCTCGGCCTGGCCATCGCCTACGAGAACGCCCGCCTGCACGGCGGCACGCTGAGCGCCGCCAACGCCCCGGACGGCGGAGCGGTCTTCACCCTCACCCTGCCCTGGAACGGGCCGTGAGCCGCCTCCTGGCACCGGTTCTGCTGGCAGTGACGCTGACGGCGGCCTGCGCGATCACTGACACCGGTCCGACGCCCGCCGGTCCCGCGGCCACCGCGCTGGAGGGCGCGACCAGCCGGTCTGCCACCGTGCACGTGTACTTCTCCTCCGCGCTCGGACTGGAACGGGTGTCACGCCTCCACCGGGGCACCGACACGCTGCACGCCGCGCTCGAAGCGCTGGTGCAGGGCCCGGACGCGGCCGAACGCGCGCGTGGCCTGGTGAGCTTCGTCCCACCGGGCGCTCCGCTCCCGCCCGTCCGCATCGGCCCGCGCGGGCCGGTGGACGTCCGGCTGTCCTTCGGCTGGGGCATCGACCGTACCGCCGAACGGCAACTGGTGTGCACGGTGGCCGACACGGTCAGCACGACGGCGCGCGCCGCCCTGGGCTCCGTCCGGGTCAAGATCCATCGGGTCGACGGCTCGACCGGCATCCGCACCTGCACGCCATGACCGCATCTCGGAGATGTGCACGGTGTCGCGCGGCCGCGCGTAGGTGAGCAGTTCGCGGAACATCGGCGATTTCGGCGAGGTCTTTCGTAGGCGTGGCAACTCACGATGTCGGTGATGCGATGCCGTGGCCGGTTGCGGTTCTGGTGAATCGGCGGGCCAGGTGTTCGAAGGCGTCGGTGAGTTCGTCGGGGCCGATGACGTCGATGTCGGCGTCGAAGCGGGCGATGGCGGCGGCGAGGCTGGGCCAGGACCAGGATCCGAGGGTGAGCCGGCAGCGGTGGGGGCTGGTCTCCTCGACGATTCCCTCGCGGGTGTAGAGGGCCACGGTGGCGGCGGGCAGGTCGAGGATCACCGTGCCTTGGCAGGGCCAGTCGCCCGAGGCGTCGCCAGAGCCGCGGAACGTGCTGGTGACGAAGGTGGCGGCGTCTCCTCCGGGCAGTACGCGTGGAGTGAACCGGGGCCCGTTGGGGGTGCGCGGAGTGATCCGGTCGGCGCGGAAGGTGCGCCAGTCGTCGCGGTCGAGGTCCCAGGCGATGAGGTACCAGCGCCCGTCCCAGGTGATGACGTGGTGGGGTTCGACGCGGCGCGGGGGTTTGTCCGTGACCTCGGCGCCGTAGTCGAAGCGCAGGATCTCGTGGGCGTGGACGGCGGCGCTGATGGTCAGGAGCACGTCGCCGTCGACCGGGGTGGCCGGCCGGGTGACAGGTCGTTCAACGGCGGTGACGCGCAGCGCGTCGATGCGGTGCCGGAGTCGGGAGGGCATGATCTGCCGGATGGTGTTCAGTGCCCGTTCGGCGGGTTCGGCGAGGCCGTTGCCGGGGTTGGTGGCGACGATCTGCAAGGCGATGGTGAGGGCGACGGCCTGCTCGTCGTCGAACAGCAGCGGGGGTAGTTCGGTGCCGGCGCTGAGCCGGTAGCCGCCGTCAGGGCCTTTGACGGCTGCGATGGGGTAGCCGAGCTCGCGGAGCCGGTCGACATCGCGGCGCACAGTGCGCAGGCTGATGTCCAGGCGATCGGCCAGCACCGTGCCGGGCCAGTCCCGGCGGGTCTGCAGCAGCGACAGCAGAGCCAGCAGGCGGGCAGAAGTTTTCTGCATGAACCTCATTCTGCCGGGAGTAGGTGCCACATCCTGTCACCCACCCCTGCGAACCTTCGTATCGAGCCGGTCAGCCCCGCGCCCCGGACGGCCCCCTTCAACACTGACGGAGTCAGCACCATGTCCGATGTTCTGGGCGACCTGAACGGGTTCGGGATCCTGCTCGCTTCATCGCCTTGAGCCTGCTCGGCGGCGTCTGGTTCGCCGCCACCTACGGCGATGCGCCGCTGCTCGGCCTCATCGTCGGCAGCCTGATCGTCAGCGCCATTCCGCCGGCCATCTGAGACCAGCAGCACCGTGGGGACTCGCCGATTCGGTCGCCCGACGCCAACGAGACTTACCAGCCGATATCGGGCGTACCGCGCCCGGAGAATCAATAAGGAGTCACCGGCATGGCCATCTCCACCACCACCCACCTGAACTTCCGCGGCGACGCTCGCGCAGCGCTGGAGTTCTACCAGACCGTGTTCGGCGGCCACCTCACCACCATCGCGTACGGCGACTTCGGCATGCCGAAGGAACTGCCAGACGCCGACAAGATCGTCTTCGGCCAGGTCACGGCCGACAACGGCTTCAGCATCATGGCCTACGACGTGCCCAGCCAGGCACCGGCCGCCGCCGCGCCCGCCGCCACCACTCGCGAGCACGGCATGACGCTGACCGGCGAGCGGTTCTTCGTGTCCGTCCGCGGCGAAACCACCGAGGAAGTCGGGGCGCTGTGGGACAAGCTCACCGACGGCGCCGACATCATCGAGAAGTACGGCCCGTCGCAGTGGGCCCCGGGCTTCGGGATGCTGACCGACCGCTTCGGCGTCACCTGGATCCTCGACGTCGCCGCCCCGCACGCCGGCTGACCACCGACGCACTCATCCGGTCCGAGGCGGCCCGCCCCGGCCGCCTCGGACCACCCGGACCGCCGCCTTTGGAAGGAACAGATCATGCGCACTCGCCCCCTGGGCCGTACCGGCATCCAGGTCAGTCCCTACTGCCTCGGCACCATGATGTTCGGCCCGTTCGGCAACCCCGACCCCGACGACTGCGTCGCCATCATCCACCGGGCCCTCGACGCCGGCATCAACTTCATCGACACCGCCGACGTCTACGGCGGTGACGGCGAAACCGAACGGATCGTGGGCAGGGCGCTGCGCGGCCGACGCGACGACGTGGTGCTCGCCACCAAGGTCAACGGCCCCATGGGCACCGACCCCAACCATCGCGGCAGCTCCCGCCGCTGGATCGTCACCGCGGTCGAGAACTCGCTGCGGCGTCTCGGCGTCGACCACATCGACCTCTACCAGGTCCACCACCCCGAGCCCGGCACCGATATCGAGGAAACCCTCGCCGCCCTGACCGACCTGATGCAGGCGGGCAAGGTACGCGCGATCGGCCATTCCAGCCTGCCGGCCGCGGAGATCGTCGAGGCCCAATGGGTTTCCGAACGGCGCGGGCTGGCCCGCTTCCGCACCGAACAGCCGCCGTACTCGATCCTGAACCGCGGTATCGAGCGCGACGTCCTCCCGGTCTGCGAGCGTTACGGGCTGGGCACGCTGGTCTGGAGCCCGCTGGCTTCGGGTCTGCTCACCGGCCGCTACCGCAAGGGCGGCAACGAACAAGTCTCGAGCGCCCGCATGCACTGGGTGCCCAAGCACATGACCGACAAGCGCAACCACGATGCCGTCGCAGAACTCGTCCCGATCGCCGAGCAGGCCGGTCTGTCGCTCACCCATCTGGCCCTGGCCTTCGTCATCAGCCATCCCGCGGTCACCTCGGCGATCATCGGGCCCCGCACCATGGCGCAGCTCGGCGACCTGCTCGCCGGCGCCGGCACCACCCTCGACGACGACACCCTCGACCAGATCGACAAGGTGGTCCCGCCCGGGGTGAACCCGGGCACGCTCGACATCGCCTACGTACCACCCGCACTCGAGCAAGCCGACCTGCGCCGCCGCCGCACCGGGGAGCAGGCGTGCTCGCGCCCGCCGACCGGCGGGAAGGGTGGTCAGCGGGGCGGAGGGTCAGCGGGGGCGGCTGAGGGCGGCCTCGGCCAGGTCCGTCCACTGCTCGGCCGAGGAGTGGGGCACGACGACCCAGTCCTTGACCACTCTGCCCTGTCCTGAGGGGTCGAACAGGCACGCGCCGGGCAGCTCAAGCGCGGACGCGTGCTCGGGGGTGTCCCTGACCAGCCGGAACACCATCGCGCCGTCACGCTGCAGGCTCGCGAACACCTTGCCCGCCTGGTCCTTGAGGGCGGGCCTGCCCATCATCCTGGAGATCAGCACGCCCAGGTCGGCCAGCTCGGCGCCGACCTGCTTGAAGTCCTCTTCCGCGCTCATCCTCAGTCGCCCCCCGACTCCATGGCGGCGTGGGTCGAGCGGCTCACGGCGGCCGGGGTTCCTCCCAGGCCACACGCTCGTCCCGGCCCCGCCTTCCGGCCCGAACGGCGATCAGGGTAGCAGGACCGCCCCGATCCGAAGAACTCCCCCAATCCGGCCACGAACCAGGGGTCCGTGGCCGAGGAGCCGCGGGGGTGCCGGAGTCGGTGGGGGCGGATGTTGCTGGTTATTCTGTGGCACGTCGAGCCGGGTACGGCTCCCCGCCACGAGCCCCCACCGGAAGGCGACGACCGTGACAGCCTCCCCGCGCCGGAGCACGTGGCCGGCGACGACGGTGGCGGCGCACGCGGTCCTGGCCCTGCTGACGGTGCTCGTCCTGGCGGCTGTGCGGCACCTCGGGGCGGATTTGTGGCAGGTCGCCGCCGCGGCGGGCGCGGTCGTCCTGCTCCACGCGGGAGCGGCGGTGGTCCGTCGACGGCCGTGGCCGGGGTACACGATCGGCGCGCTGGCGATGCTCGTCCTGGTGCTGACGCCCGCCCTGAGCTGGTCGCCGAGCCTGCTGCCCTCGGCCGTCTGCTTCCCCTTCGCGTTGTGGCGGCTGACCGGCCTGGTCCCGGTCAGGTCGTCGGTGGTCGCGCTGGCCGTCGCCGTGCTCGGGATCGTCCTCACGGAGGTGGTGGCGTGGGCCCGGCTGCCGCCTGACACCCCTGTGTGGACCCGCCTGGTCGAAGGCGGGCTGCTGATGCTCGTGGTCGGTGGGGTGTGGCTCGCCGCCCTGCTGGTACATCGCAGGCACGAGGCCGACCGGCGAGCCGAGGGCGAACGGCTGGCCGCGGCGGTCGCGACCGAACGGGCCGGCATCCGCCGCGACCTGCACGACGTGATCGCCCACACGGTCACCGTCATGGTGGCCCGGATCGAGGCAGCGGCGGTGACGACGGCGGATCCGGCGACCCGCCGCGAACTCGGCGACATCGCCGAGGCCGGCCGGGACGCCCACCAAGGTCTGCGCGCGATGCTGGCCACCCTGGGCCCGGCCACCGCGGCGCCGCGCGCCGCCTCCCGGCCCGCGGCGGTCCCGATCTCGCTCGACGCCCTCCCCGGCCTCGTGGCGTCGGCGGCGAGCCCGCTCCACGCGGTGACGTACGCCGAGGTGGGCGAGCGGCGGCCGCTGAGCCTGAGCGCCGAGGTCGCGGTGGTCCGGACCGTGCAGGAGGGCATCACCAACGCGCTGCGCCACCTCGAACCCCCCGTCGAGGTGGCCGCCCGCCTGTGCTGGAGCCCGTCCGAGGTGGTCGTGGAGGTGCGCGACGACGGCGGCAAGGCGCCGCGCGACGCCGGCAGCACGGGAACCGGCCTGATGGGGATCGAGGAACGGGTGCGTACGGCGGGCGGCACCCTGTCGATCGACGACGGGGACGACGGATGGGTGCTGCGGGCGCGGCTCCCCACGAAGGAGGGCGCGTGACCGGCATCCACGTCATGCTCGTCGACGATCAGGAGCTGCTGCGGGCCTCGCTCCGCACGGTGTTGTCGGCCGACGAGCGCATCGAGGTCACCCACGACGTCGGCGACGGCGGCGACGCCGTCGAGGTCGTCCGGCGGCACCGCCTCGACGTGGTGCTGATGGACATCCGCATGCCGCGCATGGACGGGGTCGCCGCCACGGCGGAGATCGTCCGGATCGCGCCGGCGACCCGGGTGCTCATGCTGACGACGTTCGACGACGACGAACTGGTCGTGGCCGCCATCCGGGCGGGTGCGAGCGGCTACCTGACCAAGGACGTCCGGCCCGCCGCGCTGGCCCAGGCCGTGTGCGACGTCGCCGCCGGCACGTCGGCGCTGGCTCCGGGCGTGGCCGCGACGATCCTCGATCTCGTCCGTCAGGTGCCGACGCGGCGGACGGCGGCCCTGGACGGCCTCACCCCGCGCGAGGTCGAGGTCTTCGGCCTGCTCGCCCGCGGCAGGTCCAACGCCGAGATCCGCGCGGAGCTGGTGCTGAGCGAGAACACGGTGAAGTCGCACGTCCGGGCCATCCTGCAGAAGCTGGGCCTGCGCGACCGCGTGCACGTGGTGATCCACGCCTACGAGAACGGGCTCGTGGCGCGCGACGACCTGGCCGGCCGGATTCCATCCCATCGAGTGGCGCCGCCTCACCCTTTGGTGTGATGTCGCCCGAGGACGCCCGGCCTAGGTTCGACGTCGTGCTTTTTCCACGTCTGCCGCGCCTGTCCCGGGTGGCCTCCCTCCTCGTTCTCACCGCCGTCCTGCTCGGCTGGACGGCACCGGCGCACGCCGCCGGCGATCGGCTCGTCGACGACTACCGTTCCGTCTACGGCACGCCGGGCGTCGCGGCGGCCGTGATCGACGGGTCGTCGGTCGAGACGATCGTCCGCGGCCGGGACGGGGACGGCGAGGCGGTGACGTCGCGGACCCGGTTCCGGATCGCGTCGATGAGCAAGTCGATGACGGCGGCGGCGGTCATGCTGCTGGTCGACCGCGGCCGCCTCTCCCTGGACGACCCGGTCGTCAAGGTCCTGCCCGGCTTCAGGATGGCCGACCCGCGCTTCACCCGGATCACCGTGCGCCAGGCCCTCAGCCACACCTCGGGCCTGTCGAACAGCACCGACGACGAGTACGTGTTCCCGCCCGCGCGCGACGCGCGGGAGATCGTGGCCGGGCTGGCCGACAAGGCCCTGGCCGCCGATCCGGGCACCCGCTGGGAGTACCACAACACCAACTACTCGATCGCGGCGAGGATCGTCGAACTGCTGTCGGGGACGTCCTTCGACGCCTTCCTCCGCGCCGAGCTGTTCACGCCGCTGGGCATGACCGCCACCAGCTCGACGCCGGGCTGTTCCGATCGCGCCGAGGGCCTGCCGTCCGGGTACGAGGTCGTTCTCGGGGTCGCCGTCGCGGCGCCGGAGATGCCGGGGATGTGCTTCGGCAACGGCGGGGTGGTCTCGACGCTGGACGACATGGTGCGGTGGCTGCGGTTCAACCAGGGGACCTTCGGGGCGGGCCTGCTGAGTGCCGGCTCGCTGGCCGAGCTGCACACCGGCCGGCCGAAGGCCGGCGGCTACGCCCTGGGCTGGCGGTCCCGTCCCGTCACGGCGGGCGGTCCGCCGTCGCTGGTCGGCCACGGCGGGACGCTGGCGACGTGGACCGGGGACATGGTCTTCTCGCCCGGGACCGGCGTGGCCGCGCTCGTCCTGACCAACAGCGGCGGCGACCCCGGCCTGCTCTCGGCCAACCTCCTCGCCGAGCGGCTCGGGGCGCCGGCGACGCCGATGAGCAACCCGCTCACCGTCGTGAACGCGGTCCTGCTCGGGCTCACTGTGGGGATGACCGCGCTGCTGGTCACCGCGACCGTCCGGGCGCGCCGCTGGGCCGCGCGACGCCGTGCGGCGCGCCGGCCGCGGCTGGTTCCGCGGCTGCTGCCCCTCGCCGTGGTGACGGTGCTGGGCGCGCTGTTGCCGGCGCTGGTCTGGGGGCCGTTCGACATCCAGTACTGGATCGTCACCGTCTGGCTGCTGCCGCTGCTGGCGATCTTCTCCCTCGTCTGCTGCGCGCTCGGGGCGGTCGCGTTCGGCCGTCGGCTGCGGTGCTTGCGCCGCATGGCGAAGGAGTCTGCCTGAACGCGTCTCACAGGCCGTCCAGGAACTCGCGGACGACCTCGGTGAACCCCACGGGATCGTCGTCGTGCACCCAGTGACCGCAACCCGCGAACTCGCGCAGCACGGTGCCGGGCCGACGCGCGGCCATCCGCCTGGCCAGGGCCGTGGGCAGGACGAAGCTGTCCAGCCCGTGGACGAGCAGCGCCGGGCAGTCCGAGCCGAGCCAGTCGGCCCACCAGTCGCCCACCAGCGCCCGCTGCGAGGCCATCATGTCGTCGTGGTCGAACAGCAGCTCCCACCCGTCGCCGCGCTCGACGGCGCTGTCCAGGAAGTAGCCGGCGTCGGGAATGCCGCGCGCCTCGATGGCGCGGCGCAGCTCGTCCAGGGTGGCGGCGCGGCGGGGCCACCCGCTCACGTCCAGCACGGGATGCGGCACCTCCGGCGGACGGTTGTCCGCCCCGCCCTCCTCCACGACCAGCGCCCGGACCAGCTCCGGGTGCCGGGCGGCCAGCCGGAACGCGACCACGCCGCCCATGGAGTGGCCCAGCACGACCACCGGCCCCAGGCCGAGACCGCGCAGGAACGCGGCGGCGTCGGCCACGTACGCGTCCGGCTCGAAATCGCCGTCGCCGCGGGCGGAGTGCCCGTGCCCGCGCTGTTCCAGGGCGATCACGCGGTAGCGCGGGGCCAGCGCGCCGGCCAGGGACGCGAACATGCGCGCCCGCCCGAAATGCCCGTGCAGCGCCAGCACCACCCCGTCCCCCGAGGGCCGCCCCTCACCCGCGTCCAGCCAGGCCAGACGCAGCCCGCGGACGGTCGCGTACCTCTGCGTCGTGAACGCCATCGACCCGCTCCTCCCCCGGACGGGCCCGACCCGTCCAAAAGATGATCATGGCAGACCGCGGACAGTGCTCCGCCCGCAGGATGACGGCTGATCATCCATCCGGCGGACGACGCCCCGGACGCCGCCTCCCTACCGTGTTCCACGCGATGGGGCGCATTCGGCTCCCCATGCAGACAAAAGGGCGGGAATGATCATGGGGAAGACGCGTACCAGCATCGACGACATCGCCGCGTACGGCGCTGAGCTCGACGAGGGCCAGCTGCTCCAGGTGAGCGGCGGCGCCAAGAGCCAGGTCATCGTGATCCACGGCGGCCACTCGCACACCTCCGGCGACAGCAACTAGTACGCCGCGGGGGCGCGGCCCGGGTCGCGCCCCCGACCGGAACCACGCTGATGATCCTCGTACTGACCTGCGACGGAGACGAGCACGCCGAGCGCGTCGTGGGCACGCTCGCCGCGGCGGACGTCACCGTCTTCGACCCCGCGCGCTTCCCCGCCGACGCCACCTTGCAGATCGGCCATCCGGGAGACGGCTCGACCGTCCGCGCCCTCGTCCAGGACGGACGACGTCTCGTCCTCGACGAGCTGACCGCGATCTGGTACCGCCGCCCGGGCAACCCGGTGGCCCATCCTCGGACCGTCGCCCGCGACCACGTCGAGGAGGAGTGCCGCGTCCTGGCCGAGAGCCTGTGGGACGGCCTGGGGTGCCTCAAGGTCCCGGCCTCCAGGCCGGTCATCGACCGTGCGGGGCGCAAGCCGTACCAGCTGGAGGTGGCCAGGCGGCTGGGCTTCGACCTGCCCGCGACGCTGATCACCAACGATCCCGACTGCTTCCTCGACTTCTACGACCGGCACGAGGGCCGGGTGATCACCAAGCCCGTGCACGGCAATCAGCCGGAGGCGGGCGGTGAGCGGTTCGGGCGGTTCGCGGCGCCCGTGACCCCGGCCGACCTCGGTCACGCCGACGCCCTGCGCCTGTGCCCGGTCATCGTCCAGGCGTACGTTCCCAAGCGGGTCGAGGTGCGGGTGACGGTGGTGGGCGGCGAGCTCTTCGCCGCGGAGATCCACTCCCAGGTCAGCAACCACACCCGCTACGACTGGCGGCACTACGACCCCGGGGCCACCCCCGTCCTGCCGCACGACCTGTCCGGCGACGTCGCCGGACGCTGCCTGGAGCTGGTCGAGCGGCTCGGCCTGACGTACGGCGCGATCGACCTGATCCTCACGCCGGACGGCCGCCACGTCTTCCTGGAGATCAACCCGAACGGCCAGTTCCTGTGGATCGAGGACGCGACCGGGCTGCCGATCAGCACGGCGATCGGCGAACTGCTCAAGAACGGAGTGCGGCGATGACGTACGGGCCGATGCTCGCCGACGCGGTGGGCCTGCTCAGCTCGGGCGCGCCCGAGGGCGGCCTGGAGGGGTTCCGCGCGGCGTACCCGCACACCCGGACGCGACTGGTCGCCCAGCGCGAGGAGTTCGACGGGTCACTGCACCACGCCCTGCTCATCAAGGACGGCGACGGCGCCACGATCTCGCTGTCCTGGTGCTCCGACCGGGCCCTGCCGTGGCCGTTGCGCGGCGTGCACCGCGCGGGCGAGCACCTGCTGCTCCGGGTCAACGGCATCGAGACCCCCGTGGCCAGGGCGATCGCCTGCCTGGACTTCATCTGGGACGAGTCCGCGCTGGCCGACCGGCTCATCGCCGACAGCCTCGTACGCGAGGAGCTGGCGGAGGCGCGGGAACCGCTGAGCGACGCCGCGCTGCAGCAGGCGATGGACGCCTTCCGCCGCGCACGCGGCCTGCTGACCGGGGCGGCGACCCGGGCCTGGATGGACCGCAACCGCATCTCCCACCGGGAGCTGGAGGAGCTGGTCGCGGTCGAGGCCGCCGTCGCCGCGCTGCGCTCGCGGGTGGCCGCGGGACGGGTGGAGGACTGGTTCGCCGAACACGGCGGGGAGTTCGACGTCGTCCGGGTCGCGCGCGTGGTGTTCGCCGACGTACCGGCCGTGCCCGACGCGGCCGCGTTCCTCCAGATGGTCGAGCGGGCCTTCGCCGACGGCAGCGCCCGGCCGGGCGAGGTGTTCGCCACCCTCCGCCGGGGCGACCTCGACGCGGAGACGGCCGAGCGGATCTTCGGGGCGCCTCCCGGGACGGTCGCCGGGCCGTTCCCCGTGGAGGGCGGGCACCTGCTGGTCAAGGTCCTGGCGGTGGAGCCGGCCGTGCTCGACGGGACGGTCCGCGACCTCGTCGAGCGCCGGATCTTCGGCGAATGGATCGAGGAGCGCAGGCACGCGGCCAAGATCGAGTGGTTCTGGGGGGTCGCGGAACGGACGTCGGGCAGGTGACGCCGCTTCCGTACCAGGGAAAGGCGGTTCGTCCCCATCGGGGTGCCCCGGCGGCCGCCCTCGCCCTGGCCACCACCGCCGCCGGCCTGGCCCTGCTGACGGCCGCCCCCCGCCGCGCGTATCCAGGCCGGCACGGCTCAGGCGAGCACAGCGCGAGAGGATCGCCAAGTCCGGCACGTGGCCCTGCAACGGCAAGTACGGCATCGTCCGCCAGGGTCGGCAGCGGTCAGCCCGGCACGTCGGTGGGGAAACGTTCGTAGCCCAGCACCGCGAGGAGTTCCAGCTTCTCGCGGGCCTCGGTGCGCGGCGGAGCGGTGAGCACCAGGAGCGCCTGTGACTGATCCTCGGTGAACAGTGCCTGGCAGTCGAGCTCGATCGGCCCGAGCCGGGGATGGACGATGATCTTGTGGTCCGCGAAGCGGGCGGCGACCTCGTGCCGGTCCCACAGCGCGACGAACTCCGTGCTCGCCTTGCACAGCGTCCGCACGAGCTCGCCGGCCCGCGAGCGCGGCCCCATCGTGCCGTACGCGGCCCGCAGGTTCGCGACCAGGGCGCGGCTCTGCCGGTCGCGGTCGTCCTCGGGGTAGACGAGCCGCTCGCCGGGGTCGGTGAACCAGCGGTAGATGTCGCTCCTGGCAAGCCCGGTGTGGGCGGACCTGTCGCCGAACAGCGCCTCGGCCATGCGGTTCTGCACGAGCGTCTCGCACAGGTTGGACATGATGAGCGCGGGGGTGTCGCTGAGCCGGTCGAGGACGCGCAGCAGCGCGGGGGCGACGTGCGTGGCCGCCGTGACGGCGGCCGGGGCGTTCTGGCCCGCCACCCGGAACAGGTAGTCGCGCTCGTCGGTGGTCAGCCGCAGCGCGCGGGCCAGCGCGGCGAGCATCTGGAGGCTGGGCTGCGGGCCGCGCCGCTGTTCGAGCCGGGTGTAGTAGTCGGTCGACATCATGGCGAGGGCGGCGACCTCCTCGCGCCGCAGCCCCGGGGCGCGGCGGCGGGCACCCGTGGGCAGTCCGACGTCCTCGGGCTGCAGCGACTCGCGGCGGCGTCGGAGGAAGTCGGCGAGCGATGCGCGGTCCATGCCTCCCAGTATCGTGCCGCCTCACCAGGGCTGATGACCGTCAGCCAGGGATCGCCGATCCCCCGATGAGCGCTCTCTGCACCCGCTGCGCCCGGAGGGGGAACCTGGACGGCATGAACATCTCAGGCAACACCGTCTTCATCCCCGGTTCCACGAGCGGGATCGGGCTCGCCCTCGCCCTCGCGCTGCATGCCAGGGGGAACACCGTCATCGTCGGCGGGCGGCGCGCCGACCTGCTGGAGCGGATCGCGGCCGAGCACCCGGGCCTCGACACCGTGCGGATCGACACCGCGGACGCCGCGAGCGTCGAGTCGGCCGCGAAGGAGGTCCTGGCCAGGCACCCCGATCTCAACGTGCTGGTCACGATGGCGGGGATCATGCGCGTCGAGGACTGGCACGACCCCGCGACGTTCCTCGCCACGGCCGAGGAGACCGTGACGACCAACGTGCTGGGCCCGATCCGGCTCATCGCCGCGTTCATCGAGCACCTGCGGTCCCGGCCGGACGCGACGATCGTCACCGTCTCCTCGGGGCTGGCGTTCGCGCCGCTGAGGATCACGCCGAGCTACAACGCCTCGAAGGCGGCCGTCCACATGCTCAGCGAGTCGATCCGGCTGCAACTGGCCGACACGTCGGTGAAGATCGTGGAGCTCGAACCGCCGGCCGTGCGCACCGCGCTGCTGCCCGGCGAGGAGTTCGTCGAGCACGCGATGCCTCTGGAGGAGTTCGTGGCAGAGGTCATGGAGCTGCTGGAGACCCGGCCGGACGCGAAGGAGATCCAGGTCGAGCGGGTGAAGTTCCTGCGGTACGGCGAGGCGCGCGGCGACTACGACCAGGTCGTGGCCACCCTGAACGCCTAGCGCGACGTCCCCTGCCTCGCCGGACGCGAGCTCCTCTGGCAGGGTTCGGCCATGCACGATCACGAACTGGACGACGGGGTGGTACGGCTCCGCGCGTGGACCGACGAGGACGCCGGCTGGTACGCCGAGAGCGTGCGCGACCCGCTCATCCAGCGGTTCACGACCGACTCGCCGACCCTGGACGCCGCGCAGGTGCTGGCCGCGATCGTCCGGCTGCGCGAGTCAGAGGCCGGCGAGGGCTTCCTCGTCTGCGACTCGGTCACCGGGCGGCGGCTGGGCAACATCGCGCTGCGGCATGACGGCCGGTTCGGTGAGATCTCCTACTGGGTGGCCGCCGAGGCGCGCGGGCGCGGGGTGGCGACCAGGGCCGTGGCCCTGTTCAGCGCCTGGGCCTTCCGGAACGTCGGCCTGGGCGAGCTGTGGCTGCGTGCTCATCGCGACAACGTCGCCTCGCGGCTGGTGGCATCGCGCACGGGGTTCCGTCGTGATCCACGGCGGGACGAGACGCAGGAGGTCAAGGGCGAGGTGTGGCCGATGCTCGGTTATGCGCTCGCCCGGCCCGCGTCCTGACCGGGGACGGCGTACTGCGCCATTCCAGGCCGGCGGCAGTCTCCATTCGAGTATGCGGGTCTGCGCCATTCTCAAGTTCAGGCCGGCGACATTCTTGCTGTGCGACCATGGGCGGGTGTCCCCCGTTTCCGGTGCCGTCACGTGGACCGCCGTTGCCGCCGCGCTCATCCAGGCGGTCGCAACAATGCATGACGTTCGTCACGGCCGGAATTCCGACTCACCCATGGCCGCGGCGAACACCCTGGTGATCAGGATGTGCCTGGTCGCCACGGTGTTCGCGGCCGTGTGGGTGGCAATGGTGAGCTACGCGCAGGAACGCCGGCAGTTCGCCACACTTTCCTACATCGCGATCCGCGACGACCTGGACACCCCGTTCATTCAATTGGCGCTCTTCGTCGGCGACGTGGTCGCCGAGATGCTCTTTCCCATTCTGGCGGCGGGGGTACTCGGCGCGGCCATCAACATTCTGCTCACCGAACGCCCGAGCAGGCCCGAGACGTTTGTCCATGTCGCGACGCTGGTCACGATCACGGCAGCCGGCGTGTCGGTCATCGCCACCAAGTTCAGCATTTCCCATGACTTTCACATTCCCTGGCTGATCATCGTCATCGCCACCGTCAACAACCTTCTGGCGACCGCCATCGGCCCCCTCAGACGACCACGTGACGACGGCGGCCACATTGACGGCCGGGCCGTTCAAAGCCCCGCCCGAGGACGGGTGTTGACCGTTCTGGGATGGACACTGGGCGCCCTGGCATTGTCGGTGCCCCTCGTCGGCAGCTCGCTGTACAAGGAGCTGGTGTCCAACGCGGATCTTCCCTTGTGGGCGCCGCCGCTGATCGCGGTCGCGATCGTGGTGCCTCCGATGCTGCTCTACGGTGTCAGCGTCGATCTCCTGAAACGGGGAAGGCGGCACCGCCACCGGATCATCCCGTCGTTCGAGGAGCTCGCCGGGAAGCGGTATCTGCTCTATCTGCGCCCCTTCGCCGTCGACCCCGCGATGGCCCTGCCCCCGGACCAGGCTCCGGGCTGGACCACCCGTTCGCCCTTCGAGCTGCCCGGGACGCAGGAGGAGTTCCTGGTGCGTCAGTTCCGCGGGCTGGGTCGCGTCGTCGCGATCGGGCAACCCGGCGAACGCCTGCCGGAGCTGGGGGCCGAACGCGGATATCTGCCGGTCGACGACTGGCAGCGCACGGTGAGCGGGCTGATCCGGGGCGCGCACGCGGTGATCATGACAGCGGCCCCCGGTCCCGGGACGATGTGGGAGTTCACCGAGGCGCTCCGCACCACCACGCCCGCCCGGCTGCTGCTGCTCGTCTATGACGACGAGATCTACCACGCCTTCCGGGAGAGCGCCGCCCAGGAGTACGCGACGAGGTCGTCCGCCGAGCCGGACGTCGACTGGCCTCCCCTACCGCTGCTGCCGGACATCCCGCCGCCCGACCCGCACGCCAAGGGCCTCCGCTGGGACTTCCCGCTCCAGGGAATCCTGTCCTTCGACCACGCGTGGCGTCCGCGGTTCACCCCGTTCCCGCCGACCGTGCCGCGACTGAGGCATGTGTGGACCATCCGCCGGCTGGTGCGGCGCAAACTGAGGCCCGTACTGCACCCGGTGTCCCAGTTGCCCCCGGCGCCGCCCCGGTGATGAGTACGGACACGCGGCTGGACGGGGTCGACGAGCTCTCGTTCTCGGGGATGGCGGAGCGGCACCGGCGGGAGCTGCACGTGCACTGCTACCGCATGCTCGGGTCGTTCGAGGACGCCGAGGACACCGTCCAGGAGACGTTCCTGCGTGCCCGGCGGCGAGGTGCTGTGGTTGCAGCCCTACCCGGACCGGCTGCCCGCGGGCGACGCGGACGAGCCCGAGACCGTCGCGGTCGCGCGGAGACGATCGAGCTGGCCTACCTGGTCGCGGTCCAGCACCTCGCGCCGCGCCCGCGGGCTCACCGCGCTGCTGCGGGACGACGTCCGCTGCTCGATGCCGCCCACGCCGGGTCTGTGCGTCGGCCGCGACATGGTGGTGAGCGACTGGGTCGAGAGCGGTTTCGTGGACCTGAGGGGCCTGCGCGCCGTCCCCACGGCCGTGAACCGGCAACCCGCCGTCGCCTTCCACCTCTGGCGGCAGGCGGAGGGCGCGTACCTGCCGCTGACGATCGACGTCCTGCGCGTCACCGGCGGAGCGATCACCGAGGTCGTCATCTTCCACGACGACCAGTTCCCGCGGCTCGGCCTGCCGGAGCGCCTGCCCGCGGACGGCACGTCATCGAACGACGGAGGAACGCCATGAACACCGGGAACGACACCGAAGGCGTCGCAGGCCGGGCGGTTCCGGTGGACGGCGGGGTCGCTGACCGCGATCTCGCTGGTCCCCTCCTGTCCGGGGCGGACACCGCCACCGTCACCGCCCTCCTCGGGCTCCACCTCGTCCCGGCGACGGTGGTGATCCCCGTCCTGGCGCGCAGCCGGCGCGCCAGGACCGGCTGACGGTCCCGCTACGGGTGTCCGTCGCGCTCGCCGGCGAAGGCCGGGGGCCGGTCAGGCGGTCTCGCCGACGATGCGCTGGTGCCATTCCGCCAGCTCGACGAGCAGCCCGTCGGCCGCGCCGCCGAACATCGCCGTCAGTTCCTCCGCGTCGTCCACCACCACCACGTGATCCAGCAGGTCCGCGCGCAGCCGGGCCGCCCTCGGGTCGCCGGCGCCGTCCGGGTCGAAGGCGGTGGCGGCCAGGAACAGGCCGCCGACCCCGGCCAGCGCCGCGGTCTGCCGGGCCTGCGTGCCGAGCACGGTCGCCGCGTCCGCCGGTACGACCGGCAGCGCCGGCCGCCCGTCGCGGAGCAGCAGCGTCAGCGGGCGAGCGGGCACCTGCTCCCCCGCCTCGCCCGCCGGCACGTGGGTGCTCCCGTCGGCGTGCCGGGCGGTGTGCCGGGGACGCCCCCACGGCACACCGTCCGCCTGGTCCTGCGCACTCGCGCGCGTGAACAGGCCGCCGTCGGCGTCGACGACGAGATCCCCGGGCTGCCACTGCTCGCCATCAAGCGGAATGTGCGCATTCGTCATGCCTGAACGCTACGCCCTGGTTGCGACAAATCTTCGTGGCGTGCGGACGCCTGTGGTGGGCATCTGTCAGGACATGGTGGAGGCGCACGGTTGGGGCAGGCCGCGGGTGGCGGTGTCGAGCTGCCTGCTCGGCGAGCCCGTACGGCACAACGGCGGGCACAGCCGCGCCCGATTCCTGACGCAGGAGCTGGCGCCGTTCGTGGACTGGGTGCCGATCTGCCCCGAGATGGAGATCGGCCTCGGCGCGCCCCGCGAGACGCTGCGTCTGGAACGTTCCCCCGCCGGCCCCCGCCTGATGACCCGGCAGAGCCGCCGCGACCTCACCGCCGCCATGGACGACCTGGCCGCCGAACGCTCCCCGCGCCTGGCGGCCGACGGTTACGTGTTCAAGGCCAAGAGCCCGAGCTGCGGCATCCACGGCATCCCGCTCTACGCCGGGGACAACGCGGTGACCAGGAACAACCGGGGCCTGTTCGCCGACGCGGTGATCGAGGGCCACCCGCTGCTGCCCGTCGAGGACGAGGGCCGGCTCAACGACGCGGTCCTGCGAGAGGCGTTCGTCGAGCGCATCTTCGCCCACGCGCGGCTGCGCGAGCTGCTGGAGGGCGACTGGCGGCCGCGCGACCTGGTCGCCTTCCAGGCCCGGCACAAGATGCAACTGCTGGCCCACTCCCCCGACGGCTACCGCGAGACCGGCCGCCTGGTGGCCGCCGCGGGCGTCCGGCCGCGCGAGGAGCTCGCCGAGGAGTACGGCAGGGCGTTCCGGGAGGCGATGGCGGTCAAGGCGTCGATCGGGCGCAACGTCAACGTGCTGCAACACTGCCTCGGCATGGTCGGGGACGAGCTGGACCCGGTGCGCCGCGCCGACCTCGTCGAGGTCATCGGCTCGTACGCGGCGCACCGGGTGGCGCTGAGCGTGCCGCTCACGTTGCTGCGCCACCATGCCAGGGGCGAGGCGGCCACGTACGTCCAGGACCAGACGTACTTCTCGCCCTATCCGGAGGAGCTGGGCCTGCGCAACCACGTCGTGTGACCCCGCCGCGCCGGGCGGACCGGCGCGGCGGGCACGCGCCTACAGGGGGGTGGGCTCGGTCGGCAGCTGGCCGCCGGACTCCGGGGTTTCGGGGGTGCGCGGCGGCACGTGGTGCACCCGCGCCGAACCGATCTCGAAGTACAGGCCGACCAGCGTCAGCTGCCCCGCTCTGACCTGCTCGTCGACCTTGCGGTAGGTCCGCAGGTTCTCCAGCTGCTGCTGGATGTTGAGCCGGCACAGCGCGTCGAGCGAGGCGTCCTCGGCGGAGGTGTCGTGGCCGTCCTCGCCGAGCCGGTCGATGCTGGGACGGCCGTGCCGGAGCCAGCGGCTGAGCTGCGGCAGGCCCTCGATGGTCGCCGGGCCCTTCAGCAGCGCCGCCATCGCGCCGCAGCCGGAGTGGCCGCAGACGGTGATGGTGTGCACGTTCAGGACGCCGGTGGCGTACTCGATGGCGGCGGCCACCGAGTCGTCGTGCGGCTCGGAGCCGGCGCACGGCACCAGGTTGCCGATGTTGCGGACCGTGAACAGGTCGCCGGGCCCGCTGGAGGTGATCAGGCTGGGCACGACCCGGGAGTCGGCGCAGGTGATGAACAGGTGGGAGGGCCGCTGCTGGGTGGCGAGCTGGGTGAAGATGGGCCGCAGCAGCGGGGCCGTGCGCTTGTGGAACTCGTCCGCGCCCTGGGCGAGCCGGCACTCGATCGCCGCCGTGGCCGACAGCGGACGACCGCGGTGGGTCCACGGCAGCCACCAGCGGCCGGGCGCCTTGGGCGGGCTCTTGGCCGGGAACATGCGTCCGCCGCTGGCCGCCATCGTGTACCACTCGTCGTGCAGCTCGTCGATGGTGACCGTTCCGCCCAGGCGTTCGTGGTCGAGCCGCCAGGAGTGGATCGCGTCGAAGGCGGCGTTGTCCATGAAGTCGATGTTCAGGTCGAGGTCGACGGCGACGCCGGGCGGGATGGCGCGCAGCTCCTGGGTCAGCCGGGGCACGCCCAGGAAGGTGAGCGAGCCGGAGACCGTCGCGTGCATGACCCCGCCGGGTTCCTGCCGCTTGTCCACCGTCACCCGGGTCAGCCGCCGCAACGCCAGCAGCGCGGCCAGCGCCAGCCCGGCCAGGACGCCCTCGGCGAGCCCGACCAGGATCACGCCCGACATGGTCATGACGTAGACGGGCACCTCGTTGTGGCCGTGGACCTTCCTGAGGTGGCCGAGGCTGATGGTCTTGATGCCGATGAAGACCAGCAGCGCGGCCAGCGCCTCCATCGGGATCAGCTTGATCGTCCAGCCCAGGCAGAGGGCGAACAGCAGGACCCAGACGCCGTGCAGGATCGCCGCCCAGCGGGTGCGGGCGCCCGCCTGGATGTTGGTGGTGCTGCGCACGATCACGCCGGCGACCGGGAGCCCGCCGAGGAAGCCGCTCACCATGTTGGCCACACCCTGGCCGGTCAGCTCGCGGTCGAGGTCGGAGCGGGGGCCGGTGTGCATGCTGTCGGTGGCCACGCAGCACAGCAGCGACTCCGCCCCGGCCACCAGCGCCACCAGCAGCACGCCCATGGCGATGTGCTGCCAGTCGCCGGCCGGCAGCACCGGAGGCGCCCACGCGGTGATCGCGCCGGACAGGTCGATGCGGGTGACGTTCCAGCCGAACACCGCGGCGGTGACGGCGGCGGCGAGCAGCGCGGCCAGCGGCGCGGGGATCGCCCGGACGGGCTTGGGCATCCGGCTCCAGGCCAGCAGGACCGTGATGGTGAGGATGCCGACCATCACCTTGTGGCCGTGCAGGTCCATGATCTGGCTGGGCAGCTCGGCCAGGTTGGCCCACGGCGACTGCTCGGGGCTGCCGCCGAGGACGACGTGCAGCTGGGCGAGCGCGATGATGATGCCGACCCCGGCGAGCATGCCGTGCACGACCGCGGGCGAGACCGCGAGCGCGGCCCGGGCCGCCTTGAACGCGCCGAGCACCACCTGAAGGGCGCCGGCCACGATCGTGATCAGGCAGGTGGCGCGCCAGCCGTAGGTCTGCACCAGACCGGCGATCACCACCGTCAGGCTCGCGGTCGGGCCGCTGACCTGCACCACCGAGCCGCCCAGGCGCCCGGCGACGATGCCGCCCACGGCGGCGGCGACGAGCCCGGCGGCCAGCGGCGCCCCCGCGGCCAGGGCCACGCCGAGCGAGAGGGGCACCGCGACGAGGAACACCACCAGCGATGCCGGCACATCGTGTCTGAGAGTACGCATGACGCTACTCTCCGTAGTTATATTCATGCGGCACACCTTAGTGCCAGATCAACCCCACGTCGGACGACGGTAAAACGCGCCGGACTTGTCCGGTTGCCCGGCGCGCCGCGCCCACCGTGACGCCCTACAGGGCGGCGTCCTCGCAACTCACCGTGACCAGGGCGGAGAACACGTGCGTACGCGCGTCCTGGGAGGTCACCGACTCGAACACCTGGCACGTCGTGAACCCGTGACGCAGCGCGTTCGAGCGGGCGTCGGACTCGGCGTCGGCGAGCGCGACGTTCTCGGCGAGGTTCCGGCCGAAGCCGTCGAACAGCGTGCCCGTCCGCGCGGCGGCGGGCGTCGCGACGACCGCCGCGAGGGCGGCGCCGGCCAGTACCGCCGCCGGCACCTTTCTCCTCAGGTACGTCATGGTCCCCTCCTGGATCGGGATGGATCGGCCTGCACCTGTTGGGGCGTTCCAAGCCGTTCCATCCCGCCGTGCCTAGGAGGAGGCGCTGGGGATCTTCAGGGGGTCGCGGGGGGCCTCGGCCTTCGCCTTGTCCATCTCCTCACCCAGCTCCCGCAGCCGGTTGCGGCCCATGGACTCGCGCACCTGCGGGAACCACTCCTTCTCCTCCTCCTCGACGTGGTGGCGGACGTTCTCCATGAGCACCGTCATCTTGGCGTCGTAGCGCTCGTCGGCCGGGTCGAGGTCCTTCAGCTCCGCCAGCATCCAGACGACGACGTGGTGTTCCTCGACGCTCTCCAGGATGTGGTCGGTGGTGTCCGGGGTGTCCGCGCGGGCGGCCGGGTAGAAGATCGTCTCCTCGATGTAGGTGTGCGCGGTCAGCTCCTCGATGACCTGCGCGACGATCTTCTGCTTGGTCTTGTGGGCGCCGGAGCCCGCCTTCTCGAACTCCTTGAACAGCTTCTCCACTGTCTTGTGGTCCTCTTTGAGCAGCACGATCGCGTCCATGGACGGCCTCCCTGGGGTCGGGGCGCCCGGCGGGGGACGAAGATTGCCGGGCGTCGGGTCCGGCCCAGGTACCCCGAGGTCAGGCGCTCACACCCGCGTCCTCAGTGACGTTCCTGACGGGGCAGCACCACGTGGTTGACGATCACCTGGACGGCGGCGGCGACCGGGATGGCCAGCAGGGCCCCCACCACGCCGAGCAGGGCGCCGCCGATGAGGGCGGCCACGATGGTGGCGGCGGCCGGCACGTCCACGGACGACTTCATCACCTTGGGCGCGATCAGGTAGTTCTCGATCTGCTGGTAGACGATGAAGAAGATGAGCGTGGCGATGGCCACCGGGAGCGAGGCGAACAGCGCGACCAGCGTGGCGATGCCCGCGCCGATGAACGCGCCGATGAGCGGGATGAGGTCGGTGAGGGCCACGATGATCGCCAGCGCGAGCGCGTACGGCACGCCCGCGATCGACAGGAAGACGAACGTGGTGACGCCCGCGATCAGGGAGATGATCAGGTTGCCGGCCACGTAGCCGCCGACCCGGGCGAGGATCTCGTCGCCGAGCAGCCGGGCCCGGTCCCTGCGGCTGCGCGGGATCAGCCGGTAGCCGGTGCGCGTGATCGAGCGCAGCGCGCCCAGGAAGTACAGGGTGAGGATGAGCACGGTCAGCGTGGAGAACACGGCGCTGACCACGATCGAGGCGATGCCGAGCAGCCCGCCGAACACCTGCCGGCCGAGGTCGCCGCTGGTCAGGTACGCCTGCAGCCGTTCCAGGAGCTGGTAGCGCTGGTCCAGGTCGCGGATCTGGGGGTTGTTCTGCAACTGCTGGATGTAGGTGGGCAACTGGTCGGCGAACTGGCCCGCCTGCTCCGACAGCGCCGGGATGACCGCCATGGCGAACCCGGCGAACAGCACGATCACCGCCGCGAACACCGCGGTGATCGCGGCCCAGCGGGGCAGGCCGTGCTCCTCCAGCCACCGCACGGCGGGGTCCAGGCCGACGGCCAGGAACAACGACACGACGATCAGCATGAGCATCGAGGCGCTGGCGGTGAGCGCCTGGACCAGCAGCCAGGCGGTCAGCACACCGAGCGCGGCGGTGAACCCGAAGACGAAGGGCGTGCTGCCGAACGGCCGTCCGGGCCTGCCGAAGGGCAGG
>NZ_JBFAOV010000056.1:0-39325 GCF_040675375.1 Nonomuraea sp. NPDC049607
TCGAGGACCACCGCACCCGCAACGGCACCGGCTGACGGACGCCCCGCAACACCGCCTCGTGCTCCCACTGCTCCCGCACCCGCCGCCGCAACTCCGCGACGGCGCCGCGCATCGCCGCCTCCCGGCTCGGCGGCACGGCGCGCGACCGCACGACCTGCGCCGCGACGGCTACCACGACCAGCACACCGGTCAACACCCAGGTGGCCGGCGCCCACCACCAGACCTGCACCTCGACGGTGCCGGTCGCCAGGTTCCGCGCGGCCCCCAAGGGTGCTGATCAGGTCCCGGCCGCGGCAGAAGGTCCGATATGCGCTCCCCTTGCGTTTTCTCCCTTTGGGACGGATCATTTCGATCACCGGCTGAGCCGCTCATGAAGCCGAGGGACCGTTACTCCTTCTAGGAATGGGGCGTGCGCACCGTACGCCAGGACTGGCCCGAAATTCCGTAGCTGATTCCCCCCCGTTTCCATGCGAATCAGGAAGGACGATCCATGATCCGTCGCGTACTGGCCGTCGCGGTCCTGGCCGCCGCCACGCTCGCCGTCATCCCGGCCGCCGCGCAGGCCGTCCCTGCCTGCCCGGTCGGCTACCTGTGCAACACCCAGTACTTCTCCGACTCCGCGCGCACCAACCTGGTGGGCGTCAGGACGGAGTTCTGCGATCGTTCGGTCTCGACCTGGGGCAGGCTCAGCGGCTACATCACCTGGTCATCGAGCCGCTGCAACGACTGAAAGCCTCCGGCGGCGGCTTCGGTCACGGGGAGACCCGTCCCGTGCGCGGGCCCGGTTCGCGGCCGGGCGGCTGGTGGATCTGCTGCTCCGGCGCCGGCCGCGACGGGTTGGGCCGGGTGACCTCCGTCCGGTCCAGGAGGATGTCCTCGCCGTGGTGGGTCACCGTGATCGACGGCCCCCGCAGCAGCCGGTAGACCGTCGCCTCCGGGACGACGCCGACGCTGAGCAGGCTGCCGCGGTAGCGCAGCCGGAAGGCGAGCCGGGTGATGCCGGGCGGGAGCGACGGGGCGAAGCAGATCCGTCCCTGACCCGCGCGCATCCCGCCGAAGCCCGAGACGAGCGCGATCCACGCTCCGGCCAGCGAGGCCATGTGGACGCCGTCCATGGTGTTCTTCTCCAGATCCGCCAGGTCCATCAGCGCCGCCTCGCCGAGATAGCGATAGGCCAGCTCCAGATGGCCCACCTCGGCGGCGATCACCGCCTGGGTGCAGGCCGACAGGGACGAGTCCCGCACGGTCAGAGGCTCGTAGTAGGCGAAGTTGCGGGACTTCTGCTCCGGCGTGAAGGCGTCTCCGCGCAGATGCATGGCGAGCACCAGGTCGGCCTGCTTGACCACCTGCTTGCGGTAGAGATCGAAGTACGGGAAGTGCAGCAGCAACGGGTACTGGTCGGGCCCGGTGGCCGCGAAGTCCCAGGGCGCGTGCCGGGTGAAGCCCTCGCACTGCGGATGGACCCCCAGCCGCTCGTCGTAGGGCACGGACATCGCCTCCGCCGCGTCCCGCCAGCGGCGGATCTCCTCGGCGGTGACCTGGAGCCGCTCCGCCGGGCCCGGATGGCGGGACGCGGCCTCGGCCGCCGCGCGGAGGTTCTGCTGGGCCATCAGGTTCGTGTACACGTTGTCGTCGACCACGGCGGTGTACTCGTCGGGGCCGGTCACACCGTCGATGCGGTAGCGCCCGGCCGCGTCGTGGTGGCCGAGGGCGCACCACAGCCGGGCCGTCTCGACCAGCAACGGCAGGCCGGTCTGCTGTTCGAACGACATGTCCTGGCTCGCGTCCACGTACTGGGCCGCCGCGTGCGCGATGTCGGCGTTGACGTGGAAGGCCGCGGCTCCGGCGGGCCAGTAGCCGGAGCACTCCTCGCCGTGGATGGTCCGCCAGGGGAAGGCGGAGCCGTGCAGGCCGAGCTGTCTGGCGCGCTCGCGGGCCGGCGGGATCGTGGTGCGCCGCCACGACAGCGCGTCCGCGACGGCTGCCGGATGGGTGTAGGTGAGCACCGGCAGCACGAAGATCTCGGTGTCCCAGAAGGCGTGCCCGTCGTAGCCGGAGCCGGTCAGGCCCTTGGCCGGGATGGCACGCTCCTCCAGGCGGGCGGCCGACTGCAGCAGATGGAACAGCCCGAAACGCACCGCCTGCTGCACCTCGGCGTCGCCCTCCACCTCGACGTCGGCGCCTTCCCAGAAGTCGTCGAGGTAGCGGCGCTGGTCGGCGTGCAGGCCGTCCCATCCGTCCAGACGGGCGGAGGCCAGCGCCGCGGCCACCTGGTCGTGCAGCGCGGCCCGGGAGCGCTGCGCCGACCATCCGTAGGAGAAGAACTTGACCAGCCGCAGCGTCCGGCCGGGCGACAGGCGGGTGGCCACGGTCATCCGGCTGACGTCGTCGCTGAGCTGCGCCTCGCTCCGGGTGCCGTCCGGCCCGTCGATCTCGTGGCACATCCCGGCGGCCACGCGCAGGCCGCTGGCCCGGGTGCGGTGGACCATGATGGCCGTTCCGTCGCTGCAGGGGACGTTCTCCTCCACCACCAGCGGCGCGTGCAACGGGGCGGCGGCACGCGGGTCGCCGCCCGCGTACGTCTGGGTCTCGTTGGCGACGAGCTCCGACTGGACGACGACCCGCAACGGCCGGTCGACGGCCTCGACCTCGTACAGGATCGCGGCGACCGCGCGGTGGGTGAAGGACACCAGCCGGGTGGACCTGATCCGGACCGGGTTCCCTGTCGGGGAGCTCCAGTGCACCGTGCGCGTCAGGGTGCCGGCGCGCAGATCGAGGACCCGCTCGTGGCTGTGCAGCGTCCCGTACCGCAGGTCGAACGGCTCGTCGCCGACCAGCAACCGGATCACCTTGCCGTTGGTGACGTTCACTACCGTCTGTCCCGATTCGGGGTATCCGTAGCCCGCCTCCGCGTACGGCAGCGGCCGCACCTCGTAGAACCCGTTGAGGTACGTGCCCGGCGCCCCGTGCGGCTCGCCCTCGTCCAGGTTGCCGCGCAGTCCGATGTGGCCGTTGGACAGCGCGAACACCGACTCGGTCTGCGCCAGCACCCGCAGGTCGAGATGCTGCTCCCGGATCGTCCACGGCTCGACGGCGAACGCCGGATGCCGGATCATCCGGCCTCCCGGGACGGCGTGCCCCGCTCCAGCAGGTCGGCCAGGTCGGTGACCACGACGTCGGCGCCGTGGGCGCGCAACGCGTCCGCCTGCCCGGCCCGGTCGACGCCGACGACGAAGCCGAACCCTCCCGCCCGGCCTGCGGCGACTCCGGCCAGGGCGTCCTCGAACACCGCCGCCTCGGACGCCGTCAGCCCCACGGCCTCGGCGCCCGCCAGGTACATGTCCGGAGCCGGCTTGCCCGCGAGCCGCCGCTCCCTGGCCACGACGCCGTCGATCCGGGCCTCGAACTGCGCGGCGAGCCCGGCGGCGGCCAGGACCTGCTCGGTGTTGGCGCTGGAGGACACCACCGCGCGGCGCAGCCCGGCGTCCCGGACCGCGGCCAGGTAGCGGACGGAGCCGGGGAACACGTCCACGCCGTCCCGGTCGATGATGGCCTGCACCAGGTCGTTCTTGCGGTTGCTCAGGCCGTACACGGTCATCGTGCCGGGTGGGTCGTCCGGCGTCCCCTCGGGCAGGGCGATGCCTCGGGCGTCCAGGAAGCTGCGGGCGCCGTCCACCCGTTTCTTGCCGTCCACGTAACGGTCGTAGTCGGCGCCCGCGTCGAAGGGCACGAACGCGGTCCCGGTCCTGTCGCTCCAGGCTCGCAGGAAGTCGTCGAACATCGACTTCCACGCCCTGGCGTGCACGGTGGCGGTGCGCGTCAGCACACCGTCCATGTCGAACAGGCACCCCCGAATCCCCTCAGGCAGCCCCAGCATGGATCCCCCGTTCGCCATCACACCGGCCCCCACCTGCGCATACCCCTCCGTCTTCACTCCTCACGCGCACGGGCGAGCAGAACGTGCAGCATCGATCCCCGTCCCGGCCCATGCCGCCACAGGCACGTTCTTCTACACCCGGGCCGACAACGGGCGGGAGACCACCCTGAACATCCCGACGCCCAACGGCTCCCGCAACTTCGAGGCGTTCTCCTCGCCCTTCCCGACCTTCGTCAGGTTCGGCCAGAGCGACCCGCACCTCCGCCATCGGTCACCGCGGGCAGTCGCGGGGGTCGGCGCTCGCCCGTGCCCCGGCGACGGCGATCCGGGCGGGGCTCTCCGGCAACGCGGCGGCCGTGCACACCACCTGCCGGACGGCCAGGGTGGACAGGTCACCGCCCGGAACGGACGCCGTCAGCACCATGCGGCCGCCCGCCCTGACCGTCACCGAGAACGGGCCGGCTTCCGGCGGGACCTCGGTGGTGAGCCCGAGCGCCCGTTCCTCCAGGGTGGGCCCGGCCGCCAGCAGCGCGAGCCTCTCGGTCCGGAACACCGGACGGGCGCTCGGCCGCGTCACCGCGCTGAGCCGGCCGTCCTTCACCAGGTAGAGGACGATCGTCGTGGTCGGCGCGACGGTTCCCTTCGGCGGCTCGCCGGCGGAGATGACGTCGCTGGGACGAACGCCGCAGCCAGCCACGGCGGCGAGCGTCACCAGGCCCGCGGCGAGCAGGCGGCGGGCGGGCCCGGCCCTCACGCGGAGGCTCCGTCCGGATCGGCGGCCCAGCGCGGCAGGCGCAGCGTGAACAGGGCGCCGCCGTCCGGGGCGTTGGCGACGGTGAGGTCGCCTCGGTGCAGGCGCGCGTTCTCCAGCGCGATGGCCAGGCCCAAGCCGCTGCCCTCCGATCTGGCCCTGGCCGCGCTGGCCTTGTAGAACCGGTCGAACGCGTGCGGCAGCACCGATGCGTCCAGCCCCGGCCCGTGGTCGCGGACCTCGAAGGTGATCCAGTGCGGGTCGGCGGTGAGCCGCACCGACACCGGGGGCTCGCCGTGCCGCAGGGCGTTGCCTACCAGGTTGGCGAGGATGACGTCCACGCGGCGCGGGTCCAGCCTCGCCGTCGCCGAGGCGGGAAGCTCGGTGCGCACCGCGTCCGACCAGCCCCGCACGCGCAGGGTCGCGGGCACCAGCTCGGTCACGTCGACCTCGTTCAGCGACAGGGCGGCGACGCCGGAGTCGAACCTGCTGATCTCGATGAGGTCGTTCACCAGCGTGGTGAGGTTGAGCGTCTCCTGGGTGACCAGCCTGGCGGCCTTGCCGGCAGGCCCGGGCAGCCGGACCGCCTCGTCGTCGAGGACCTCGGCGACGGCGGCGAGCGCGGCCAGCGGGGTGCGCAGCTCGTGGGACACGTCCGCCACGAACCGGCGGGCGTCGGCCTCCATCTCGCGCAGCTGCGTGACGTGCCGTTCCAGCTCCGCGGCGGTGTCGTTGAAGGTACGCGCCACGTCGGCCAGCTCGTCGGAGCCGCGGACCGCGATCCGGGTCCGCAGCTCCCCCTCGCCCAGCAGGCGGGCCGCCCGGCCGAGCTCGCGCACCGGGCGCAGCACGCTGCGGGTCGCCAGCAGCGCCACGACGACCGCGAACGCCATGGCCGCCCCGCCGAACAGCCAGGCGCGCGTGGCGAGCCAGTCGATGCTGCGCTGTTCGGGATACAGGCTGCGCGCAGTGTAGACCTCGATGCCGGACACCCGCGACCGGTCCTGCTCGACGGTCACCAGCGGCGCGCCGATGATCAGGAAGGGAGTGCCCTCCCGCACCACCCGTTGCCAGGCGATCTCGCCCGCCGCCACTGTCCGCCGCAGGTCCGCCGAGACGGTCTCGGAGCTCAGGAGCGGCCCGTTCCGGTCCGGCCGCCCGCCGCCCGGCGCGGTCGGCGGCGGGCCCGGCGGCGGGCCGGCCTCCACGTACTCCTCGCGGTAGACGGCCAGCGCGTAGCTGTTGCCCTCGACCATGGTGGCGGCGATGGCGCCGAGCTCGATCCGGTCCGGAGCGGGGGTCCGCAAGGGGAAGAGCGTCTCCAGGCGTTCTTTCGTCGCCTTCAGCGCGGCGTCCTGGGTCCGTTCCAGGATGTCGTTGCGGGCCTGGACGTAGAGCCCGCCGGCCACCGCCGCCGCGGTGACCGCGCACAGCAGCGCGAACGCGAACAACAGCCGGGCGCGCAGCCCCAGGCTCGGCCCGGACGTCACCGGGCGGCTCACACCGGCCCGAACCGGTAACCGAACCCCCGCACCGTCTGCACGTAGACGGGGGACGCCGAGTCGTCCTCGATCTTGGCGCGCAGCCGTTGCACGCACGCGTCGACCAGCCGGGAGTCGCCGAAGTACCCGTGCTCCCACACCGAGTCCAGCAGTTGCTGGCGGCTGTGCACGCGGCCCGGCGTGCCGGAGAGCTCCAGCAGCAGGCGCAGCTCGGCCGGGGTGAGCCTGACCGGCGTGCCGCGCTTGGTGACCACCAGCCCGGCCCGGTCGACGGTCAGGTCACCGTGCCGTTCCAGCTCCGCCTGGTCGCGGCCGATCCGCCGGAGCACGGCGCGGATGCGCGCCTCCAGCACTCTGGGCTGCACCGGTTTGACGACGTAGTCGTCGGCGCCCGCCTCCAGTCCGGCCACCACGTCGATGTCGTCGCCGAGCGCGGTCAGCATGATGATCGGGACCTCGCCGATGGCCCGGATGCGGCGGCAGACCTCGAACCCGTTCATGCCGGGCAGCATGAGGTCGAGCACGACGACGTCGGGAAGGTCGGCCCGCAGCCGGTCCAGCCCCTCCTCGCCGGACTCCACGGCGCCCACCCGGTGCCCGTGCCGGGTCAGGGCCAGCTCAAGGCCCTCCCGCACGGCCGGGTCGTCCTCGATCAGCAACACTCGCGACACGCCGCCGAGTACCACAGCACGCTCCGTAACCTTGCTCGCGGTCAACTCCGTCCACTCTGGGACAGCCATGTCCTCGCTTCGTCTGTGCCATGTCATCGTTGTGTCACGGCCGGACCGGGGTGGTCGCCGTCGATGAACGGTGACATTCGGCAGACGACCCACACATATTCGGCGCCAATCGTAGTTCGTCATGAACGAACCACGCACTGTTCCGGCTCGTCCCCGCGATCGGCTGTTCGCCGTGGTGACGCTGGTGCTCGCCGTGCTCCTGCTGCCCGCGGCGCTCGTCCGCCGTCCCGGCCGGGCCCGCGAGCTGGCCTGCCGGTGGGCGTTACGGATGCGGTTCCCCGCCGAGGACCTCACCGGGCTCACCGACGGCGCCCTGGCGGCGTTCACCGCTGCGCGCACCGAGGCGCTCTGGCGGCACGGCCAGCTTCTCGGGCTCACGTCGGGATACCGCGACCCGCTCGTCCAGCTGCGGATGTTCGACGAGGAGGTGCGCCGCACCGGCTCTCCGGACCTGGCGCGCATGCTCGTCCTGCCGCCGTCGGAATCGAACCACGTCAAGGGCATCGCCCTGGACGTGCGTCCCCACGAGGGCGCCCGCTGGCTGGAGGAGCACGGCGCCCGCTACGACCTGTTCCGCATGTTCGACAACGAGTGGTGGCATTTCGAGCACCACCCCGAGTACGGGGGCACCCCGCCCCGGCGACGCCCTCACCCGGGCGTGGGCCACGCGACCGCTTGACGTGATCATGCACGCCCGGCGGCGGACGGAACGCAGATTCGGGACTCGTTGTCGACCCGCCGCGTGTGGCCCTGGGCGTCGAGGTACTCCAGGAGCGGTACGGCGACGCGGCGGCTCGTGCCCAGGGCCGTGCGGGCCTGGCTGACGGTGAAGGGCGCGGGCAGCGTGCTGAGCACGGCGACCGCCAGCTCCGGCGCGTCCGGCAGGAGGACGACGTTCCTCCCGATGGGCAGCAACGCCGCCGCCCGCACGGCCGCGGTGAGGGCGGCGCCGGTCAGCTTGAGCTCGGCCAGGCGCTCGGCGGTGGGGGCGTCGAAGGGACGGCCGACCAGGTCGGTCCGCAGCCGGTCGACGGCCTTCTCGACCTGCGGCGGCATCGGCGCCCGGTCGCCGCTGACGATCACCCCTGCTCTGATCGTCAGGGGCTCGACGACGAGCGCCCGGGCCAGCCGCCGGTCGGGCAGGCCGAGCAGCCGGGCGGCGGCCTCCACGGTGATCCCCTGGTCGCGCCGCGACACCTGCTCCGTCAGGCTGCGGCGCAGCTCGGCCCAGTGACCGGGGTCGGCGAACCAGTCGCCCGCCACCGGCGGCATGTCGGGGGCGGCGCCCATCGCGGTCAGCTCGGCCCGGCTCAGCAGTCCGTGCCAGCGCAGCAGGTCCGCGGCGGTGGGCACGGTCACCCCGGCGAGCGCGGTCCCCCTGACCGCCGCGGCTCCCCGTCGCCGCAGCGGTGCCGGCCGCACGTCCAGGACGCGCACCCCGGCCACGATCGTCCGGCGGCCGGGATCGCGCAGCAGGCCGTGGTCACCGGCCCTGAGCGGCATGGGCCGGGCGAGGGTGAGGCGGGCCGTGTCCGAGCCCAGCGGGCGCACCCGCACCGGAACGGCGGCCGAGCCCAGGTGGAAGACGAGTTCCCGGCCGACGTCCGCGCCGGGCTCCAGTCGCACGTCGGCGGACCGGGTGGTGATCCAGGCGTCCGGGGTGAGCAGCGGGGTGCCCCGGGGCAGCGTGTCGCGATCGGCGCCCCTGACGTTGACGGCGACGCGTGCGGTCGCCGACACCGCGTCCCGCCGCTGGTTGAGCGTCTGAAGGCCGCGGACCTGGAGCCGGTCGGACCCGGCGAGCAGTTCGTCGCCCACCCGCAGCGTGCCGTGCGTGAGCGTGCCGGTGACGACGGTTCCGGCGCCGGTGACGGTGAACGTCCGGTCGATCCACAACCGTACCGGGCCGTCCCGGCGTGGTTCGGGGAGCCCTGCCGCGAGCCGGTCGAGCGCGGCCGTCAGCTCGGGCAGGCCCTGCCCGGTCCGGGCGCTGACGGGGACGGCGTCGATCCCCGACAGGCTCGTCCCTTCCAGGTGGAGGCGGGCCTCCTCCAGTGCCGGTCCGGGGTCGGCGAGGTCGGTGCGGGTGACCACCAGCAGGCCGTGCCGTACGTCCAGGGCGTGCAGGGCGGCCAGGTGCTCGGCGGACTGGGCCCGCCATCCCTCGTCGGCCGCCACCACGAACATGACCGCGGGGCACGGGCCGACGCCGGCGAGCATGTTGGTGACGAACCGCTCGTGCCCGGGGACGTCGACGAAGGCCAGCTGCCGTCCGGAGTCGAGGGTGGTCCAGGCGAAGCCGAGGTCGATGGTCATGCCCCGGCGTCGTTCCTCGGCCCAGCGGTCAGGTTCCATCCCGGTGAGCGCGCGGACCAGGGCCGACTTGCCGTGATCGACGTGCCCGGCGGTGGCGATCACCCACATGCGCGCTCGGCGGCCGTCAGCCTCGTGTCCGTGCCGGGTTCGCCCGGGCCGCGCGGCCGGGTGAGGGCGGCGGGGCGGCTCACCCGCAGCCCGGCCGCGGTCCACGCCTGGAAGCCGCCGATCACGTCGGTGGCGTTCGCCAGGCCGAGCTGCCTGAGGGAGGAGGCGGCGAGGCTGGAGGAGTATCCCTCGTCGCACAGGATGATCCAGCGGATGTGCGCCGAGGTGGCCTCGGGGATCCGCGCCTCGCAGCGGGGGTCGAGCCGCCACTCCAGGTGGTTGCGTTCGATGACGATGGCGCCGGGCACCTCGCCGCCGCTGCGGCGCTGGAACTCCGGGCGGGTGTCGACGATGAAGGCGTCTTCACCGCCTGCCGCGGCGAGGGCCTCGGCGGGCGGCAGGCGGCGCAGCCCGGTACGTGCCCGGGCCAGTAACGCGTCGATGCTCAAAGGGCTCCAGGGGTGAGGTCTGGCGGAGGCGGACGGGAATCGAACCCGCCGCGCCGAGTTGCTCGGCGCCATCGGTTTTGAAGACCGAGAGGGCCACCAGGCACCCGGACGCCTCCGTTGGTGATCTTAGCCCTCTCCGGCGCTCCAATTGAAGATCCTTCTTGGGTGGAGCCGTTCACTTGCAGGCGGTGACCACGGCGTTGTACAGGTCCTCGTCGTCCTCGGCGGCCACGGCCCGCAGGTCCAGGAGGCAGCGGCCGCGCTCCACCCGGGCGAGCACGGGCGGCTCCGCCAGGCGCAGCGGCTCGGCGAGCGTGACGTCGACCGCGACGGCCGCGCTGGGCAGCGTGACCCCGGGCGCGCCCCCGCCGCCGACCGTGGCGGCGCTCGCGACGGCCTGCGCCGCCACCCCCGCCTGCGTGAGCCGTTCGGCGAGCGTCTCGGCACGAAGGCGCAGCCCGGCGGGGTCGGCGTGCAGGGCGGCGGACGTCGGCGTTCCGGTGGTGCCGAGCGTCGCCTCCAGCGCCGCGAGGGTGAGCTTGTCCACCCGCAGCGCCCGGGCCAGGGGGTGCCGGCGCAGCCGCTCCACCAGGTCGGCCCGGCCCAGCAGCAGCCCGCACTGGGGCCCGCCCAGGAGCTTGTCGCCGCTCGCGGTCACCAGGTCGGCGCCGCGCGCGAGCCAGGTCGCCGCGTCGGGCTCGTCCGGCAGCAGCGGCTCGGGACGCAGCAGGCCCGAGCCCGCGTCGGCCACCAGGGGCACGTCCTGGCGAGCGCACAGCGCGGCCAGCTCGCCGACGCCGGGGGTCCGGGTGAAGCCCTCGATCCGGTAGTTGGAGGGATGGACCTTCAGCACGAAGCCGGTGTCCGGGCCGATCGCGGCGGCGTAGTCGTCCGCTGTCGTGCGGTTGGTCGTGCCGACCTCGCGCAACCGCGCTCCGGTGGAGGTGAGCAGCTCCGGGAGGCGGAAGCCGTCGCCGATCTCGACCAGTTCGCCCCGGCTGATGATGATCTCCCTGCCCGCGGCCAGCGCGGTGGCGGCCAGGACGAGCGCCGCCGCGTTGTTGTTGACGACGTGGACGGCCTGGGCGGCCGGCACCGCGGCGGCCAGGGCCGCCATCGCTGCGCGTCCCCGGCGGCCGCGTCGGCCGGTGGCCAGGTCGAGTTCGATGTCGGTGTTGCCCGCGGCGGTGGCCACCGCCTCCACCGCGGCCCGCGACAGGCGGGCGCGGCCCAGGTTGGTGTGCAGGATCACGCCGGTGGCGTTGAGGACCCGGCGCGGGCCGTCCGCGGGCAGGGACGCCAGTGCCGCCTCCGCGACCTCGCCGGGGGCGATCGTGCCCTCTCTGGCCAGGCGCTGGGCCTCGTTGACGACGGCCTTGACCCGGTCGTGCCCGAGCCGGAGCAGCGCCTGGGAGAATCTCGGGTCGGCGAGTACGGTGTCGGTGCGTGGGATGAGGCGCCGCGGATCGGTCATGACATCCGGACTTACACCATGATCGACATATCTGTACATTACGATCATGCAGCGATTGACGCACTACGCGCAGGGTGGCGGCTGTGCCTGCAAGATCCCGGCCGGCGAACTGGAGAGCGTGCTCGCCGGTTTCGGGAAGGAGCAGCCCGCCGATCCGCTGGGCGAACTGCTGGTCGGCACCGAGACCGGTGACGACGCGGCGGTCGTCCGGATCGAGGGCGGCACCGCGATCGTGAGCACCGCGGACTTCTTCACGCCCGTCGTCGACGACCCCTACGACTGGGGCCGGATCGCCGCCGCCAACGCGCTCTCCGACGTCTACGCCATGGGCGGCCGGCCGCTCGTCGCCCTCAACGTGCTGTGCTGGCCCCGGGACGGCCTGCCGTACGAGATCGCCCGGGAGGTGCTGCGGGGCGGCGCGGACGTCGCGCGGCAGGCCGGGTGCCACGTGGCGGGCGGGCACAGCGTGAACGGGCCGGAGCCCATGTACGGCATGGCGGTCACCGGGCTGGCCGACCCCGCCCACCTGATGCGCAACGACGCGGGCCGCCCCGGGCTGCCGCTCTCGCTGACCAAGCCCATCGGCTCCGGCACGCTGAACAACCGGCACAAGGCCACGGGCGAGGTGTTCCCGCAGGCGATCGAGGTCATGACCCGGCTCAACGCCGACGCCGCCCAGGCCGCGCTGGAGGCCGGCATCCGCTGCGTCACCGACGTCACCGGCTTCGGCCTGCTGGGCCACCTGTACAAGCTCGCCCGGGCCTCCGGCGTCACCGCGGTGATCGACGCGGCGGCCGTCCCGCTCATCGAGGGCGCCCGGCAGGCCGTGCGCGACGGCTACGTGCCGGGCGGCTCGCGCCGCAACCTGGACTGGGTGGCCCCGCACACCGACACCGGGACGGTGGCCGAGGAGACGCTCCTGCTGCTCGCCGACGCGCAGACCTCCGGCGGACTGCTGGTCGCCGGGGAGGTCCCGGGGGCCCCGGTGATCGGTGAGCTGGTCCCCCGCGGGCACCACGCCGTCGTGATCCGCTGACGTCTGGCCACCTCCGGCGACGCGGTGTACAACTGGATAATGATCTTCAAAGGTGTACGCAGGGGATCGATCTGGGCGGCGGTGGTGGCGCTGCTGCCGTCCTTGACCGCTTGTGCCGCCGGGGAGGCCGACGCGCGAACGGCGGCGCAGACCGCCGGCCGGCCAGGAAGCCTGGAGAACCCGCGGGTGCTGAACTGCGCCAACCGCAACGGGGAGTTCGAGGGAGAGAAGACGACGAGCCGCGCCGCCGCGCCGGACGACCTCGTGGTGGGGCCGCTGCTCATCCCCGGGCTGCTCGCGTGGGGCGAGGCCCGGGCCGAGCAGTACGGGAGCGACCACAGGTTCAAGGTCGGCGCGCTGGTCAGGAAGGGCAAGACGATCACGGTGTCCATCCCGGCGAAGTTCCACGACAGCGCGGGCCTGCTCTACTCCGAGCCGTCCAGGAACGCCCGGACCCCGGCCGAGGCCGACCACTCGGTGTCCTTCACCGCCTGCTCCGACCACGACACGATGTTCGTGGGCGGTTTCTACGTGAAGGAGCCCAGGTGCGTCGCGCTGGAGTTCCGGGTGCCGGGCCAGCCCGTCGTCCGGCGTGAGATCTCCTTCTTCAACGGCGCCTGCTGACCCGTGACGCGCCGCCCGCACGTGCGGCGGGCGGCGCGTCAGCCCAGGAACGACGAGGCGACGACGCCGACGAACGTGACCGTGAGAAGGCCCAGCGCCAGCCGCCTGACCGGCTTCTCCTTCTCCATCAGCCAGTCGATCAGCCACATCGGCTCAGGGATCTCCACCAGGTCCTTCGACGGTGGCACGATCGCGACCAGCGCGAAACCCGGCCAGGTGAAGCCGATCGCGTAGGCCAGTCCCGCCCACCACGGCACCAGCCCGAGCAGGGTGACGCCGAGCGCCGCCCAGGTGAGCGAGGTGACCCTGAACGTGGTCAGGACCAGACCGGTGTCCAGCCCCCACAGGAGCGCTCCCCTGGCCGGGCCGAACCGGTAGAAATGCTGCTGCGGAGTCTGGCGCCGCCACATGGGCGTGCGCAGCCCGAACAGCCCGGAGTCGATGACCAGGCAGGCGAGCATCACCGTGGCCGCGGCGAGCTTGGCGCCCGTCCCCGGCACTGAGCCGAACAGGCCGGAACCGAGCAGGTGCACGAGCCCGTACGCGAGCAGCGCGGAGATGCTGAAACCGAGCATGAGCATGAGGATCGGCCGGTACATGGGCTTCTCCCCGGGAACTCTCCCCTGAACCAGGGGGCGGAGATATCCGACGAAGGAAAGGCCTCAAAAGCTGAACAACTGCGCGAAGCCCGCGCTCGCGATGAGCAGGACCAGCGCGAAGGTCAGCCAGGTGTCAAAGGACACGACATCCTCCATCCGGAGTGGCCGGCCGAGGCCATGACGCCCGGCCGGCCACCCGGTCGCTGTCAGCAGCCGTTGGCGTTGACGGTCCAGCCGGCCGAGCAGATGAACGGACCCGAACCGCAGTCCGCGCCCTTGGTGCACTCACCACAGGCGTACTTGCGCTGGTACGGCGCCGAGCCGCTGCAGCACTGCCACACCTTCATGCTGTAACCGGACGGGCAGACGTACTGCCCGCTGCTGTTGGTCTTGCAGAACGTGTTGGGGAGGGCGAGGTTGCAGCAGCGCCAGTTCGCCGCAGCCGCCGGCTTGGTCATCACGGTGGCGCCCGCGACCGCGCCGATCGCCGCGACACCGACCCTGCCCATCCAGCCGAGGAATCCGCGCCGGTTTCCATCGGGTCCGTCCGACATTTTGTGGAGGTGATCCATGTTGGCCTCTCTGGCCGTGGGGTGAAATCGGATCAGTGCCGTACGGAGGGCTTGCCGGCCAGGTTGTGCTTGTAGGGGACAGGGGCGGCGGCGTACATCTGCCTGACCGTCGGCACCGTGTGGGCCCGTGTCAGCTTCCCTTCGGTGACGTGGAGTGCGGCGGGTGTGATGTCGAGCCCGATGCTGCCGACGATGCTCTCGTCCTCGTCGAGGATGACGCGCTCGCCGTACAGCCCGAACTCGGCGATGAACTCGTTGCCGTCGCCGGACACCGGGACGACCACGACCCACATCGAAGGCGGCACCGCTCCCCCACGCAGCGCTGATGCCAGGTTGTGGCAGGTCTCGCACTTGTTGGACAGGAACAGCACCATGGCCCGCTCGGCCTCGTCGAGGGCCGCCGGCAGGCCGAAGCGGCTCGGCGGGGCACCCTCCAGGGTTCCCAGCTCCACCGGGGTGGGCTTGTCCTCCATGTCGAGGTAGGCCCGGATCTGCTTGACCTGTTGGAAGAGTTCCACCTGCGCGCCGATCTGGACGAACAGCACCACGGCCAGCAGGCAGATCACGATGAGCAGCACCGTCGTCATGCGGCGTGCACCTCCGCTTCGGGTTCGGTAGGGTCGGGAAGCACCATCCGGTCCTCCCGCAGCGGGCGCAACAGGCGTAGTTCGGCCCTCAGTTTCCAGGCGACCATGGCCAGCAGCGCCACGGCCAGGCCGAGCAGTCCCTCCTGCGCGGTCCAGGTCGGCGGGTTCACCTCGGCCAGCACGGCAAGCGCCGACCACAGCGGCAGGTACAGCACCTGGCGCCAGCCGAGCACCGCGCCGCCGTTCCCGAAACAACCGCATTTGATCTTCTCGCCGCGGCTCAGCGCGCGGATCCCGGCTCCGGCGAACGCCAGCGCCAGCAGCACGATGAGCGCCCGGGGCCACAAAGCGGACGGCGCCACCGCCAGGCCGATCACGGCCAGCATCTCGGCGGCGATCACCGCGGTCGCGGCCTGCCGTCCCAGAGCCGCCGGACCGAGTTGTGCGATGGTCCGGCCGAGTTCGCGGTGGGTTATGGTCTTTGACAGTGTCGCTATCAGGAAAACCACGATAAGTACGACCTGAGCAGCGGCTCCGGTCGCAACTGCCGCATTCAGATTCATCCGTCGCTCCCGTCAGGGTCGGATGAACGAAAAGTATGGTACTGCCCCAAAATGATCAACTCTTGACAAGATCGATTTCGCGGGATAGCCGAGGACGGCGCCCGATCGGTCGCGCTGCGGGCGAACACCGAACCGGAGTGTGCTTCGCCGGTAAAGGTGTCGGAAATGGGGAGTGGCGTTTTTCTGTGAGTTGTGCTGCCTCTCGCCGGTTCGTGCGATTCCCTTTACCCTCTGCTGGTGTCGATCCCGGCGACCAGAGGAAGGAACGCATCATGACGACCACGGAAGAGTCGGAGCTCGTCGAGGTCCCGTTCTGGTTCGACCCGCTGTGCCCCTGGGCGTGGGTCACCTCACGCTGGCTGCTGGAGGTCGAGCGGGTCCGGCCGGTGCACGCCGACTGGCGGCTCATGTCGCTGGCCCACCTGAACCTCGTCCAGCGCAAGGGCGAGGGGCTGAGCGACGATTACCGGAACCAGATGGAGAAGGCCTGGGGGCCGGTACGGGTCTGCGCGGCCGCCGCCGAGCACGCCGGCCGCGGAGTCCTCGGCCCGTTGTACACCGCCATCGGCACCCGCTTCCACAACCAAAGACGTCGCGACGACCCCACGGTCATCACCGAGGCCCTCACGGAGGTCGGCCTGCCCGACGAGCTGGTCAAGGCCGCCACCGGCGAGGAGTTCGACCAGCTCATCAGGGACTCCCACGACGAGGCCTTCAACGAGGTGGGGCTCGACGTCGGGACCCCCGTTCTCCGCATCAGCGGCACGGCCCTGTTCGGCCCGGTGCTCAGGCAGGCCCCCCGCGGCGAGGCAGCCGGCCGGCTCTGGGACGGCCTGGTCCTGGTCGCCGGAACCGAAGGCTTCTTCGAGCTCAAGCGAAGCCGCGACCGGAGCGTCAGACCGTCCTTCGACTGAGCGGACACCGCCTGGGCCGGGACGGCGAACGAGGCCACACGTTCCATGCCGTCGAGAAGCCCTGCCGGATGGGCGACGTCGTCCTGCTCAGCAGGAAAGCGGCTGAAGAAGGGCAAGACCTGGTGGAAGGACTCCCACCAGCTTCACCTCTGGCACACCGAGCTGCTCGGCACAGGGTGCGGAGCACGTTCACCTTCCCCGACGTCCTCGACGAACTGGCGGGCAGGACACTCTCCGTCGACACCCGCTACCACGGGTGGGGCGAGAAGGTGTCGATCAAGGCCCCGGACGCCCGCAAGACGACCACCGAGCTGTGTATCGAGGGCCTGCGCAACTGGCGCCTGCCGGGCTGACGGTCCCGGCTCGCGTCAGGTGTCGTGGAAGCTGAGGTGGCGGCTGAGCAGATCGGTCACCGGGGGGAAGGTGGCCAGGCGCAGGGGCAGGTCGCGCAGGAGGAGTTCGAGGCGGTTCCGGGGTGCATGCACACCCGTGTTGGCCCGGCCCTTGCGCTGCCGTTCGGTCACCTCCTGCCGCAGGCCGGTCTGCCACGCGCGCAGGGCCGCGGGGACGTCGTCCGGGCGGCGTTCGAGTTCGGCGCCGAGCAGGTCGGCGCCGCCCACGGCGAGCGAGGAGCCGTAGCCGGCGAACAGCGACAGGCACCAGGCGGCGTCGCCGAGCAGGACGACGCGGCCGCGGCTCCACCGGTCCATGACGATCTGGCTGACGCTGTCGAAGTAGACGTCCTCCTCGCGCAGGTCCGCGAGCAGGTCGGGGACGGTCCACCCGAAGCCCGGGTACGCCTGCCGGAGCGCCCGGCGCGGCCCCTTGGCCAGTTCGGCGCCGGGGTCGGCGGTGCCGTAGGTGAAGAAGGCGGCATTCCGGCCGGGTCCGAGGTCGGCGACGGTGAACGTGCGGCCGACGGCGGTGATCGTGCTGAAGGCCCGTTCCGGCATGCCGTCGGGCAGCCTGTCCAGGGTGAAGGCGGCCACCACGTGGTTCAGGTCGCGGCGGAAGTGCTCCTCGGGGCCGAAGACCAGGTCGCGTACGGACGAATGCAGCCCGTCGGCCCCGACGAGCAGGTCCGCCCGCTCCGACGAACCGTCGCCGAACGTGACGTCCACTCCCCCGGCGTCCTGCCTCACGCCCGCGACCGTGGCGCCGAACCGGATCTCGGCCTGGTCGCGCACCGCCTCGTACAGGACGGCCTCGATGTCCCCGCGCAGCAGCGCCAGGCCGCCGTCCCCGAGCAGCCGCCCTACGGTCGGGCGCGGGACGGTGAAGCGGGGCCGCCCGTCGGCCCTGAGATAGGCGAGGTCGAACCCGCCGACGTGGCGCGCCTGGAGCGCGGGCAGGACGCCCATGCGTCCGGCGGCGGCGGCGCCGACGCCGGAGAAGACGACCGCGTAGCCGCCCTTCCTGCGTGCCGGGGCGCGTTCGACGACCAGGGGTCGCCAGCCCGCCTGACGCAGCCGCAACGCCGCGGCGAGCCCCGCGATGCCCGCACCGACGACGATCACCCGTCTCGCGGTCCTGCCGCCGCGCGCTCCTGCGAACTCTTCCTTCGTCATGCTCCTCCTCAGAATGAACACTCGCTCATACAGTATGAGCGAGTGTTCATTCTGGCAAGGCGGTAAGGTTCGGAATCATGTCCCCACGCGGTGTGACCATCCCCCAGGTACGGCAGCAGCTCTTCGACGCCGCCGAACAGGTCCTGCTGCGCGAGGGGCCCTCAGGGCTCACGGGCAGGGCGATCACCCGCGAGGCCGGCGTGGCCACCGGCCTGCTCCACAACCACTTCGGCGACCTCGACGCCTTCCTGGCCGCGCTCTTCGTCGACCGGGCGCGGGCGGCGACGGACAGCATGGGCGACCTGCCCGCACGGGCGGGCACCGCGACCGTCGTGGACAACCTGATGGCGGCGATCGAGACGCTGCTCACCGGCAACCTCATGGCGCTCGCGGGCCTGGTGCTGGCCAGGCCGTCGCTGGTGACCCGGCTGGGCGAGGCGCTCGACGACGGCACCCTGGAACTGGACGCGGCCGAACGCCTGTTCACCGCCTACCTGGACGCCGAACGACGACTCGGCCGCCTCACCTCCGACGCCGACACCGCCTCACTGGCCCTGGCCCTGGTCGGCGCGGTGCACCAGCTCCTCCTGACGCGCGGTCCGCACGCCCCCGACCTGCGCGAACGCCTGCGCCGCCTGGCCACCACACTGATCGACCACTGACGCCGGGCGGCGCCGGGAGCTCCCCGGGAGGCGGGCGTGGTGGCCAGGCCGGACCCGGCTTCCTAGCACCACCAGGCGGTCAGGTAGGAGACGGCGCCTGCCTTGGGGCGAGCGCCGGCCCGCATGCAGACGCTGGAGCTGGAGCTGGTCAGCAGCCCGTAGCCGTAATTCACGCCGCCGCTGAGCGTCCGCAGGTCGCACTGCCGCCAGTTGGCTCCGCCGTCGATCGAGTAGTCGACCCAGACGACGTCGCCGTCCTTGGAGTTCACGATGCGCCCCCACACGTACTCGAGGCCGCTGATGGTGCCCGATCGCAGCTCCAGGGTCTGGCTGTTCGGCATGGTCTTCTGCTTGCGGGTCACGGTGTTCGTGGCGTTGACCGGGTTGCGCATGGCCGGGCACGAGGCCGGCGGGGCCGCCGCCGTGGCCAGAGCGGTGCCGGTGGTGACCGTGGCGGCCATCACCACCATGGCCGCCGAGAGTAGGGCCGTCTTGAGAGCGGTTCCTGCGACGTTCATCGAGCGTGTCCCTTCGGTCGGGAATGTCTGCTACGACGATGGTCGGGCCGCCGCCCGTGCGGCCGGTAAGGGTTTCGACCGTGGTCGAAAGCCCGCGGTGGCGGCGATGCCGCTCGGTTCGGCTTCGCTCAGTTCGGCCCGGAGAGGGTGCCGTTCAGCAGGGCCAGGCCGAGCGGCGTCGGCAGGTGCAGCACCGACCCGCCTTGCCGGCGGGAGATGACCAGACCGCTGTCCCGCAGGATCGCCACATGATGGCTGGCGGTCGCGGCCGAGATGGCCAGCTTCCTGGCCAGGTGCGTGGTCGTGCAGCCCTGGCCGACCTCCTCCAGGACGGCCGCGCGCGTCACGCCCAGCAGCGCGCCCAGCGTGCCGGCCCGCTGCGGGGCGCCCGCGGCCCGCCGTCCCCACAGCGCCAAGGCGTGGGCGGGATCCCGCAGGGCGGGATAGAACAGCACCGGCGCGTCGTCGGGGCGGAAGCTGTCGTAGCTGAACAGGGGCAGCCGGCAGAACACCGAGGGGATCAGCACCAGCCCCCGCCCGTTCAGGTGCACGTCGAGCGTGCGTGAGGTGAACCGGGTGGTCACGTCCAGGGTCATGTCCCGCCAGAGCAGGTCGGGGTGGAGCGTCGACAGCAGCCACTCGGCGCCGCCCCGCGCCATGACGCCCGCGCGGGCGGTGACCTCCGCCTCCAGGTGCGCGCGCAGCGGATCACGGTACGGGCCGAGCAGGGCGGTGTGCGTCTCCCGTACGGCCGCCGCGAAGTGCCCGCGCGTCTCGGCGTCGTCAGGCAGGAGCCGGGACCAGGACGGCAGGTCGCCGTACTGCCCCCAGCTGTCGAGCTCCGCGCGCACCGGGGCGGCGCCCACGCCGAGGAGGCGGTCCAGTCCCTCCTCCACGTGCGCCCCCGCCCCCGCGAGGGTGTACACGTCGAGCGGATGAACGCCTTGGGCCAGCCCGCCCAGCAGGCGTAGGGACTCGCGGACCACCACGCTCCGCCGCCACGGCTCGAACAGCGCCCCGGGCCGCCGCCTGGCCATGACGTTGAGCGCGAACCAGGACTCCATGACGGGGCCGGGCGACGCCTCGAACCGTAACCGGGCCAGATCCTCACCCGTGAAGTGAAAACGCCACATACTCCACCTGCCGTCCAGAGCAAACGTCCACGAGCAGTATCGGCGTGCCCGACCGCCTCGACCACCCCGGGCGGGCCTCGATCGGGCTCGCCCGCCGATGGCGCACGCCGCGGCGACTCGATGCCGAAGACGCACCGGACAGGGTGTGTTATCGGATCGCAATCAACCTTGCGCGGCGATGAGTGGTCCAACCCCGCGTGAAGATCCTTTGTGGGGCGCTCGCCGCCCTTTCGGCACTCGTGGCCGTCCCGGGTACCGCCCGCGCGGCCGTTCCGGCGGGCGCGGCGTCCGCCCCCATCCGGTACGCCGCCGCCTCCGACTGCGACAAGGGCCGGCTTGACGCCGCCTGGTGTGGTCCCTGGTGGTACCGGACGACCGACGGCAGGCGCCACCCGCTCAAGGAGGCGGGCCGGTGGGAGGACGCGGTCGCCGTCAGCGGTGACGGCCGCCGCCTGGCCTACATCAGGGCCAAGGACGCCCGGCTCGTCGTCCGCGACCTCGACGGCCGGACGCGCGTGTCCAAGGCCAGGGCGTGGCCGTCGAAGTCGGAACTCGAACTCACCCGGGTGACGATGTCGTACGACGGCTCCCTGGTGGCGGTGGACTGCTGCTGGTCCGGCTACACCGACCATCCCGCCCGGGTGTACGACGCCGCCACCGCCGCCCTGCTGGCCAAGGTGCCGGGGATGTCGGTGCATGACGACGCCTTGAGCTTCAGCGGCGACGGCGATCAGATCCTCGTCCGGAAGGACGACGGCAGGGCCGGCAGGCTCAGCGTCCACGACCTGAAGGGCAGGCGGACCGCCAGTGTGGTGCCACCTCGGCTCGTCGGGGTCAACGCCGCCACCGCCGCGCTGCACGCCGACGGGCGCACGGTGGCCGTCTACATCGCCGGCCGCAAACCCCGCATCGCCCTGTACGACCTGGCGACCGGGCTGGTCACCGCCACGTTCCCGGTGCCGGCGTCGGGTCAGAAGGTGGAGAGGGTCCCGGCGGAGGACAGGGTCACGGAGGCCGACACGGACGTCAGGCTCGACTGGACCGGCGACTCCACGCTGCGGATGGTCAGGAAGGTCGGGTTCAAACGGGTGCGGGTGAAGGTCTACGGCATCGACGCCGGCACCGGATCGGTCGTCCTCGAACGCTCCTACGCCATCGCCGGCACGACCTCTGAGGCCCTCAGCGGATTGTGACACCGACGAGGCGCTCGTCCCCGACAACTTTTCGAAGGAGAACCGTGTCCTTTCCCGAACTTCCCCAGCCGGAGCCCGGTCAGGTGTTGTTGCTCTGCACACACGCCGAGGGCGGCACGCAAGGGCGGGGCGGGCCGCTCGACGAGATCGGCGGTCGCCGGGAAGGCGACGTGCTCGTCCTCGGCGACGGGGTGCGGCTGCGACCGGTCGAGGACGGCAGGTGGCACTGCCTGCGCGGCGGAGACGTCCCGGCACTTGTCCACCCCGGCGGCGGCCCGGTCGCCGTCCTGGCGGACCTTCCGGCCGCGTACGGGGGCGGGCTGTTGCTGGTGGATCTGGCGGCGACACCCGGGCGCGGCGTCCGGGTTCCGCCGGCCCGGCTCGGCGAGATCCTGGCAGCCCTGCTGGACGGCACACTCGCCTTCGACCACCTGGTACGCGACATGGACGTGTACGGCACATACCAGGGAGACGGCGGCCGGCCGGCCTTCCCCACGCCGACCGCGCCACCGCACCGGCCCTTGCCCGCACTGCCGTCCGGGCAGCTGCTGGTCCGCACCTGTTTCGACGACGAGGAAGGCTGGCGCGCCCTGCTCGACGAACTGGGCGGGGCCGACGAGGACGGCTGGGTCGGCGCGGACCTGGACCCGGACGACATCGACGTGGACCACTACCCGCTGACGGCGTCGGTCGTCGACGACCGGGCCTTCGAGGGACTCCTGCCCGGTCAGGTCCCGGCGCTGGTCCCGCCGGGCGAGGAGAACCCCAGGCTGGCCGTCCTCGCCGACGCCCGGACCTTCGCCGAGCCCGGCCGGCCGCTGACCGTCGTCGACCTGTACGACTGCCCGGGGCGGATCGCCGTCCTTCCCTGCCGCGTGGTCGGGTCGATGGCGTGCAACCTGGAGATCGCCAACATGGACTTCCACGAGTTCGTCGCCGTGGAGGGCACGCGGCCGTGGTGGCAGGGCCTCTGAAGAGGCGCCACGATCACCTCCCGTCAGACGTCGTCACCGGAGAGCCGCACGCGTCAACTGGAGGGCAGGGGGTCCTGGCCGAGAAAGCGGGCGCCGTTGGCGGCGGAGACGCGGACCGCGGCGAACCCGGAGGCGATCATGTCCCGCTCGTAGGAGCGCAACGCCGGCATGAGCGGGCCGCCGTGGGCGAGTGCCGCGCTGAGCGCCGCCGCGTCGCGCAGGGCGAGGTTGGCCCCGGCCCCGGCCGCCGGGCTCATGGCATGGACGGCGTCGCCGAGCAGCGTGACGCGGCTGGTCCGCCACGGTGGGATCGGGACGCTGGTGCGCAACTCCAGGGGGAAGACCTCGTGCCACTGGGCGATCATCCGCCGGACGAGCGGGTGCCAGCCGTCCGTCATGTCCATGACCAGGGACCTGAGCTGCTCCTGCGTCATCAGGTGCAGGCCGGACGGGAGGTCTTCGGCGCGGGCGCCGAAGGAGCAGGTGGCGTAGTCGCGGGTGGGCGCGACGCCCACCGTACGATGGCCCGGACCGCTGATCGCGGTGAACACGTTGTCCATGCCCTCGGCCCGCTCGGCCGGGATCTTGCCGTAGAGCTGGACGAGCCCGGTGCCGACGACGCGGGCATGCGGCAGGTACCGGCGGCGAACCGCGGAGTTGATGCCGTCCGCGCCGACCAGGACGTCGCCCGCGACGGCGGCGCCGTCGTCGAAGCACGCCGTCACCTGGTCGGCCGCGACCCGGAAGCCGGTCAGCCGCTTGCCGTACGTGACCGTCTCCGCCACGTCGGCCAGCAGGGCGTCGCGCAGCGTCCGACGGTCGATCGACAGGTGGCGTCCGCCGTGTTCGACGATGTCCAACTCCTCAAGCGTCGGATCGAAGCGGACGAAGCGGGGCGAGGGCGTATGGGCGGTGGCAAGGAAGGCCGCCCACCGTTCCGGGACCATCACGCTGGTCAGCGCGTCGATGCCCACGTCACTGAGGTGCAGGCGGTAGCCCTGGCGACGGACGAGCGGCGACCGGTCGCGCTCGTAGACGGCCACGTCGATCCCGGCCCTGCGCAGCCCGCAGGCCAGGGCCAGCCCGCCGAGGCCGGCCCCGGCCACGATCACCTTCATCGCCGGTCACCGCCGAAGTCGGCGGCGTGCTCGGCGGCCCACACCGACAGCGGTGTGGCGGGCGTCCCCGTGATGTCGGGCACCGTGGAGGTGACCTCCGGAGGCGGCGCGGCGGCCATCTTGGTGCAGCCGTCGAGCAGCTCGCCGACGAAGCCGTCGGGGAAGCCGGGATCGGCCAGCAGCCGGGCGCGCTCCTGCTCCGGCGTCAGCTCCTGCCAGCGCAGCGGGCGGCCGATGGCCTCGCCGATCAGCCGCACCTGCTCGGCCTGGGTCAGCACCTCAGGCCCGGTGAGGGTGTGGCGGCGTCCTTCGTGCCCGGGTCCGGTCAGCGCGTGTACGGCCACCGCCGCGATGTCGTCCTCGTGGATCGGCGTCACCGCCAGCGAGCCGAAGGCCCCGCGGACGACGTCGCCCGCCCTGATCTGCGCGCTCCACCACAGGGTGTTGGCCATGAAGGTGCTGGGGCTCAGCACCGTCCACCCCATGCCGGACCGCTCGATCAGCCGCTCGACGGTGGCGTGCCAGCGGGCGACCGGGTTGGGCTGCTCCTCGGGCGCGACTGCGGGCAGGGTGCCGCCACCGGTCATGAAGACGACACGGCGGACGCGGCGCCTGAGCGCGTCGACGAGGGGACGGGCGCGTTCGGCCGAGTGGAAGGGCCACATGAGGAACGCGGCGTCGACGTCGTCGAGGGCGCCGGGCGCGTCCAGATCCGGAGTGATCACCTCGACGCCTCGGGGCAGCTTCGCCGCCTCAGGGGTGCGGCTCGTGGCTCGTACGGCGGCGCCGCTCCAGGCCAGCCGCTCGGCCACCCTCCTGCCCACGTTGCCGGTCGCGCCGAAAACCAGGTAAGTGCTCATGCACCCCACCATCCCGTCACCTCGGCGGCCACGCCCCCCAAGTGCCACCCTCTGGCGATAACCAGCAGGCCATACTGTGAACATGGCGATAACCAGCGCGCTGGACGCGATGGACCACGCTCTCGTGCACGCGCTCCAGATCGACGGCCGCGCCTCCTTCCGCACGCTCGCCGGCGCACTCGACGTCTCCGAGCACACCGTCGCCCGCCGCTACCGGAAGCTGCGCGCGCACGGCGTCCTGCGGGTGGTCGGCCTTCTCAACGGCCCGCGCTTCGGCCGCACCTCCTGGTCGGTGCGCCTGGTGTGCACGCCCGACGCGGCGGGCCAGGTGGCCGAGGCCATCGCCCGGCGCGACGACACCGTCTGGGTGCGCCTGCTGTCCGGCGGCACCGAGATCGCCTGCGGCGTCCAGTCGGCCGACCAGGACGGCGACGCCCTGCTGCTGAAGAAGCTGCCGCGTACCCCGCGCATCGTGACCATGTCCGCGCACGCGACCCTGCACCTGTTCGCCGGATGGCGCAGCCGGGTCGCGGTGCTCACCGACGAGCAGGTCGAGCGCATCCGGCCCGCGCTGCCGTACGAGAAGGAGGTGTCGCTGAGCGCGCAGGACCACGCCCTGGTGCGCGTGCTGGCCCAGGACGGGCGGGCCGGGTACGGCGAACTGGCGGCGGCCACCGGATGGTCGCCCACGACCGTGCGGCGTCGCCTCGGCGAACTGCGATCCGGCGACGCGCTCCGGTTCGACGTCGAAATCCCCTCCCAGGCCCTGGGCTACCACGCCGAGGCCTGGCTGTGGATGAAGGTCGAGCCGTCGGCCCTGGCCTCGGTCGGCCGAGCCATGGCCGCCCACCCCGAGGCCGACGTGGTGGCGGCCACCACCGGCCCCACCAACCTCATGGCCGGGGTGACCTGCCGTGACACGCAGGACCTCTACCGCTACCTCACCGAGCGGGTGGCGCCGCTCCACGGCGTGCGCGAGCTGGAGACCGCGCCGGTGATCCGCACGCTCAAGCGAGTGGGCACCCTCCTGCCCTGACTCGCCTCACTTGAGGAAAGTCCTCGAAGTGGTCCGGGGAGAACGGGCGATTTCCCCATTCAGCGGAATCTGCCCCGACGTCGATCACCAGCAGGTGCGACATCTGCGCCCCGTGGTCCGACCGCTCCTCCAGTTGCCCCCGAGTGGCACGCGCTATGACGGGGACGAGGCCGCGCACCGGTTGGCGAGCCCGTCCAGGAGGCAGTCGAGGCCGAAGGCGAAGCGCCGCTCGCTCTCGCGTTCGACGTCGATCTCCCCCGTGGCGGCCATCCGGCCGGCCAGCGTCGGGTGGCGTTCGGCGACCTGGCGCAGGTACTCGGCCGCCTGCTCCGCCCAGCCGGACCCGGTCCCGCCCATGCGGGCCAGCGTGTCACGCCAGGCGACCTCCGCGATGACCGCGCCGACCACGTGGTCGTTGACGGCGGCCATGGCGGCGTCGAGGTCGGGGCCGGCGAACCCGGCGCGCTCCAGCAGGCGCAGCCCGGCCTCGGCCAGGGTGAGCGCGTTGGGGCCGAGGTTGGGCCTGACGGTCAGCTCGGACAGGGCCCACCGGTGGCGCAGCAGCATGGCCCGGTTGCTGCGGGCCAGCGCCGCCAGGCCGTCACGCCAGCCGGACGTGCCGGCGCCGGCGCGCACCTCGGCCAGCACGCGGTCGAGGGCCAGCTCCAGCAGGTCGTCCTTGGTGTGGACGTACCAGTACAACGACCCGGCGGTCACCCCCAGCTCGGTGGCGACGCGGCGCATCGACAGGCCGCGATGACCCTCGGCGTCGAGGACGGCGACCGCCACGTCGACGATCCGCTCGCGGGTGAGCTGGCGGTCGCGCGGCGGCCGCTCGGGACGCAGCCACACGGACCCGCCGGAGGACTCTGACGACGGCACGTGATCACCCTACCCGCCTTGACGTCGCCTTCCGATCTCTTATACAACGTTCAAGAGTATTAAACGCTGTTCAAGGAGGAGTCGGATGTCCGTCCCCACCCCGCTGTTCCGCGCGAACGGCCCGCTGCCGGGCGACGTGCACGTGACCACGCTCGGCCCCGAGTCCGTGCCGCCGGTGGTCTTCGTGCACGGCTCCACCAGCTGGGGCGACGACCCGGTGTACGGGTTCGCGGCGCAACGCCCGCTGGCCGGCCGCTTCCGCCTGCTCCTGATGGACCGCCGGGGCTGCGGCGGCAGCCCGGACGCCGGGCACAGGTTCCCCGGCGACTACCTGGCCGACGCCGACGACGTCGCCGAACTCCTCGGCGCCGGCGCACACCTGGTCGGCCACTCCTACGGCGCCGTCGGAGCCATGATCGCGGCGGCGCGCAGGCCGGAGGCGGTGCGCTCGCTCACCCTCATCGAGCCGGGCTCCTACCAGGCCGCCGCCGACCACCCCGCCGTGGCCGAGGCGCTGCGCGCCAACCGCGCCGCCTACGCCGCCCTTCCCGACCTGACGCCCGAGGAATGGCTGCACGCCGCCGCCGAATCGGCCGGCATGCCGGAACCGGGGACAGGCGATCGGCGGTTGCGCGCGGCCGCCACGGCGCTGCGCGAACGCGTCTGCTGGGAGGCGGGCCTCCCACTGCCGGCGCTGCGGGCGGCGACCTTCCCCAAACTGGTCGTCTCGGGCACCTGGGAGGACGCCCCCGGACCGTACCGGGAGCGCGGCGGCGTCCCCCTCATGGCCTGCGCACGGGTCACGGCCGAGCGGATCGGCGCCCGGCACGAACAGGTGCCGGGCAGCGCCCACTACCCGCACGTCGAAGCGCCGGAACGACTGAACACGCTGCTCACCGCCCTCTGGTCCGACGCCTGAACGGCCACCCACGGTGAACCGCCCGGCAGGCGATCGCGCGATCAAGAACACTCGCGCGACACAATGGATCATGGGACGAAAGCCCCCGCGGCGCTCACCACTCTCGCGAACGGCACCCCGCCCGTCCGCCCGCGTCACCAGAGCCCTGGCAGCTCGACCGCGGCGAGGACGCCGCACCCGTCTCACCTCCGTCCAACATCGCGTTATGGACCACCCCCAAGCAGCAACAGCCCGACGGGTGGAACTACATCGTCCGGAACTCCAACACGGCGCCCGCGACGATCTACGCTCGATGGAACCCCGCCGACGAGAACCAGAAGACACTCACCTACGAGTTGCCTGTCGGACCCTGCACCGAAGTGGCCTTCACCATCGGCGGCAAAGGCGGTGGGAGTATCCAGATCGCGGCACAGAATCCCGCCGGCCCGGAATTGTGGCAACTCGCCGGCGCACCTCTCAAGATCGATGACATCACCTCGGACAACGTCTCCGGCTGCATGCTGGACGGGGACAGCGTCAGAAGAGACGTCAACGCCTGCGTATGACCGCCCGCGTCACTCGGGCGGAGGCTCGCAACCGTGCAGGACGGACGCGATCGTGTCGTCCAGTCCGTCCTGGGCGGGGTCGGGCGGGATGAAGCCGCTCACGGTCAGGCCGGCGTAGCCGTGCAGGGCGGCGAAGACCGGCAGGGCGACCCGTTCGCGTCGGCCCTGCCGTACCTCGCCCCGCTGCCGCCCGTCGCCGATCACCTTCAGCAGGTGCTCGGCCCGGCCACGGCCTCCAGGCGCTCGGCGAACGACTCTCCGGCCCCGTGCGGGAAGGCTGCGACGCCTCGCCGCTGAACACGTCACCACCAGCCGACATCAACGACCAGTGCCGTCAGCCCGGATGAGGCGTTCGTGGAGATCATGACGCCGACCCGAGTCGGTCCGCCCCGATACGAGAGGCCAGAGCCATCTGTTGATCGAATCAAGAGTTGACGATATAAAGAGAACGTGTTTGAAGAGACACCCGAAGACACGTTCTTCCGGGAGCTCGGAGGCGCATGCACCGAGCTGCGGCAGGCGTTCGCCCGGCACATCGGCATGAGCCCCCACCGAGTGCAACTACTCGTTCGGCTACGACGTGACGGCGAAACCAGCCACAGCGACCTGCGCCACACACTGGCCATCGACGGCGCGAGCGTTACTCGGCTGGTCAAGGAATTCGAGACCGAAGGGCTGGTCACCCGCCGCTTGGCCCCGGCCGACAACCGCTACACCCTGACCGCGCTGACCGCCGCGGGCGAGCGGGTCGCAGCTGACCTGGAGCGATCGCACCAGGTGTATCAGGAACGGTTGCTCGACGGCATCACCCCAGAACAGCAGGAAATCATGCTGGACGTCCTCCACCGCATCCGAGCGAACATGGTCGATCAGGAGAGCCAATGACAGACGATGTACGGGCCGCCGCCCAACGCATGTACGCCGCATTCAACGCCAACGACCATGCCGCCGCGGCAGAGATCTTCACCCCGGACTTCCACAGCCACCCCCTGGGCACCACCGGGCCGGAGAGCGTCACCCTGGCATGGCAACGCCTCCATGAGGCGTTCCCCGAAGCCCAGGTCGTCGTCGAGGACATGATCGTCGAAGGTGACACCGCCGCCGTCCGCACCAGCGTGCACGGCATACCCGGCCAGGAGTCACCGACCATGCTGGAAATCTTCAGGGTGCACGACGGGCGCATCGCAGAACTGTGGGGCCTGTCCTCCCTGCAGCGCACCTGACGTCCCGGCCGGAGATACGCGAGAGGGGCGCCCACCTCCCCGCCCGGGGAACGCGGATGATCGTGCCCTGCTGGGCGTGGTGCAGGTCGCGGCGCAGCGCGTGCAGGCTCCCACCTTCCAGAAGTCAGGCCAGCAAGGACGCCTTGCGCAGCAACACCGCGCGTTCGCGCTGATTGGCGCACAACCCCGCCGCCAACTCCAGCTCAGCACGCGCCTCCACCCGCCGCCCGAGCCGAGCCAGCAACTCACCGCGGACGGTCGGGACCAGATGCGAACCCGGGAGCCGATCGGCGGCGACCAACTCGTCCACGATGGCCAAGGCTTCAGCCGGCCCCGAGGCCATCGCCACGGCCACGGCCCGGTTCAGCTCCACCACCGCAGAAGGCGCGACCCGGCCGAGTGCCTCATAAAGCACCACGATCCTCTCCCAATCGGTCGCCCCGACAGACGCCGCCGACGCATGCACCGCGGCGATCGCAGCCTGCAGACCATACGGACCCAAACCGCGAGGCGACGCCTTCGCCAGCGCCGCCAACCCACGGCGAACCGCCGAAAAATCCCACAACCGCCGATCCTGATCCTCAAGCAGAACCGGCCACCCATCAGGGCCGGTCCGGGCAGGAAAACGCGCCGCCGTCAACTCGAACAACGCCAGCAGACCATGCACCTCAGGCTCGTCCGGCTGCAACACCGCCAGCGTCCGGGCCAACCGGATCGCCTCGTAAGCCAGATCAGGCCGCAACAACCGATCACCCGACGTGGCCGTCGACCCCTCAGTGAAAATCACGTACAGGACACTGAGCACACCACCCAGCCGCTCCCGCCGCTCAACAGCAGGCGGCAACTCGAACGGCACCCCCGCCGCCGCGATCGTCTTCTTACCCCGCGTGATACGAGCCTGCACAGTCGGCACAGGCACCAGGAACGCACGAGCGATCTCCTCACTGGACAAACCGCCCACCACACGCAAGGTCAGCGCCACCCGAGCCTCACGAGAAAGCACCGGATGGCAACTGATGAACATCAACGCCAGCACATCATCATCGATCCCCTCAGGATCGACCTCCTCATCGACCACCCAATCGACCGACCCGGCCGCCAGCAACCCCAACCGGTCCTGCAACGCGGCCCGACGGCGGATCACGTCGATCGCCCGCCGCCGGGCCGTGGCCATCAACCAGCCCGCCGGACTCGCCGGAAAGGCAAGCGGCCACGACACCAACGCCTCGGCCACCGCCTCCTGAGCCGCATCCTCGGCCAACCCGAAATCACCGGTGAACCGAGCCAGCGCGGCAACGATCCGCGCCGACTCGATCCGCCAGACAGCCTCGACCCCAGCCGCACCCGGCAACCCGCCCCGACGCGCGACCCCATCCCCGTCGATCAAGCGCCGACCTGCGGGACCTCGTCACTCCCAGGCACCCGCCGAACCTCGACCTTGGCCCCCCGAGCCGCCGGCACCCGCCTGGCCCACTCCACCGCCTCCTGCTTCGAAGCCACATCGAGCAGGAAGAACCCCCCGAACAGCTCCTTGGTCTCGCCGTACGGCCCATCCGTGACCACCGGCGCCTCACCACCGAAGTCGACCACGACCCCCTGAGCCGGATCGTCCAGCCCCTCCGCCCCCAGGAGAACACCGGCCTTGGCCATCTCCTCGATGAACTGGCGGGTCGTGACCATCATCTCGTCGATGTCGGCCATCATGGCCGCGTTCGACTCATCGGTCCCCCGCATGATCAGCAGATACTTCGCCATGGCACACTCCTCGTCCGGCGGGACCGCCTCTCGGCCCTCACACCCACTGGTCGAACGAGCAGCCCCCAGATCAACGCGGCCCGCAGAAAACTTTCCCATCATCGCACCGCCCAGGACGCTGTGATGTCCATCACTCTTCCCCCCAAGGCGAGAACCCTGCCACGAACTCCGGGAGACAGCAGGGTGACCGACCGACCCTAAGGAGGGCCGTTGACCATTGAGACGGCCGAGATCGACGACGCCGAACTGATCAGACGATCCGTCGGCGAACCCGAACAGTTCGCCACACTGTTCGACCGATACGCCCGCCAGATCCACCTGTACGCCGCACGGCGCATCGGCACCCAAGCCGCCGACGACATCGTGGCCGAGACCTTCCTGGCCGCCTTCCGGCGACGCGACTCGTACGACACCTCGCACCCCCTGGCACGCCCCTGGCTGTACGGCATCGCCACCACCCTCGTCGCCAGACACCGGCGACAAGAAGAGCGAATGCTGCGCGCACTCGCACGCACCGGCGTCGATCCCCTGCCCGAACCCATCGCCGACGCCGTCGTACGCCGAGTCGCCGCACGGGACAAAGAACGCGAACTCGCGGGAGCCCTGGCATCGCTGTCACGCGGCGACCGCGACGTGCTGCTCCTGGTGGCATGGGAGGGCCTCACCTACGAGGAAGTGGCCCGCGCACTCGACATCCCACCAGGAACCGTGCGGTCACGACTGCACCGAGCCAGAAAAAAGGCACGCACCGCACTGGGAGACGAGGAGCAGCAATGAGCACGATCAAAGACTTCCGACGAAACACCCCGCCGATGACGGCACAGACAGAACGCACCGCCCGAGCCCGCCTACTGGCCGCGACCCGTGCACCCGAACCTCACCATGAACCCCGACGCACCCCACGACTCGGCCGACGACTGGTCCTCGCAGGCACACTGGCCGTCGCAATCGGCGCCGGCGTGATGGTGACCAACGACCACCCCCGCGTGACACCAGTGGCGAGCGTACGCGAACTGGGCGAACAAGCCGCTCAAGCCGCCTACGACGACCGCGGACAAACACCCAACCCCGGCCAATGGCTGTACATCAAAGAACTCCAGGCCCCGCAATCCGCGAACGGCGGCTACGGCGTCGACCTGTCCAGACGCGAAGTACGGGAAGAATGGAACAGCGTGGACGGCCTGCAGACCGCGTCCCTGTTCCCCAACGGCAAGCTGCTGGTACAAGGCAACCACCCAGGACTGAGCGCCGACGAACTGGCCCGCCAACCAGTCACCCCCGAAGGGCTACTCACGAAAATCCGCCAGAAACTAGCGGACATGCACATGACATGGACGGGACCCGACTCACCACCATCAATGGACGAACGGCTCTTCCAGGCCATCTACCAGATCATGGGCACCCAGGCACTACCACCGGAAGTACGCGCGGCGCTGTTTCGCGGGCTCACCACCATCCCCGGAGTGACCGTCAACCAGGACGCCGTCGACGCCGACGGCAGGCACGGGGTCGCGTTCAGCTACACCGGCGGATGGACCCGCTACGACCTCATCCTGGATCCCGTCGACTTCCGCTTTCTCGGCACCTACGGAGTAACCGTGCAGGACCGGACGACGGACTACACCGACGGCCCCAACTACGAGGTCAAGGCCGGCACGCCGCTCACCCTGACAGCCCTCTTGGAGACCAAGGTGGTGAACGGCCCCGGCCAGAAATGAGCGCACATCGCAGCCCCTTGCACCGCCGATTGTCGAGGGGTACGGGCGTAGCCCGTTTCTTGTTGGGGAAAGGTGAAAAATCAACCGCCCACCGCCTTTACATTGTAGATTTTTAACGGGGCGGGTCAACCTCCGGGGTGCTGTCGCCGGTTCATGGGCCGGCGGAGGCTACCGCGGGAAGTGGACGACAGTTCGTACCTGGGGTTGACGACCGCAGCTCCCCCGCCCGTCTAGCATCCGGCTCTGGTGATCGCGTTCACGCCTCTCGGAGGGACACGTGTGATGGGCCGGTGGCTGGTACGAATCGTCCTGGCGGTGCTCCTGACCGTCGCGCCGCTCACGGGTCTCACGGGGCCCGCCGCCCAGGCGGCGGCCGGCGGTTCAGTGGCGGGAGCGGCCGCGGCGGCTGATCCGCCCGGTCCGGGCAGGTATTTCGGGACGCGGGTGCGCGTGGCGAGCAACGTGGCCATCGCCGCCGGCGCCACCCTCACCGTGACCGTCGCCGGGGTCGGCGGCGTGCCTGCGAGCGGCGTGTCCGCGGTCGCGCTCAACGTGGCGGCCAAGGGCGCGACGGCCCTCGGCGCGGTGCACGTCTTCCCCGCCGACCTGGCCGCCGACCCGAACGCCACCGGCGCGCGCTACCGTTCGGGCGTCTGGGAGGACGAGCTCCTCATCGTCAAGACCAGCCCGGACGGCAAGCTCAAGCTCAGGAACACCGGCGCGGGAGCCGTCAACGTCTACGCCGACGTGCACGGCTACTTCCTGGCCCAGGCGGGCACGGCCGGAGCCGGATACGTCCCGGTCGACACCGCCCGCGTCATCGCCAACCAGAGCGTCGCGGCCAACGCCACCGCGTCCTTCCCGGTGACGGGCCTGGGCGGGATCCCGGCCGGGGCCGCGTACGTGGCCTTCAACCTGGTGATCAAGAGCACCGGCAGCGGCAAGACGATCGTCTACCCGTCGGGCACCACGGCGCCGACCGGGTCGAACATGGACTACCGGCCGTCGGCGTTCATGTCCAACCTCGTCATCGTCGCCCCCGGCGCGGACGGCAAGATCACGATCAGCAACCAGGGCGCGGCGGCCCTCACGGTGTACGCCGACGTGACCGGCTACTTCGCCGCGGGCACGGGCGCGGCGATGCTGCCGCTGACCCCCGCGCGCCTGGCCAATTCGGTCAGCGTGGCCGCCGGGGCGACCTACACCGTGACCCCGGTCGGCGCCGCCGGCATCCCGGCCGCCGGGGTGAGCGGCGTCGCCGCCCAGGTCACCGCCAAAAGCACGGTGGCCGGGCTGCTGCGGATCCACCCCTCCGGTCAGAGCTCGGTGCCCGGCGGCGGTTCGGTGGCCTTCCAGGCCAACGACGAGTGGGCCGACGCCGTGCCCGTCCGGCTCGGCCAGGACGGCAAGTTCGTGGTGAAGAACACCGGCACGGCGGCGATCACCCTGTCGGTGGACGTGTTCGGCTACTTCCTGACCAGGCCCCAGGCGCCGGTCACGGTCACCGCCACGCCCGGTGACGGCTCGGCCGCCGTCGCCTGGAAACAACCGGCGGGCGGCGCGGCGGTGACGTCGTACACGGTGACCGCCCTGCCCGGCGGGGCGACCGCGACGGTCGCGGGCGGCCAGCTCAAGGCCACGGTGACGGGCCTGGACAACGACACCGAGTACGCCTTCCGCGTCACGGCGACCGGCGCGGCGGGCGCGGGCCCCGACTCGGCCTCGTCGGCGCCCGTGACGCCGCACGTCCCGAAGGAACCGGGGCGGCCGTTCGTCTCCGCGGCCCGGCCGCGCGACGGCGCGGCACTGGTCACCTGGACGCCGCCGGACAGCGGCGCCGAGACCGTCACGAAATACCTGGTCAAGACCGAGCCGGGAGGCGCCGTCACCGAAGTCCAGGGCGACGCGAACGAGACGATCGTCACCGGGCTCACCAACGGCACGGCCTACACCTTCACCGTCTCGGCCGTGAACGCCGCCGGCACCGGCCGGCCGTCGTGGCCCTCGACCGCGGTGACGCCCGCGCCGGCCGAGCCGCCGTTCGCACCGCCGAACCTCACCGCCGTCCCGCGCGCCGGGCAGATCGTCGTGAGCTGGGCCGCGCCTCCCGACGGCGGATCCCCGATCACCGGCTACACGGTGACGGCCGATCCGGGCGGCGCGGCCGTCGAGGCCGGGGCCGACGCGACCACGGCCACGCTGAGCGGCCTGACCAACGGCACGGCGTACACGGTGTCCGTCGTGGCCCGCAACAAGGCGGGCGCGGGCGAGCCGGGCAAGGCCGACCCGGTCACGCCCGCCGCGACCGTGCCGCCGGCGGCCCCGGCCGGCGTGCGGGCGGGCGTCACGGCGGACGGGGCGGTGACGGTCGAGTGGGACGCGCCGGCCGACCCCGGCAGCGCCGCGATCACCGGCTACAAGGTCACCGCCGCGCCGGGCGGCGCGACCGCCACGGTGACGGCCACCACGGCCGTGATCAGCGGGCTCGCCACGACGACCCCGTACACCTTCACCGTGGTGGCGACCAGCGCGGCGGGCACCGGGCCCGCAAGCCCGGCGACCGAGCCGGTCACGCCGAAGCTCACGGTGCGCTCGCAGCCGGTCGCGTTGTCGGCGGCGGCGATCGCCGCGATGACCGGCCTGCACGCCGACGGCACGCTCACCTTCGAGAACCCGCCCGCCCAGGTCACGGCCCTGCAGCCGGGCACCCTGGTGACGCTGCCGCCGTCGGCGTCGGCGCCCAACGGGCTGCTCGGCCGGGTGCTGCGGACGTACTGGCGCGACGGGCTGTTCGTGGTCATGACGAAGGACGCGTCGCTGGCCGAGGCGTACGACGCGGCCGACTTCGCGATGGAGGGCGGCATCGACGGCGGCGCCTCCTTCGTCCCGTCGATGGCGGGCGTGAAGGCGAGGGCGGCGGGCGGCCCGTCGGTGGGCTGGCGCAAGGACCGGCTGGTCCTGGAGCTGGGCTTCAGCTACGACGCGGGCGGCCACAACGTCTCGAAGGTGGAGGGATGGGTGGAGCTGTACCCGCGCTACAAACTGTCCGGCTCCACCGGTGACGTCAAGTTCACCCAAACCCTGAAGATCGCCTCCGAGCTGCGGGTCAAGCAGGGCATCAGCAAGGACGTCCTGGACAAGAGGTTCGTCCTCGGCCATGCCAACGGCCCCTGCAAGATCATCAAGATCGGGTACGTCATCGTGCCCGTCTGCCTGCGCTTCGAGGCCGCCATCACGATCAAGAGCACGATCTCGGTCGGGCTCACCTACTCCGTCCACTACGAGAAGGTCTTCGGCGTCACCTGCAAGTCCTCCCGCTCGGCCGCCTCGTGCGACCCCGTCAACACCGGCACCGGGCTGAGCTGGGCGAAGGACGTCGGCGTCTACGAAGACCTCGAAGCCACCATCGCCTTCCCCTTCGACGTGCAGTTCCTGTTCTTCCGGCTGACCGGGCCCGCCGTGGTCATCACCCCGTACGTGCAGCTCAAGGCCGACACGACGCAGGACCCCTGCTGGGAGATCCGCGGCGGAGCCGCGCTCGGCATCGCCTACAGCGTCACGCCGCTCAACAAGGATCTCGTGCGCTACAGCAACGACACGCTCCTCCCGCTGTTCTGGTGGACCATCGCGATGGGCGGGCCGTTTCGGGGGTTCACCGTCAACCCGTCGATGGCGCGCGCCGCCCCCAACCAGAACGTCTCCTTCTCCCTGTCCCCCGCCCCGGGCTCGACGGTGCAGTGGAGTGTGCCCGAAGGGCCGGGCAGCGTCGACTCCTCCGGCACCTACGTCTCCGCCCAGGAGGGCGAGGCCGTCGTGGACGCCTACGCGCCGCCCCAAGGCTCCGACCCGCCGCGCCGGGGCAGGGCGGCCGTCATCGTCGGAACCCGGTACGGCACGCCCAGCACCCCCACGCTGAACGGCTGGACCCACCCCGGGGTCAAGGACATCTCGGTGAGCTGGCAGCCGCCCGCCAACCCCGGCGGCAGCCCGATCACCGACTACGTCATCACCGCCACCCCGACCGACAAGGCGACCCCCTTCCTCAACGCCCTGTTCACCAGGACGGTCTACGCCCCCGGCGACGCCACCCACCAGCTCATCCAGGACCTCGTCCCGGGCACCCCGTACGTCGTCACCGTGGCCGCGCGCAACAGCTCGGCCGGGATCGGCCCGTTCGCCCAGCCCATGACGGTGACGCCGGTCGACCTGGTCTTCGGGCCGCCCTCGCGCGGCGGCTACGACCTGGCCGTGGCCAGCTACACCTCCCCCGACCGGCCCGGCGTGCTGTTCCGGGGGCTGCCCGACACCACCGGTGACGCCGGCAGGCTCGGCGGCACCGCCTCCGGCGACCTGCGTTACGTCTTCTTCGTCACCCAGGCCCGCAGCAACCTCGCCCCCGCCGAGGTGCGCAAACCGGCCGACTACTCCCTCTACCACTTACGCAAGGACACCAGAACCGGCCAGATCGACGTCGTCTCACGCGGCCTCGACGGTCGTACGCCGATCGCGGGCTCGTGGGCCGGCAACTACCGCGTCAGCAACGACGGCAACGTCATCGCCTTCGCCTACGCCGAGGGCAAGGTGCTGGTGCACAACATCAGCGCGGGAACCACCTGGGCCGCTGACGACGGCGCGCGGCTCGTGGACGTCAGCGACGACGGCCGGACCGTCCTGTACTACAAGTCCATCCCGGGCCACGCCTTCGAGTACAACCTGTGGCGGCAGGTCCAGGGCTCGGCGCCGGTGCAACTCGACGCGGGCTGCACCACCGGCGCCGACGCCGAGGTGTGCGTGTCCCACTTCGGCAGCATGTCGGGCGACGGGAACAAGGTCGTCTTCGACACCTGGGACTCCGAGCACTGGTACCGCTCGTGGCTGTCCGTCGGAGGGGGAACGCCGACGCAGCTGTTCCCCGCCGACGGCGTCGTGCTCGACCCCGTCATCTCCCGCGACGGCAGCACCCTGGCCGTGGAGTACACGCCCATCCCCAGCGGCCAGGAGGGCCTGGCGGTCGTGCCGATCACTGCCGCGCACGTCACGACGGCCAACATCGTGGTCCCGCACGACTCCACGAAGCAGCTCTCCGGCAACTCCCTCGCCCTCAGCCCGAACGGGAAATGGCTCGCCTTCCAGTGGTTCGACGGCGCGGGCGTGCCCTCCTCGCTGCGCGTCGCGAACGTCGGCCAGAAGGACGTCTACTCGGCGGCCCAGACAGCGCAGAGCACCCCCAAGACCGCCATGGTCACGGACGGCGGCGTGCTCGTCTACACCCTCGGCGAGCTCAGCCTGTCCTTCGGCATCCCCGGCGTGTACGCCGAATGGGTCGTCCCGTCCATCTTCCGCTGGCCTCCGGGCATCTACCCCTGACCGGCGACCCCGGAGGGGCCTCAGGATATTCCCGGGGCCCCTCCCCCACACAACACGCCCAGGACGGCGCACAGCCCGGATCAGGTGCGGGGGGATGTTCACGAGTTCCGGGCGCGGACGAGCCGCCGGACCGGTTCCTGGCGGATCGGACGGGTCAGCCTTCGAGGAGTGTGGCGATGCCTTCGGCGCCGCCTTGGTCCAGCCAGCTCGGGAAGTCCAGCAGGTCCGGGTGGCGGTGGCGCAGGGCGGGGATGTCGGCGCGCCATAGTCCGCGTTGGGCGGTGAAGGCCCGAGTGGCGTCCTTGCTCAGGTTCAGCTCCTCGCCGTCGACCTGCTGGTAGGTGATCTGGCGCCCGAGATGCCGGCTGATCAGGCGCACGGTGGCCTCGGGGGTCACTTCGTCGCCCGCCAGCTCCAGGGCCTGGCCGAGATAGGCAGTGGGGTCGGCGAAGGCGAGGGCGGCAAAGGCGCCGATGTCGCTCACGGCGACGAGTTGCACGGGCACATCGGGGGCGAACAGGTGGCGCAGGACTCCGTCGGCGGAGATGCCGCCCAGCGCAAGCCCGGGGATGGTGTGGTTCTCCATGAAGCGCACCGGTCGCAGGATGGTGGCCGGCAGTCCGAGAGCGGCGATGTGCTGCTCGATGGCCCACTTGCTCTCCCAGTAGGAGATGCCGGTGCCTCGCTCGGCACCGCCGACGGAGGCGAAGACCAGGTGGGCGACGCCGGCCGCAGCCGCACTCTCCGCCAGGTGACGGCCGCGCCGGATCTCGCGTTCGCTGTCCGGGTCGTCGGGGGTGACGGCGAAGACGCCGTAGGCGTCGGCCATGGCCGCCTTGAGACTGCCGGGATCGTCCAGGTCACCCATCAGCAGCTCGGCGCCCGTTGCGGCCAGTTCGCGGGCGGCCGTGGCGCCGGGATCCCGGACCAGAACGCGGACCGGCCAGCCGTCGGCCAGCAGGCGTGCGGCGGTGGCTCCGCCCTGTCGGCCTGTGGCGCCGGTGACCAGGACAGGCTTGCCGGCCCTGCTCGCGGCGGTGGTGGAGAGCGGATGCTCCACGGGTGTGGTCATGTGCGGGACCTCCGGAAACGGTAAAGTTGAGACTGTCCCGAGAAAATATCGAGACAGTCTCAACTTTGCAAGCGAGGGTTACTCATGAACGCCGACACACCGCCACCCCGCCGTCGCATGCGGGCCGACGCACACCGCAACTACGAGCGGCTGCTGACCGAGGCGGCGGCCGCGTTCGCCGAGCACGGCGCGGACTTCTCCCTGGAGGCGATCGCGCGCCGGGCCGGGGTGGCCAACGGCACGCTCTACGGCCACTTCCCCACCCGCCGGGCCCTGCTGGAGGCGCTGATGGGTGATCGGATGCAGGCCCTGGCCGCGACCGGCGCCGAACTGCTCACCGCGCGTTCCCCCTTCGACGGCCTGGCCACCTGGGCCCGGGCGGCAATGGTGCACACGACGATCTACCGAGGGCTCGGCGCCACGCTCATGCAGGCCGTCGAGGATGAAACCTCCGAACTGCACGCGGCGTGCACAGCGGTGCTCGCCGCCGGAGAGGAGTTGCTGGCCCGGGCGCGGACGGCCGGTGAAGTACGGCCGGATGTCACCGCCCCGGACCTGTACGCGCTGGTCAACGCGGCGGCATGGGCGGGCGAGCAGACCTCCCCGCCCCAGGGAGAGCGGCTGCTGACCTTCGGACTGGAGGGATTCCGGGCCTCGGCCCCCGATCGCG
>NZ_JBFAOV010000057.1:0-37892 GCF_040675375.1 Nonomuraea sp. NPDC049607
GCCCCCCCGCCCAACGCCCCCCCGCGGGGCCGCCCGCCCCCGCCCCCCCCGCCGCCGCCCCCGCGACGAGCACGGCCACGATCGCCAGCAGCAGCCAGCCCGAGGTCAGGGCGATGAGCCAGGTCCATCCGGCGTGGCCGTACACGGCGCTGCCGGCCGTGCCGCCGGCGCCGCTGCCGAGGTAGTAGCACAGGGTGTAGAGCCCGGCGGCGCGTCCTCGGGCGGCGGGCGGGGCCTGCGCGGCGACCCAGGCGTTGGCCACGGCGTGCGCGGCGAAGAACCCGGCGGTCAGCACGGCGAACCCGGCCACGACCGCGGCCAGGGGGTCCAGCGCGGTCAGCGCCGCGCCCGCGGCCGTCACGGCGAGGGCGGCGGCCAGGGCCGTACGGCGTCCCAGGCGGTCGGCCAGGCGGCCGGCGGCGGCCGAGGAGGCGGTGCCGAGGGCGTAGGAGAGGAACACCAGGGAGGCGACGGCGGGGGAGAGCGACAGCGGCGGCGCGGACAGGCGGAAGCCGGCGGCGTTGTAGAGGGCGACGAACGCGCCGACGCCCAGCGCGCCCACCGCGTGCGGCGCCAGCAGCCCGGTCCCGATCCGCACGCGGCCAGAAGGGCGTACGGCGGGCGGCACGGCGGGCGGGGGAGCGGGCAGCGTACGGGCCGCGTACGCCGAGCAGAGCAGCGACACCCCCGCCACCACCAGCAGCGCCCCCCGCCACCCCCACGGTCCGGCGGCGAACCCGGCGCCCAGCCGGCCCAGCATCCCGCCCACCGAGTTCCCGGCGATCATCACGCCCACCGCCCCGGCCAGCCGCGTCGCCCCCACCAGATCGGCCAGGTACGCCGCCCCGACCCCCGCGAACCCGGCGACCGCCACCCCCTGCGCCGCCCGCATCGCGACCAGCATGGGGAACGTCGGCGCCAGCGGCAGCGCCAGCCCGATGAGCGCCGAGGCCAGCACGGACCACACGATCATCCGCCGCCGCCCGACGACCTCCGCCAGCGCGGCCAGCGGCAGCACGGCCACCGCCAGCGCCGCCGTGGGCACGCCCACGGCCAGCGACGCGCCGCCCGGGTCCAGATGGAAGGCGGCCGCGAGCTGCGGCAGGACGGGCTGCGGGGCGTACAGCAGGGCGAAGGAGGACACGCCGGCCGCCGCCACGGCCGGGCCGGCCCGCCGGGTGCCGACACGTTGAGCCTCTTGAGCTTCGATGACCGCCACGCCAGGAAACGCTAAGCAAGGCTAATAAATACGTCCAATGCGGAAATGGGCAATAATTCATGCTGTGCTGGATGAATACGAGTCCGTGGACGAGCGGCTGGCCGCCGGGCTGGCTCCCACGCTCGCCCTGCTGGCCGCCGTCGGGGAGACGGGGCACGTCACGCGGGCCGCCGAGCTGCTCGGCATGCCGCAGCCCACCGCCAGCCGCCGCCTGGCCGCGCTCGCCGACCTGGTCGGCGCGCCCCTCGTGGTCCCGTACGGGCGGGGCATCCGGCTGACCAGGGCCGGGCGCGTCCTGGCCGCCGCCTCCGGCCGGGCGCTGGCCACCATGGAGTCGGCCGCCCGCGAGGTGCGCGAGGAGATCGACCCCGGCAGCGGCCGGATCGTGCTCGGGTTCCTGCACCTGCTGGGCCGCACCCTCGTCCCCTCGCTCATCCGCGGCTTCCGCGAGCGCCATCCGGGCGTGCGGTTCAGCCTGGCGCAGGGCTCGCGCCAGGACATGCTGCGCGCGCTGGGCGAGGGCGAGATCGACCTGGTGTTCGTCGCGCCCCTGCCCGACGGCGACCCGGGCCTGGCCGGGCATCCGCTGGCCGACCAGGAGCTGGTGCTGTCCGTGCCGCCCGGTCACCGCTTCGCCGGACGCGCCCGGGTGCGGCCCGCCGAGCTGGCGGGGGAGGAGCTGGTGACGCTCGAACACGGCTACGGCGTCCGCCAGATCACCGACGACCTGTGCGCGGCGGCCGGGTTCACGCCCAGGATCGCCTTCGAGGGGCAGGAGTCGGAGACCGTGCGCGGCCTGGTGGCGGCCGGGCTGGGGGTGGCCGTGCTGCCCCGCCTGACGGCCGCGGAGGGCGTCGTGCAGATCCCGCTGTCGCCCCCGGTGTTCCGGACGATCGGGGCGTGCTGGCCCGCCGGGACCCGGCTCACGCCGGCCGTGCGCGCCTTCCTGGACCACGTGCGTTCCGGCGCCGCCGACGTCGGGCCGGGGCTGCGTCCCCGCTGACACCCGTCCTGCCGGAAGTAGTTGACGGCTCATCCATTCTGTATGGAGGATTCAGCTACGCACGCCCGCCTGCGGATGGGGACGACCATGCCGGCCGAGTCGTTCAACGCCAGTGTCTTTCTCGTGGACCGCCTGGTCGAGACCGGGCACGGTGACCGCGTCGCCGTCGCCGGCCCCATGGGCACCATGACGTACGCCCAGCTGGCCGCCCACGTCGCCGAGCTGGCCGGCGGGCTGCGGGTGATGGGCGTACGGCCGGAGGAGCGCGTGCTGCTCGTCCTGCCCGACCGGCCCGAGACGCTGATCACCATCCTGGCCGTGATGCGGATGGGCGCGGTCGCCGTCCCGGTGTCCCCCCTGTACGACGGGGCCGAGATGGGCCACCTGATCCGGGACTCGCGGGCGCGGGTCGTGGTCTCCGCGCCCGAGTTCGAGCCGGCCGTCCAGGAGGCGCTGCTGTCGGCCCCCGAGGTCGTGGCGCTCGTGCTCACCGACGCGAGCCCCCCGGGCCCCGGCAACCTCCCGCGCGGCCCTGCTGTGACGGGAGCGGGCCAGGCGGCGGCGGTCGAGACCGGGGTGCCGGTCTGCCCGTGGTCGGACCTGCTGGAGGCCGGGCGGGGCGCGACCGGCCCGTACGACACTTGGCCGGACTCGCCCGCGCTGTGGCTGCACACCTCCGGCACCACCGGCGCGCCCAAGGCGGTCGTGCACCGCCACGGCGCGCTGCGCGACGTCCACGAGGCGTACGGGCGGCAGGTGCTCGGCCTCCGCCCCGAGGACCGGTGCCTCTCGGCGGCCCGGATGTCCTTCGCCTACGGGCTCGGCAACTCCATGATCTTCCCGCTCGCCGCGGGCGCCACCACGATCCTCGACCCCGCCAGGCCCACCCCGGGCGGCGTCGTCGAACGCCTGCTGGAGGAGCGTCCCACCCTGTTCTTCGCCGGGCCGTCGTTCTACGCCGCCCTGCTGGCCGCCCAGGCCCCCGAGGACGCCTTCGCCTCGGTCCGCCTGGCCGTCTCCGCGGGCGAGAGCCTGGCCCCCGAGCTCCACCGCCGCCTCACCGCCCGCTTCGGCGTGGACGTCGTCGACGGCCTGGGCTCCGCCGAGGCGCTGCACATCTTCCTCTCCGGCCGCCCGGGCCAGGCGCGCCCCGCCGGCTCCGGCACCGCCGTGCCCGGCTACGAGCTGCGCCTCCTGGACGACTCCGGCACGCCCGTCCCCGACGGCGAGCCCGGCCACCTGTACGTGCGCGGCGACTCGATCGCCACCGGCTACTGGTGCCGCACGTCCGCCACCCGCCAGGCGTTCCAGGGCGAGTGGCTGCGCACCGGCGACACCTGCGCCCGCGACGCCGACGGCTCCTACCGGTTCCTGGGCCGCGCCGACGACCTGATCAGGGTAGGCGGCGTCCGGGTGTCGCCCATGGAGGCGGAGTCCCGGCTGCTGGAGCACGCCTCGGTCGCCGAGTGCGCGGTGGTCGCCCACGTCGCCGCGGGCGGGCCGGAGCGGCCGGTCGCCTGCGTGGTGCCCGCGCCCGGCCGCCCGATCGACGCCGATGAGCTGATCGGGTTCTGCCGCGAGGCACTGGCCGACGCCGAGTGCCCGCGCGAGGTGCTGGTCCTGGACGAGCTGCCGAAGACGCCGACGGGGACGGTCCAGCGCGTGGTGCTCCGGCAACTGGCCGCCGACCTGCTCGGCAAGTGACCCCCGGAGGCGGCCCCGCGGTCAGAAGGCGTCGCGCAGCTCCCGCTTGAGCACCTTGCCGGAGGCGTTCTTGGGCAGCGCGTCCACGAACACCACGTTCTTGGGCGTCTTGAAGGAGGCCAGCCGCTCGCGCAGGAACGCGTTCAGCTCGGCGGTGGTCAGCCCGGCGCCCTCGCGCAGCACGACGGCGGCCGTCACCGCCTCGATCCACCGCTCGTCCGGCACGCCGAACACGGCCGCCTCGGCGACCGCCGGATGCTGGTAGATGACCTCCTCCACCTCGCGGCTGGCCACGTTCTCGCCGCCGGACTTGATCATGTCCTTCTTCCTGTCGACCACCGACAGGTAGCCGTCGGCGTCCATGACGCCCAGGTCGCCGCTGTGGAACCAGCCGCCGCGGAAGGCCTCGGCGGTCTTGTCCGGGTCGTCCCAGTAGCCGAGCATGGCGTGCGGGCTGCGGTGGACGATCTCGCCGACCACGCCCGGCGCCACCGGCCGGTCCTCGTCGTCGACGATCCTGGTCTCGACGTTGAGCGCGGGCCGCCCGGCCGAGCCCAGCCGGGTCAGCTGCTCCTCCGGCCGCAGGATGGTGGCCAGCGGGGCCATCTCGGTCTGGCCGTAGAAGTTGAACAGGCGCACGTCCGGCAGCCGGGTCGAGATCTCCTTCAGCACCTCGACCGGCATGATCGAGGCGCCGTAGTAGCCCTTGCGCAGCGAGGACAGGTCACGGCGGTCGAAGTCGGGGTGGCGCAGCAGGCCGATCCACACCGTGGGCGGGCAGAACAGCTTGGTCGCGCGCTCGCCCTCGATGGTGGCCAGGATCGAGGCCGGGTCGGCGCCCGGCAGGACGAGGTTGGTGGCGCCCAGGTAGATGCCGGGCGTCAGGAAGCAGTGGAGCTGGGCGCAGTGGTAGAGGGGCAGCGCGTGCACCTCGACGTCGTCGGAGCTCATCTCGCCGTCGACGACGCAGCTCACGTACTGGGCCAGCAGGCCCCCACTGGACAGGGTGGCGCCCTTGGGACGCGACTCGGTGCCGCTGGTGTACATGATCTGGATCGGGTCGTCGGCGGCGATCTCCACCAGGGGCTCGGCGTCGTCGCCGCGCCAGGTGGAGAACGACTCCCAGCCCTCGGCCGCGCCGATCACGCCGCGCACCCGCACGGCCGGCCCGGCGGCGGCCTCGGCCACCGGCAGCAGTGCCTCCTCGACCAGCATGCCGGTCGCGCCGGAGTGCTCCAGGATGTAGGCCACCTCGCGCGGCCCGAGCATGAAGTTGATCGGCACGGAGATCGCGCCCAGGCGGGCCAGCGCGAAGTAGGCCAGCACGAACGCGTGGTTGTTATGGCTGAACAGGGCGAACCGGTCGCCCTTGGCCACGCCCCGCGCCGCCAGCGCGTTGGCCGTGCGGTTGACCTCCAGGTCGAGGTCGGCATAGCTCTGGCGGATGTTGCCGTAGATCACGGCGGTCTTGCCGGGGAACCTGGCGGCCGAGCGCCGCAGGAGGTCACCGATCGTGTGCTGGCGCGTGGTCATGCAGGGTACCCCCATGCCGAATGATGTTCGGCGATCGTACCCGACGAAGGAGGCGCCCGCCGAGACCCCGGCGGGCGCCTCCTCGGGATCACCCGGGCTGGGTGACGCCGTTGACCTTCAGCGTGTACGGCGCGTACTGCTGGACCTGCTCGGTCGGCTCGTCATAGGCCACGATCGCGACCACCGACGGGAAGACCGCGAACGGCGCGAGCTGCAGCCGGTTGAGGCTGATCGAGCCCTTGCCGTCGAACTGGGCCTGCAGCACCACCGAGTGCCGCTCGTCCAGGCCGACCAGGCGCACGTTCCAGTTGCTGACCGGCGTCGGGGAGATCTCGGTCGGGGAGTCGAACGGCTCCAGGCTGGCGCCGTCGCTCACCGCCGTGCCGCCCACCGTGACGTCGTCGACCTTCCAGCCGCCCTCGTTGACCCCGCCGTCGCTGACGTACTGGAAGCCGACGAGGATCTCCTTGCCCGCGTAGGCGGACAGGCTGTAGGAGTGCGGCTCGAACCCGGTGGTGGTGCCGTTGACGGCCGGGCCGAGCGGGCCGGCCACCGTCCTGTCACCGGTGATCGCGGTGTAGGTCTTGCCGCCGTCCGCGGAGACGATCACGTAGCCGTAGTCGAAGCCGGACTCCGCGCCGTACTTGGCGAGGAAGCGCAGCGTCGGGTCGGCGGCCGGGACCGTCACCTTGGTGACCGCGGCGACGTTGAGGTTGCTGGAGTTGCCCGACCACAGCACCGGGTTGCCCGCACGGTCGGGATCGTCGGAGACGACGGTCCAGGCCAGCGGGATCGGCGGCAGCGTCTTGGCGCCCTGGAACGACAGCGAGGTCGGCGCCGCGCCGCCGGGCTTGCGGATCTGCACGTAGTCGGCGCCGTTCGGGGCCGCCCCCGGGGTGTTGTACGCGGCCGGGTTGGCGAGGTTGACCGTCGAGTTCAGGCTCGCGGTCGTCACCCGCTTCTTCGGCACGCCCAGCACCACGCCGCGGCTCCCGACGACCTTGTCCACCAGGACCATGGTCTGGTAGTCGTGGATCACCTGGTACAGGTTCGTCGTCCCGAGCGCGGCCTTGACGCTGGCCAGGCCCTGGAGGGCGCCGTCACGGTGCAGCTTGGACAGGAAGTCCGCGCCGTACCGGTCGTACAGGAACAACATGAACGAGTACGCGTTGCCGTAGTCGGCCAGCACCGCGTCCGGGTTGCCGCCGTCGCCCCACAGGTTGAGCGAGTTCTGCGGGCCGCCGCAGTTGCGCGGGTTCGGGTTGTACGGCGTCTGGACGATGCCGAAGCCCTGGAAGCAGTTGATGTGGTTGTCGAAGCCCTTCTCGAACACCGTCGCCTTGGGGTTGCCGTAACCCGTCACCGAGATCGCGAAGTCCGACAGGCCCTCGTTCATCCAGGTGGTCTCAAGCGGGTCGGTGTAGTAGTGCAGCAGGTGCTGCCACTCGTGGGCGAAGACGCCCTCGTACTGGAAGGGCCGGGCCGAGCGCGAGGTGCACACGTCGGAGGTCGGGTTGTCCGGCGGGTTCGCGCCGGTCCTGTGCAGCCAGTCGAACGCGTCGATCGTCATCACGTTGCGGTCGAGCAGCTCGTTGTACTGCGAGGAGAAGAAGCCCGCGATGTACGTGGTCGCGGCCGGGAAAGTGTAGTAGTTGTCGTCCCGGACGTTGTCGATCAGCGTCACCGTGCGGTCGCCGGCGCCGGTGTAGACGCCGCCGTTGCCGTTGGCGTCGGGGCCGAGCACGGCGTTCGTGCCGTCCCGGTCCGGCGGCGTGCTGAAGGTCGCGGTCTCCTTCGGGAACATGTTCGTGTCGAACTGCTGCACCAGGTTCGTGACCTGCGCGTCGGTGATCTCCGTGGTCCCGGGCACCTGCATGCGGCAGTCACCGGCCGGGAAGGCCAGGTCGTTGGCGACCCAGACCTCGATCTTGTCGCCGACGCCGCGCAGCGTGTAGTCCTTGCGGTACAGGCGGCCGTTGTAGTCGTCCGTGGCCAGCCACTGCCGTACGGTGCCGACCGGCGGCGTCTCGGCGGCGGCCTTGGCCGTGGCGCGGGCCTCGTACTTCGCGGGGACCTTGACGGGCTTGCCGTCCAGGGTGAAGTCCTTGCGGGTGAGCTCCTTGACGTCGCTCGGCGGCGATGCGGTCGCGGCGGCCGCCTGCGTGGTTTCGGCCGACGCGGGTATCGCGGCGAGCGTGGGCAGTAAGAGAAGTGCGGCAGCGATTCCGATGATTCGGGTGCGCGCCATTGAACCCCCTAGGTATGGGTGTTGCCCGGATGGAACAGGGGTGACATCCGGTAATTACCGGAACCTGTTTGACGCGCGCAATAGGGGCATTTGCCAACAAAACACGGCGGATTTGGTGATCAGATCAGGACGGCCGGCCGCCGGCACGACTCCAGCCGCCGGTCCGGGTCGTAGGCGTTCATCGTGACCAGCACCTCCTCGGCCCCGGAGACCCCCACCGTTGTGCACTGGACTTGTGTCCGCCCTGACACCGGACCGGAGATCACCCATCAAGAGTGACGAAAGGTGACAGCATGCCCAAGACGATGCTCAAACTGGCCGCGATCGGGCTCCTGACCGCAACCGGACTCGCCCTGACCGCCGGCCCGGCAGCCGCCAAGGACGACTTCTACCCCGGCGGCGGCACGGTCGCCCCGATGGGCGACGACTACTGGCCCCACAGCGGCGGGATCGCCCCGAAGGACGACTACTACCCCAGCACCGGCGGGTGAGCCCCGGTGCCACTCTGTCAGCCGTGACTCCGGCGGCAAGTGCGACCAGCAGCGGCGAGTGGAAGACGTACGGCCCCTACAGTTTCGTGTTCGATCTTCAGAGCAGAACGTGCATGGTCTCCATCTCCGGTGGTGCCACCTAAGAGGGGTCCTGTGCGGCAAGCGGCACGAGGGGCGTTGGCATGTCCGCTACAACACGGTCACCCATCTGGTCGCACTCCATCACGTGGCCTATGGCGGGGATCAATCCAGCGGGTCCCACGGGGTGGCGTCGTAGAAGGCGAGCAGCCGGGCCAGCGTCCCGGCGTCCTGGCGCAGCGGGACGCCGTCGACCTCGCCGACCGGGACCACGCCGTGGGAGTTGCACAGGAACACCAGGTCGAAGCCCGGCAGGTCGGCGACCTTCAGCGGGCGGCGCTCCTGGGGCACGTCCATGCCCTCCAGCAGGCCCATGGCCGTGCCGTGCAGCATGGGCGCGTCCGGCCACAGCAGGCGGCCGCCGGAGAAGCAGCCGACGTTCGTGATCGCGCCCTCGCTGATCAGGCCGTCGCCGGTGGTCAGCAGCGCCTCGTCGAAGCCCAGCGGCTCGGCGGCGCGCCGGATGTGCGCCTGGGCGAACCCGGCCGCCTTCTTGATGTGCGGCAGGTAACGCTGGAACGCGACGGCCGTGACGCGCTGCGGGCGCGTGGCGACCTCGGTGGGCGGGGCCGCGGTGGCCACCACGTGCGGGCGGCCGTCGTGCTCGACGACGTAGACGCGTACACCCGCGTCGCGCAGGTCGTCGCCGAGCACCGCCCGCACCGAGGCGAGCACCGCCGCGGTGTCGAGCCGGGCGCCGAACAGCTCCAGGTTGGCCGCCGCCAGCCGTTCCAGGTGCAGGGCCAGGCCGCGGGTGCGCCGGCCCCGGACCTGCATGGCGGTGAAGTGCCCGTAGCGGGCCTCCAGCGCGAAGCGCGCGTCGGCGTCGACCGCCCTGCCCTCGACCACCGCTCGTATGATCACGGAAGCGACGTTACCCCTTGCGGTAGACGGCCACGGACCAGCGGACCGGGCGGTTGCTGTCCGGGCCCCAGATGCCCGCTCTGACAGTGACCTTCACCGGCTTGCCCGCGGGGACGGAGAACTCGTTCATCGCCATCGGATACGGGCCCCTCTCCCACTGGCCGCAGGTCGCGGTCACCTCGCCGCCCTCCCCGCCCTCGATCAGGTACCTGAACCACATCCGCCGGGCCAGGTCACCGGCGCAGAGCGCCTCGATGCCGATCCGGCCGCCGTCGCCCCGGGCCGTGACCGTGAACGTCCTGGCCTGAGGCCACACCAGTTGCCGGGTGGCGCCGGCCAGGTCCCAGCCCGCCAGCCGCTTGGGGAACGGCTTCAGCGGCCCGGGCTCGACCGGCCGGCCGGGCGGGGTCCATTCGTAGACGGCCAGGCTCCAGACCGCCTCGTCGGGTCTCTGGGGCACGCACGGCCCGTCCTTGACCTCGCGGGCGCACCCCCAGCCCTTGGTGGCCGTGTCGAACGTGACCGTGATCCGGCCGGCCCCGCCGGGCACGACGAGTGGGACCAGCTCCATGTCCTTCGGGCACGAGGAGAGGGACTGGAGGGGCGCGACGTCGCCACCGGTCACGGTGATCGCCGGCGGATTGGCCCTGGGGCCGCCCTCGCACAGCGCGGCCACGTCCAGCGGCTTGCCCGAGACCGGGATCGTGACCGACGCCTTCGTCGTCCTCTCCGTCCTGATCGTCGCCGTGGCCAGCCGCCGGTAGCCGGTGCCGTCGTGGGCGGTGAACCGTTCCGGCAGCTCGCGCGCCGCCTTGACGGCCGGGGTCGCCGCCTCCTGCGGGGGTGCGGCGTCCCCCGGCAGCAGGGAGAACACGGTCACGGCCGCCACCACCGCCGCGGCGGCGGCCGTCAGGCCCCTGCGCCGCCGGGTCCGGCGCACGCGGCGGCGGATGTGCTCGGGGCGGGCCGGGTTCGCCGGGGCGGGACCCTCGGCCCGCTCCCGCAGCACGTCACGCAGGTCCTGCACGCTCATCGGTACTCCTTCACGATCGACTCGTCCACGCGCAGCTTGGCCAGCGCCTTGGCGGTCTGGCTCTTGACCGTCCCGTCCTGGCACCCGAGGATCCGCGCCACCTCCTGCACCGTCAGGTCCTCGTAGAAACGCAGCACGATCACCGCGCGCTGCCTGGCGGGCAGCCTGCCCACCGCCTCCCACAGCTCGTCGGGTCCGTGCCGGTCGGCCTTGGCGCCCTTCTCGGGCAGGGCGTCGCTCGGCAGCTCCGTCCGCCAGCGCCGCCGCCACCACGACGTGTACGTCGTCACGAGCACGCGCCGCACGTACGCCTCGGGCTCGTCGATGCGCGGCCAGGCGAACCACGCCTTGGCCAGGGACTCCTGCAGCAGGTCCTCGGCCGTCCCCCAGTCATGGGTCAGCAGGTACGCGGTCCGCAGCAACCGCTCGGACCGGGAGGCCACGAAGTCGTGGAAGAGCTTTCTGTCAGGCACACCGGTACTGACGCATCGTCGGCGACGTCAGGTTGCCCCGGCGCGCATGATCGTGAACGGCGCCAGCTCGCCCAGCCCGCGCACCGACAGCCGGTCGACCGCGCGCAGCCGGAAGGCCCGGTCGCCCTCCAGCTCCTCGGCCATCTCGGGGTCGGCCAGGATCGTTCCCGGCAGGGACAACGCGGTGAGCCGGCTGGCCAGGTTGACGGTGGTGCCGAACACGTCGCCCATGCGCCAGATCACCGGGCCGGCGGCCAGACCCACGCGCAGCTCGGGCATGTCCCTGCCGCGATGGGTCTCCACGAGGCGCAGCGCGATCTCGGCCGCCACGTGCGCCTTGTCGGCCACGAACAGCACCGAGTCGCCGAGCGTCTTGACCACCCGCCCGCCCGAGGACGTCACGACGTCGGCCGAGCGGCCCTCGAACCTGTCGACCAGCCTGGCCAGCTCGGTCGCCGTGATCTGCCTGCTGAGCCGGGTGAAGGCCACCAGGTCGGCGAACCCCACCGCCATGCGCACGGCGCTCATGTCCTGGTCGGCCAGGCGTCCGGCGGCGGCGGCGAGCTGGCGCTGCCAGGCGTAGACCAGCAGCCGCGCCAGGTCGGGCACCACCCGCTCGGCCCGCCGCCGCCAGGCCCGCGGACGCTCGGCCAGCGGCACGCCCGCCTGGTCGAGCGCCTCGGCGCCCAGCTCGGCCTGCGACTCGGCGAGCCGGGCCGTGGCCCGGCCGATCGAGCGGGCCATCAGCAGCATGTGCTCCTCGTCGTAGGCGCCGGAGCTGACCATCGCGAGCATGGTGCGCAGCGCCTCGACGTCGGAGTCGGTGAACTCGACCGCGTCGTCGGCCACGTTGGCGAACCCGAGCGCCCGCCACAGCCGGCGCGCGCGGTAGACCGGGACCCCGGCCATGTGGGCCACCTGGTGGCTGGTGTAGCGGCGCGGTGCGCGCAGGAACGCCTCCGCCACCCCGTCCGCGTCCTCGCGTGACACGCGTGCAACATAACACCCTGTGGCGGGCGTCACTCCAGGAGGGCGCGCAGGGCGGGCCGCTCGGCCTCGGGCAGGTGGACGGCGTAGTAGTCGTACATGGACCGGCGGAGCAGGCGCGCGGCCGAGGCCCCGTCGCCGGCGCGTACGGCGGCCAGCACCTCCTCGTGATGCCGGATGCTCCGCCGCATCAGCGACCCGCGGTCGGGCGCGTCGGCGATCTTCCCGGAGATCAGCCCCAGCACGACCGAGCGCACGACGTCGGTGCAGACCTGGATCAGCGTGTTGCCGCCGGCCGCCACGATCACGTCGTGGAAGGCCACGTCGGCGGCGCTGAAGGCGTCGTGGTCGGAGGACACGGCGGCGCGCATGCCGGCGATGGCCGTCTCCATCTGCGCGAGCTGCTCCTCGGTGCGCAGCCGCGCGGCCAGCAGCACGGCCGAGGCGTCGAGCACCATCCTGAACTGCACCAGCTCGGCCAGCGACAGCTCGGCCACCCGTGCCAGCGTGGTCATCGACTTGTGTAAGGCGGCGGGGGAGAACGGCAGCACCTCCGCGCCGTTGGGATCGCCCGGCCGGGAACGCACCAGGCCGCGCGCCTGGAGCACGCGCAGCGCCTCCCGGATCGTGGAGCGCCCCACCGAGAACTGCACCATCAGCTCGCGCTCGCTGGGCAGCCGCGCACCGGGGCCCAGGGCCCCGCTCTCGATGGCCTCCTCGACCTGTTCCACGACCCGTTCGTAGGCGCGTACGGCGCGCACCGGCTCGAACCGTGCACCCATGGGAGCCCCCTTGACCCGGGCCGTCGCGGACTGGCAATGTGCGTAGCCTACTGGTCAGACCAGTGCACTAGCCAGGAGGCTGTAAGACATGAGGCGAATCGGAATCTGGATCGCCGTGGGCGGTCTCCTGCTGGTCACAGCCGCCTGTGGCGGCGGTTCCGGCTCGGGAGGTTCCGGCACCGGAGGCGCCCCCAAGGCGCAGTCCCTGTCCGTCGGGTTCGTGGCCGAGCCGGCCAACCTCGACTTCACCGCCACCGAGGGCGCGGCCATCCCGCAGGCGTTGCTGGTCAACGTCTACGAGGGCCTGGTCAAGCTCGACCAGGACGGTTCGATCAAGCCGCTGCTCGCCGAGAGGTGGACGGTCTCCGACGACCGGAAGACCTACACCTTCACCCTGCGCAAGGGCGTCACGTTCAGCGGCGGCGCGCCGTTCACGGCCGACGACGTGGTGTTCTCGCTCGGCCGGGTCGGCACCGACTGGAAGCTCAAGATCAAGTCCCAGCTCGACGTCATCGACAAGGTGGAAAAGACCGACGACTCCACCGCCGTCGTCACGCTCAAGCGGCCGAGCAACGGCTTCCTCTACGCCCTGGCCACCCGCCTCGGCGCCATGTTCAGCCGCACCGGCGTGGCCGACCTGGCCAACAAGCCCGTCGGCACCGGGCCGTACACGCTGGGGGCGTGGAAGCGCGGCGAGTCGATCCAGCTCGCCGCCAACCCCTCCTACTGGGGCGCCAAGCCGGCCCTGTCGGCGATCACGCTCAAGTACTTCAAGGACGCCACGGCGATGAACAACGCGCTGCTGACCGGCGGCATCGACGTCATCTCCGCCGTGCAGGCGCCCGAGTCGCTGCAGCAGTTCGCCGACCCGAACCGCTTCCAGACGGTCGAGGGCACCACCAACGGCGAGGTCGTGCTGTCGATGAACAACGCCCGGCCGCCGTTCGACGACGTCAAGGCCCGCCAGGCGGTCCGGTACGCGATCGACCACAAGGCGCTGCTGGACACCGCGTGGGCCGGCCGCGGCCAGCTCATCGGCTCGATGGTGCCGCCCACCGACCCCTGGTACGAGGACCGCACCGGCGACTACCCCTACGACCCGGCCAAGGCCAAGGAACTGCTGGGCGGCAAGGCGCTGACGGTCAAGATGCGCATCCCCAACCTGCCGTACGCGGTGGCGAGCGCGCAGGTCGTGAAGTCGCAGCTCGCCCAGGTGGGCATCACGGCCGACATCGAGCCGCTGGAGTTCCCGGCCCGCTGGCTGGACGTGGTGTTCAAGCAGGGCGACTACGACCTTTCCATCATCAACCACGTCGAGCCCCGCGACATGGGGATTTTTGCCGATAAATCGTATTACTTCCACTATGACAATCCCGAGTTCGGCAAACTCCTCGCCTCCGCCGACGCCGGCACCGAACAGCAGCAGACCGACGACCTCAAGAAGGCCGCCAAGCTGCTCTCGGACGACGCCGCCGCCGACTGGCTGTTCCTGTTCCCCAACCTGATCGTGGCGAAGAAGGGCGTCACCGGGCTGCCGAAGAACGCCATCGCGGAGTCCTTCGACTTCACCGGGCTCGCCAAGCAGTGACGCTCTACCTGCTCAAACGGCTGGCGGTGCTGATCGTGAGCGCCGCCGTCGCCGCCGTCGCGGTGTTCGCGTTCATGGCGCTGCTGCCCGGCGACCCGGCCGAGATCGCGCTCGGCGTCAACGCCACCCCCGACGCGGTCGCCGCGCTGCGCCGGCAGTTCGGCACCGACCGGCCCCCGGCCGCGCAGTTCCTCGACTGGGTCGGCGGCCTGGCCCACGGCGACTTCGGCGTCTCCTACGTCACCAGCGCGCCGATCGGCCCGCAGATCGGCGAACGGCTCGGCGTGACGGCCGTGCTGGTGCTCGGCGGCATGGTCCTGGCGCTCGCCGTCGCGGTGCCGCTCGGCACGTACGCCGCCGTGCACCACCGCAACCCGCTCGGCGCGGCCGTCAGCGCGGTCAGCCAGCTCGGCATCGCCGTCCCCGCCTTCCTCGCGGGCATCCTGCTGGTGTTCGTGTTCGCGGTGAAGGCGCAGGCGCTGCCCTCCGGCGGTTACGTCCCGATCGCCGACAGCCCCCAGGAATGGTTGCGCTCGCTGCTGCTGCCGTGGTTGTCGCTCGGGCTCGTCCAGGGGGCCGTGCTCACCCGTTACGTGCGCAGCGCCGTGCTCGACGTCATGCGCGAGGACTACCTGCGCACCGCCCGCGCCAAGGGCCGCGGCAGCACCGGCGCCCTGTGGCGGCACGGCCTGCGCAACGCCTCGATCCCCGTGGTCACCGTGCTCGGCCTGCAACTGGCCACCCTGCTGATCGGGGCGGTCGTGGTCGAGCGCGTCTTCGTCCTGCCCGGGCTCGGCGACCTGCTGCTCAACGGCGTCGCCGGGCGCGACCTGCTGCTCGTCCAGGGTGTGGTGATGGTGCTGGTGGCCGCGGTCCTGCTGATCAACTTCGTGGTGGACGTCGCCTACCGCCTGCTCGACCCGAGGCTGCGATGACGGGCCGGGTGAACGCCGCGCTGCTGACCGGCGGCGTGCTGGTCGGGCTGGTGACGGTGGCCGCGCTGGCCTCGTTCGTCTGGACGCCGCACGACCCCACCCTCGTCGACGCCGCCCGCAAGCTGCGCGACCCGGGCGGCGGCTACCTGCTGGGCGCCGACAAGTTCGGCCGCGACACCCTCAGCCAGCTGATGGTCGGCGCGCGCACCACCCTCTACGTCGGCGTGGTGGCCGTCGGCATCGCCGCCGTGCTCGGCGTGCCGCTCGGCGTGGTCGCCGGGATGACGCCGCGCGGCTGGCTGTCGGAGCTGATCATGCGGGTCAACGACCTCGTGTTCGCCTTCCCGGCGCTGCTGCTGGCCGTCATGCTGGGCGCGGTCTACGGGGCCGGCACGCTCACCGCCATGATCGCGATCGGGGTGGCCACCGTGCCCGCGTTCGCGCGGGTGGCCCGCGCCGCGGCGCTCCAGGTCATGGTGACCGACTACATCCTGGCCGCGCGCGCCGCCGGCCGCCGCCGGGGCGCGATCGCCGTACGGCACGTGCTGCCGAACATCGCGTCCGTGCTGATCGTGCAGGCCTCGGTGTCGTTCGCGATCGCGATCCTGGCCGAGGCGGCGCTGTCGTTCCTCGGGTTCGGCACCCGGCCGCCGACCCCGTCGTGGGGGCGGATGTTGCAGGAGTCCCAGGAACTGCTCTTCTCCACCCCGCGCCTGGCGCTCTGGCCGGGCCTGGCGATCGCGCTCGCCGTCCTCGGGTTCAACCTGCTCGGCGACGGCCTGCGCGACCACCTCGACCCCAAGCTCAGGAGGATCCGTGCTGAGCGTTGAAGGGCTGTCCGTACGGGCCGGCGGGGTGGGGCTCGTGCACGACGTGTCGTTCGCGATCGGGGCGGGCGAGCGGGTCGGGCTGATCGGCGAGTCCGGGTCCGGCAAGTCGCTGACCGCGCTGTCGCTCATGGGCCTGCTGCCCGAGGGCGTCACCGCCTCCGGCGTGGCCAGGCTCGGCGGGCGAGACCTGGTCGGCGTACCCGAGAAGCGGCTGAAGGACCTGCGCGGACGCGAGCTGTCGATGGTCTTCCAGGAGCCGATGACCGCGCTCAACCCGCTCATGCGCGTCGGCGCCCAGGTCGCCGAGGTCATGACCCTGCACGGCGTCCCCCGCGCCGAGGCCGGGCGGCGCGCGCTCGTCCTCCTGGAACGCGTCCGGCTCCCCGAACCCGGACAGATCGCCCGCGCCTACCCCCACCAGCTCTCCGGCGGCCAGCGGCAGCGCGTCATGCTCGCCATCGCCCTGGCCAACGAGCCTGGGCTGCTCATCTGCGACGAGCCCACCACCGCGCTCGACGTCACCGTGCAGAGGCAGATGCTGGAGCTGATCGCCGAGGTCGCCCCCGCGCTGCTGTTCATCACGCACGACCTGGCGGTCGTGGCCTCCGTCTGCGAGCGGGTGATCGTCCTGTACGGCGGCCGCGTCGTCGAGACCGGGCCCATCCGCGAGGTCTTCACCCGCCCCCGCCACCGCTACACCGAGGGCCTGCTGGCCGCCTCCCGGCTCACCCCGCGCGGCACCAGGCTCCCCACCATCAAGGGCAGCGTGCCGCCCGCGGGCGCCTTCCCCGAGGGTTGCGTGTTCCGCAACCGCTGCCCGCACGCCACCCCGCGGTGCGAGACCCCGCCGGCGCTGACAGGAGACGGCCATGCCCACGCATGCTGGCACCCCGCCGACTGAGCCGCCGACTGAGCCGCCGACTGAGCCGCCGATCGAGCTGCCGGACGGGCCGCTGATCGAGGCCCGCCGGCTCACCCGCGTCTACCACCGCCCGCGCACCTCGCTCATCAGGCCGGGCGCGCCCGTCCACGCGCTGCGCGAGGTGTCGCTGACGGTCCGCCGCGGCGAGCGGTTCGGCATCGTCGGCGAGTCCGGCTCCGGCAAGTCCACGCTGCTGCGACTGCTGTGCGGCCTCGACCGGCCCACCTCCGGGTCCGTCGCCTTCGACGGACGGGAGATCACCGGCCTGCCGGAGCGGCGGCTGCGCTTCCTGCGGGAGAACCTCCAGATCGTCTTCCAGGACCCGATGAGCTCACTCGACCCGCGCATGCGCGTGCGCGACCTGGTGGCCGAGCCGCTGGTCGCGCTCGGCCTGCCGGTCGGCACGCGGGTGCCCGAGCTGCTGGAGGAGGTCGGCCTGCCCGCCTCGGCCGCCGACCGCTACCCCCACCAGTTCTCCGGCGGGCAGCGGCAGCGCATCGCCATCGCCCGCGCGCTCGCGCCCCGGCCGAAGGTGCTGGTCGCCGACGAGCCCGTCAGCGCCCTGGACGTGTCCGTCCGCGGCCAGATCCTCAACCTGCTCGCCGATCTGGTGGACGAGCTGGGCCTGACGCTCGTGTTCGTCTCGCACGACCTGTCGGTGGTGCGGCACGTGTGCGAGACCGTGGCCGTCATGAGCGGCGGCGAGATCGTCGAGACCGGTCCGGTGGACGACGTCTGGGCCGCGCCGCGCCACCCCTACACGCGTGACCTGCTGCAGGCCGTACCGACCCTGGAGGGATTGTTGTGATCGACGTCGACGAGCGGGGGGTCGTGGAGTTCACGCAGGCCCTGGTGCGCATCCCCAGCACCAACGACCCCGCGCGCGGGCGCACCGAGCGGCCCGCCGCCGCGCTGGTCGAGGCCAGGATGCGCGAGTGGGGCTGGGACCCCGTCGTGAGCGAGGCCGCCCCCGGACGCCCCAACGTCGTCGCGGTGGTCGAGGGCGGCGGCGGCGACGGGCCGACGCTGATGTTCGAGGGCCACACCGACGTCGTCACCGAGGGCGACCTGTCCACCTGGACCGTCGACCCGTTCGGCGGCGAGATCCGCGACGGGCGGCTGTGGGGCCGGGGCAGCGCCGACATGAAGTCCGGCCTGGCCGCCACCCTCTACGCCACCCGCGCCCTCCAGCTCGCCGGCCCGTTCCCCGGGCGGATCAAGGTGTGCGCGCTGGCCGACGAGGAGGGTCTGATGATCGGCGCCCACCACTTCGTCGCCTCCGGGCTGGCCGCCGGCGTGGACGGCGCGATCGTCGCCGAGCCCGAGGCCGGGGAGATCTGCGCGGTGGCCAAGGGCGCGCTGCGGCTGCGGGTCGACCTCACCGGCAAGATGGCCCACGGCGCGATGCCGCAGCACGGCCGCAACCCCGTCCAGGCGGCCGGCACGCTGCTGGTCGCCCTGAGCTCCCTCCAGCGGGAGCTCCAGGAACGGCATCCGGCCCACGAGCACCTCGGCGAGGTGTACGTGACCCCGACCGTGGTCCGGGCGGGCAGCGAGGAGCAGGTCAACGTCATCCCCGCCACCGCGTCCGTCTTCGTCGACGTGCGGACGGTCCCCGGGCTGGAGCACAAGGTCGTGGCCGACCGGGTGGCCGCCCTCGCCGCCGCCTCCGACGGGATCGAGGCGTCGGTGTCGGTCCTGGTGGACCGGCCGCCGGTGGACGTGCCGGTGACCGACCCGGTGGTGGCCGCGCTGGCGGCGGCCCACCGCGCGGTGACGGGGGAGGAGCCGGTCTACGGCGGCGTGCCCGGCTCGACGGACGGGACCGTGCTCACCCACTGGGGCGGCATCCCCTCGGTCGTGTACGGCCCCGGCGGCAAGTGGATCGCCCACCAGGCGGACGAGTACGTCGAGGTCGCGGAGATCGTCCGGTGCACCCGGGTGTTCGCCGAGGCGGCGCGGCGCTTCCTGCACCGGGACTTCTGATGCTCGCCGAGCCCGCACCCGGGATGCGTCCCGGGGCGACGAACTCCCTGGTGGACGTGGCCGGGCTGCGCGTCGGGCACGCGCATCGGGTGGGCGGCGGCTACCGGACGGGCACGACCGTGGTGCTGGCGCCCCCGGACGGCGTGGTGGCCGGCGTCGACGTGCGCGGCGCCGCTCCCGGCACCCGCGAGACCGAGCTGCTCGACCCGCGCAACCTGGTCGAGCGCGTGCACGCCGTCGTGCTGTCGGGCGGCAGCGCGTACGGGCTGAGCGCGGCGTGCGGGGTGATGGAACGGCTGGCCGACGCGGGCATCGGGTTCCCGGTGGCGGGCGGGGTGGTGCCCATCGTCCCGGCGGCCGTCATCTACGACCTCGGGCGCGGCGGCGACTTCCGCGCCACCCCCGACGCGGCCCTCGGCGCCGCCGCCTACGACGCCGCCCGCCTCGCCCCTCCGATCTTCCCCCTGCCCCGGCCCGCCGCGGACGATCCCTCCCCGCGCACCGCGTCCGCCCCCTTCTCCCGGCCGACGGGCGACGGCGGCGCCGCTCCGTACGCGACCGCGCCCCCTACGGCCGGCGGCTCCATCGGGGCCGGCGCCGGGGCGATGGCGGGCGGTCTGGCCGGCGGGGCCGGGACCGCCAGCGCCGTCCTGCCCGACGGTGTCACCGTGGCCGCCCTGGCCGTCGTCAACGCCGCCGGATCCGTCCTCGACCCCGCGGGCGCCACCCTGGCCGGCGTCCGCTATGGCCTGCCCGGCGAGTTCGGCCACCTCAGCGCGCCGGACCCCGCCGAGGCCGGGGCGTGGCGTCCGGACAAGGTGACCTCGTTCAACACCACCATCGGCGTGGTGGCCACCGACCTCACCCTCACCAAGGCCCAGTGCGGCAAGCTGGCCGGGGTGGCCCACGACGGCCTGGCCAGAGCCATCCGGCCGGCCCACACCATGGTCGACGGCGACACCGTCTTCGGCCTGGCCACCTGCGCCCGCCCGGCCCCCGGCCCGGACGGCCTCCAGGACGTCCTGGCCGCCGCGGCCGACGTCTTCAGCCGGGCGGTGGCCCACGCCATGCTCGCCGCCACCGGCCGCGAGGGCGCACCGGCGTACCTCGACGTGTTCCCGAGCGCTCTGGGGGGAGACAGATGACCTGGCCGGACGGCCTGCCCATCGGCGACGGATGGGTCACCACCGAAGACGCCACCGACGTGGTCTTCCCCTACGACGGCTCCGTGGTGGCCCGCGCCCCGCTGGGCACCCCCGCCCACGCCGTCCGCGCCCTGGAGGCCGCGCTGGCCGTCGCGCCCGCCATGGCCGCGCTGCCCTCGCACGCCCGCCGCGCCGCGCTCATGACGGCGCACGACGCGCTCGCCGCCCGCCGCGAGGAGTTCGAGCGGCTGCTCGTCCTGGAGACCGGCAAGCCGCTGGTCGACTGCCGGGTCGAGGTGGCCAGGACGCTCGTCACCCTCGCCACGGCCGCCGAGGAGGTCGCCCGGCTGCACGGCGAGACCGTCCCGCTGGACCTGCTGCCGTCGGGGGAGGGGCTGGTCGGGTTCTGGACGCGGCGGCCGATCGGCGTCGTCGTCGGGATCACCGGCTTCAACTACCCGCTGCTCCTGGCCGCCCACAAGATCGCCCCGGCGGTCGCGGCGGGCTGCCCGGTGATCGTCAAGCCGGCCCCGGCGACGCCCCTGGCCACGCTCCGGCTGGTGCACCTGCTCCGCGAGGGCGGCCTGCCGCCCGCCGGGGTGCAGCTCGTCACCGGGGACGTCGAGGTCGGCCGCACGCTGGTCGAGGACCGGCGGATCGGCGCGGTCTCCTTCACCGGCTCGGCCGCCGCCGGGCACGCCATCGCCCGTGCCGCCGCCCCCACCAAGGTGCTGCTCGAACTCGGCTCCAACGCCGCCCTCGTGGTCGCCGCCGACGCCGACCTGGAGGCCGCCGCCGACGCCGTCGTGCGCGGCGGCTACTACGCCTCCGGCCAGGCGTGCATCGCGGTGCAGCGGGTGCTGGTGGAGGAGCCCGTACGGGCGGAGTTCCTGGCGCTGCTGGCCGCCCGCGTCAAGGACGTCACCGTCGGCGACCCGCGCCTGCCCGAGACCCGCGTGGCCCCGCTGATCGACGCCGCCGCCACGGATCGCGTCCTGGAGTGGATCACCGCCTCGGGCGCCGAGGTGGTCGCCGGCGGGGTGCGGGAGGGCCGGGCGATCGCGCCGACGGTGCTCTCCGGCGTGCCCGACGGCGCCGCGGCCTGGGACGAGGAGATCTTCGGCCCGGTGGTGTGCGTACGCGCGGTGCCCGGCCTCGACGCCGCCTTCGAGGCCGTCAACCGCTCCCGCTACGGCCTGCACGCCTCCGTCTTCACCCGCTCGCTGGCCACCGCCTTCACCGCCATAGACCGCATCGAGGCCGGCGGCGTGGTGGTGAACGAGGTGCCCGGCTTCCGGGCCGACAACATGCCGTACGGCGGCGTCAAGGACTCGGGCACCGGCCGCGAGGGCCCGAGGTTCGCCATCGAGGAACTGACGGTGACCAGAATGGCGATCATCCGCCCCTGACGGCCGGGACGCGAGTAACGGTTTGACGGAATGTCTTTACGTTCTGGCATCGGTCGCGTTGTATGGCGCGCATGGTGGAGATCACGCGCAGAGCGGTGTTCAAGGCAGGTGCGGCAAGCGCTTTCCTGACGGCCGGCGGCCCGGTGGCGGCCGCGTCGGCGGCGGACGGGCCGGTCGGCGAGGGGATGACCGGCGAGGCGCTGGAGCAGCGGGCCATGGCGATGGACCCACCGGTGTTCCTGCTGGAGAGCGCCGTCCCGCCGCACTTCGCCGCCGGGCCCGGCTCCACGTTGTCGATCAGCGACCGGGTCGCCGTGTGCGGGACGAGGTCGCTGCGGTGGGAGCACGCGAGCCGCGACGTGATCACCGTGCGCGCGCCGCTGCGGTGGGCGCCCGCCCCCTACCGGCTCGGCGACGACCAGGCGTGGCAGGGGCTGGTGGACGCGTTCTGCGTGTGGGTGCACAACGCCGAGCCGGTGGACGACGTGCTCAGGTTCGAGTTCGGCCGGGGTGAGCGCACCGACCTGTGGTTCGAGTTCCGGCTCGGGTTCAGCGGGTGGCGTACGGCGTGGGTGCGGTACGCCTACGACATGCACGGCAGGCCGCACCCCGACATGGACACCCTGCGGATCGTCGCGCCCCGCAGGGCCGGGACCCTGCACCTCGACCAGCTCATGCTCAACGTGCCGCTGCGCCCCGACGCCCCCTGCCGCGACCACCAGCTCCCGGACATCGCCCCCGAGGGCGACGAGTACGACAACCAGCACTGGCAGGCGCTCCACCGCTTCGACCGGCTCCTGGAGACCGTCAGGCCCGACACCTCGCCCCCGTCCGCCGGCGAGCTGGCCTCGCTGCGCGCCCTGCACACCCGCTACCACGACGAGTACCTGATCGCCCAGGTCAAGCCGGACCTGCCGGGGCTGACGGCCCAGGTGGCCGCCCTGGAGGGCCGTCCCACGCACGCCTACCAGTCGCAGATCTACCCGGCCGGGATCGCCGCCGAGCTCAAGGCGTTCGTGAACCCGGTCACGCTGCGCGCCTGCACCGACCTGATGAAGACGATCGCCCAGGCCCACCAGGCCGCCCCCGCCGACCGTCCCGCGCTGGCCGCGCTCTACCTGCGCCTGGTCGCCCACCTGCGGGAACAGGGCTGGACGAAGGGAAGCTGCCAGGGCACCATCCACCACCTCGGCTACGACGTCCGCGGCTTCTACGACTCCGTCTACCTCATGCGGGACGCCCTGCGCGCGGCGGGGGAGTTGCAGCGGGTACGAGCGGACCTGGAATGGCTGAGCGGACTCGGCCGGATCTTCCGCGGTTTCGGCTTCCGGATGGCCCGGGGCAGCATGATGGACCTGTACAACACCACGGTCCGCGGCATGCTGGCGGCCGTGCTGCTGCGCGACGACGAGGCCGGGCAGGTGGCGTACCTGCGGGCGCTGCGCGACTGGCTGAACGCCACCCTCCTGCCCACCGACGGCATCCAGGACGGCATCAAGGTGGACGGCACCGCCTTCCACCACGTCGGCTTCTTCCCCGACTACGTCCGCGACGGCTTCGCCGGGCTCGCGCCGCTGGTCTACGTGCTGCACGGCGGCTCGTTCGCGATCTCGGAGGAGGCGTACGGGTGGCTGCGCAAGGCGCTGCTCGCACAGCGCGTCTACGCCAACAAGAACCACTGGCCGATCTCGATCAGCGGCCGCAACCCCGGCGGCACGACCGCGCTGTCGATCGTCCCGTTCGAGTGGCTTGCCCCGATCGACGATGAGATCGCCGCCGCCTTCCTGCGCCTGCTGCCCGGCAGCCCGACCGAGCGGCAGAAGGAGCTCGCGGCCCGGCTCGCCGCGCGCGGCATCGTCGCGGAACCGGCTCCGACCGGCGCCTGGGCGCTCAACTACGCCGCGCTCGCCGTCCACCGCCGCGACGAATGGCAGATCACGGTACGCGGCCACAACCGCTACCTGTGGAGCACCGAGATCTACGTCGGCGCCAACTGGTACGGCCGCTACAACACCTACGGCCAGATCCAGGTCCTGCACCGCGGCAACCCCGTCACCAACCAGGACAGCGGCTACGCCCAGCCCGGCTGGGACTGGAACCGCCGCCCCGGCACCACAGTCATCCACAAACCGCTCGAACAGCTCAGGGGCGACCTGACCGGGGCGATCGAGGAGATGCTCCTCACCGACTCCCGTTTCGCCGGAGCCTGCACCATCGACGGACGCAACGCCCTGTTCGCCATGGACCTGCACGGACACCCCAAGTACGACGGCACCCACCGGGCCCGCAAGTCGGTGTTCCTGTTCGACGACCGCGTCGTGGCCCTGGGCACCGGCATCACCAATGACGACACCGCGGACGAGACCGAGACCACGCTCTTCCAGACCCGGCTCCCGACCAGGACCGCGCCCACCGTGGTGGACGGCACGCCGGTCACCGCCTTCCCCCACCAGGCGCTCGACGGCGGGCCGCGCTGGCTGCTGGACGACAAGGGCATCGGCTACTACCTGGCCGCCGGGCAGAAGGTGGCCCTGACCCGCTCGGCCCAGACCTCCCGCAACAACGCCACGGAAGAGCCCACCGGCGGAGACTTCGCCACGGCCTGGATCAGGCACGGCACCGCCCCTCGGAACGGGACGTACGAGTACGCGATGGTCGTGAACGCCACGGCCGAGCGGATGGCCGGTTTCACCGCCGCGATGGGGGACGCCGCGCGGGCCCCGTACCGGGTGCTGCGCGCCGACACGGCCGCCCACGTCGTCCGGGACCGCGAGACCGGCATCACCGGGTACGCCGTGTTCGAGCGCACCAGCCTGGAAGGTCTGGTACGCGAGGTCGACACGCCTTCGATGCTGCTCGTCCGGACGGAGGGCGAGACGCTGGTCCTCGCGGTATGCGATCCGGACCTGCGCCTCTACGGCGGGATCGACCACGACCAGTACGAGAAGGGCCGCTACGTCGGGCACTACAGCCCGTGGTCGCGGCCCTGGCTGGCGAGCCCCAGCCACCCGCACCGGATGCGGGTGACCCTGGACGGGCGATGGCGGGTCGATGCCGGCCTGCCGTGCCGGGCCAGGATCACCGGGCCGCGCACGGTCCTGGAGTTCGAGACCGTGCACGGGCAGCCGGTGCAGGTGCGGCTGGAACCCGCGACCTGACCCGGACGGAGGCGGGGGGCCGCCCCCGCCCGGGCGCTCACCACCCGTGGCCGGGACGCCACACGTCCCGACCACGGGCCGCTTCACGCCGCCCAACGGACGCGATGAGTCACGCCGCTCGACGGACCTGACGTCGCACGCCGGTCAACGGACGTGACGTCGCGCGCCGGTCAACGGACGTGACGTCGCGCGCCGGTCAGCGGGTGTGGTGGTCGAGTTCCGTACGGACCTCGTCCAGGTGGTGCCGGACCACGGGGGCGCCGTCGCGCGCCAGGTCCCGCACCCAGCCGGAGTGACCGTGCCGCAGCTCGCGCCTGATCAGCGTGAGCGTCTGCTCGTGCGCCTCGGTCTGGAGACGCAGCCACGCCCGGTCGAACCGGTGACCGGAACGGCGGGCGAGCACCGCGTCCAGGCTGTCGCGCTGGGCGGCGCTCGGCGCGTCCGGCAGGCCGACGCGCAGCCGCCGGGCGACCTCGCGCAGCCGGGCGTCGAGCTTGCGGTGGTCACGGATCAGCCGCCAGGCGATCTCGCGCACGTCCCTGTCGTGCGACCTGCGGAGCGCGGCCTGGCCGGCCGCGATCTCGGCGAGATTGCCGCGGTGCGCCTGCCGCAGGTACGCCCGGTCCTGGGCCGAGGCGTGGAACGCCTGGACGGACAGGGCGGTCGCGGCGCCTGGCGCGGCCACCGGCCGGACGGCGCCGGCGGCCTGGGCCGCCGTGGGCCCGGTCGCGGCCTGGGCCGCAGTGGGGGCAGTGGCGGACACGGTCAACGCCAGCACGGCCGCGACTCCCGCGGGTGCTAAGTGGCTCCGTGCTGTTCTCATGAGTCCCTCCCTTCAATGGGACCCGTGCCTGCTGCCCCCTTCGGTCGGGAGTATTCACCTCAATTCGGAGGATCGAAACGGCCGTCCACGGCGGTCCAGCCGCCGTCCACGTACAACACCGAGCCCGTCACGAAGCTCGCCGCGTCGCTCGCCAGGTAGACCACCGCGCCCGCCATCTCGGGCGCGGTGGCCCACCGGCCGAGGGCGCTCTTGGCGGCGTACGCGGCGTACCAGTCGGGGTTGTCCTTGATCTGCCTGGTCAGCGGGGTCTCCACGACGCCGGGCGCGATGGCGTTGACGCGCACGCCGTGGGGGCCGAACTCGGCCGCCGCCGTCCGCAGCAACTGCACCAGCCCCGCCTTCGTGGCCGAGTAGACGCCCTGCCCCGGCTCGGTCACCGACGCCCGGATCGAGGCGAACCCGATGATCGACCCGCGCCCCCGCTCCACCATCCCGGCGCCGAACGCCCGCACCACGTCGAACGAGGCCCGCAGGTTCAGCCCCACCACCCGGTCGAACTCCTCGCCGGTGTAGTCGAGCAGCCGCTTGCGCACGTTCGTCGCCGCGGTGAACACCAGCACGTCGGCCGGCTCCTCGGCGGCGGCCGCCCGTACGGCGTCGGCGTCCAGCACGTCGAGCAGGCGCGCCCGGCCGTCGCACCGGGCGGCGGTCTCCTGGGCGGCGGCCAGGTCCCGGTCCGCGCACACCACGGAGGCCCCATGCGCGGCCAGGGCGGACGCCGCCTCCCTGCCGATCCCGCTCCCGGCCCCGATCACCACGGCCCGCCGCCCGTCGAGGCGGAACAGCGCGTCATATCCCGTCATGCTGGAGAACACTAGCGACTGGTCAGACCAGTACACCAGGTTCCGCCGATCCCGTCCGCCCGCACGTCGCGGAACTGTCGGTGCCGCCTGTCAGGATGCGGGCCATGACGACCATCGCCGGTTTCTGGGACGCCGCCGCCGACTCCTTCGACGACGAAGCCGACCACGGGCTCCGCGACCCCGCGACCAGGGCCGCCTGGGCGGCGCGGCTGGCCGAGTGGGTGCCCGCAGGGCCGCTCGACGTGCTCGACCTCGGCTGCGGCACGGGCTCGTTGTCGCTGCTCCTGGCCGCCCAGGGCCACCGCCTGACCGCCGTCGACCTCGCCCCGCGCATGGTCGGGCGAGCCCGCGCCAAGCTGGCCGCCACCGACGCCGTGGTGCTGACCGGCGACGCGGCCGACCCGCCCGTCGGCGACAGCCGCTTCGATGTCGTGCTGGTCCGTCACCTGCTGTGGACCATCCCCGACCCGGAGGCGGCGCTGACCCGCTGGGTGTCGCTGCTGCGCCCCGGCGGCCGGCTGGTGCTGGTGGAGGGCCGCTGGCAGAGCTCCGGCGAGCAGTCCGGCTACGTGCCGGGCGAGCGCCTGCCCTGGATGGGCGGCGTCACCGCCGTCAACCTGACCGCCGCCCTCCGCCCCCTGGTCGGCGACCTGAAGGTGCATCCCCTTCCCGACCCGGCCCTGTGGGGCAAGGAGATCACCGACGAACGCTACGCGGTGGTGGCGATGCTCTGAGCGGGTGTCGGAGGGGTGCGCGGAACACAGCGGTGGCGGCGGCCGTACGATGGGCCCCTTCGTCAGGAGAGGGGCGGGCACAGTGGCGGGCACAGTGGTGGGCACGACGTTCGAGATCGCCGGTGAGCTGCGGGTACGCCGCCTCGGCTACGGCACCGCCCAGCTCACCGGCCCCGGCTACTGGGGCCCGCGTCTGCCGTCCGCTGAGGCGGTCGCGCTGCTGCGCCGGGCCGTCGAGCGCGGCGTCACGCTCCTGGACACCGCCGACAACTACGGCCCCGGCGTCGCCGAGGAGCTGATCGCGCGGGCCCTTCATCCGTACCCCGGCGAGCTGGTGCTGGCCACCAAGGGCGGCGTGGTCCGTACGGGGCCGGACACGTGGCATCCCGCCGGACGTCCCGAGGACCTGCGCGCCATGTGTGAGGCGAGCCTGCGCCGCCTGCGCACCGAGACGATCGACCTCTACCAGCTCCACCGCATCGACCCCGCGGTGCCGCTCGCCGATCAGCTCGGCACGCTCGCCGAGCTGCGCGAAGAGGGCAAGATCCGGCACATCGGGCTCGACACCGTCACCCTCGACCAGCTCGACGAGGCGCTGACGATCCTGCGGCCGGCGTCCGTGCAGAACCGCTTCAACGTGCTGGACCGGGAGTCGGAGCCGGTGCTGGCGCGGTGCGAGGAGCTGGGCATCGCGTTCCTGCCCTGGTTCCCCCTCGGCAACGGCTCCCTCGCCACCGGGGCGGGCACGGCGATCGAACGGGTGGCCGCCCGGCACGGCACGACGTCCGGGCAGGTGGCGCTGGCCTGGCTGCTGCACCGCTCCCCGGTCGTCCTGCCCACGCCGGGCACCGGCTCGCCCGCCCACCTGGAGGAGAACCTGGACGCCGCCGACCTCGCCCTGACCGACGAGGACATGCACGCCCTGAAGTGATCCACCCGAGGCCGGGCACACGCCGGCCGAGCGCGTCCCAGCCGCGCGGGACCCCTCGCTGAACGCGTTCAAAAGCCCGGAGTAGTGTCGACCGGGTGAAGACGGTGATTCCCGGAGGCACCGGGCAGGTCGGCGAGATCCTCCGCCGGGCGCTGACCGCGGCCGGACACGACGTCGTGATCCTGACCCGGCGGCCGACCCGTCCGGGCGAGGTCGCCTGGGACGGCGAGACCCCGGGCGCGTGGACGCGGGAGATCGACGGCAGCGACCTCGTGATCAACCTGGCCGGGCGGAGCGTGAACTGCCGCTACACCCCGGCCAACCTGCGGGCCATGATGGATTCGCGGGTGCGCTCCACCCGGGCCGTCGGCCGGGCGATCGCCGCCGCCGGGCGCCCGCCCCGGGTCTGGCTGCAGATGAGCACCGCCACCGTCTACGCCCACCGCTTCGACGCGCCCAACGACGAGGCGACCGGCCTGATCGGCGGCGACGAGCCCGGCGTGCCGGGCTACTGGGGTTACAGCGTCGAGATCGCCAAGGCGTGGGAGCGGGAGCAGGAACGGGCCGAGACCCCGTACACGCGCAAGGTCGGCCTGCGCACCGCCATGGTGATGAGCCCCGATCGTGGCGGCGTCCTCGACGTGCTGCTGCGCCTGACCCGGCTCGGCCTCGGCGGGCCGGTCGCGGGCGGCGCCCAGTACGTGTCCTGGATCCACGACCGCGATCTCGTCCGCGCGGTCGAGTTCCTGGCCGGGCGGGACGACCTGAGCGGACCGGTCAACCTGGCCGCCCCTGGGCCGCTGCCGCAGGCCGCGTTCATGCGGGCGTTGCGGTCCGCCTGGGGCGTGCCGGTGGGCCTGCCCGCGACGCGGTGGATGGCCGAGTTGGGCGCGTACGCGCTGCGGTCCGACACCGAGCTGCTGTTCAAGAGCCGCCGGGTCGTCCCGGGCCGGCTCCTGGAGGCGGGTTTCGCCTTCGAACACCCCGAGTGGCCGGAGGCCGCCGAGGAGCTCGTCCGGAGAGTGCGCCTCAGCCGGAGGGGCTGACCCGCGACGGCGACCGGGCAGGTCGGGGGGAGACGCGGGCGGCCGTAAGGCGCCTTACGATATTCTCATGATCAGTTACAGCGAGCTGGAGGAAAGACTGGGCGTCCCGATCGGGGTCGAGGAGGCGCGGTCCCGATGGGGGGCGCTGGTGAGCGCGGCGGGCGAGGGGCAGGTCACGCTGATCACCCGGGAGCGCTGGGAGTGGGCCGCCCTGGTGCCGCTGTCCAAGGTTTCGGGGGTGCTGGCCGGGTTGCCGGTGGTGTCGTTGTCCACGGGCAAGGCCAAGCTCGGCGACCTCGTCCGGCAGGTCGCCGAGCCGTACGACGACAGTCCCGTGCTGCTGGCCCGGCACCGGACGCCGGTCGCCGCGCTGATCGCGGCCACCCGCCTGCTCGGTCCCCGGGTGGGCGAGCAGGTCGCGCCGCCGGGGGCGGGCGGCGCCGACGCGCTGCTGCGCGACGGCTGCACGGTCACCCTGAGCCGCCATCCGACCGGGTCCGGCGTGATCGCCGTGGCCCGTGACCGCGACGGCGGCGAAGTGGCCGTCGGCACCGGCGACACCCTGGAGCAGGCCCTGCGCGCCCTGAACTGAGCGCCCCAGGCCGCGCCTGACCGGGGGCACCGGTATGCCTGCGCGCGGACGGGATCTTGACAATCGACGGGCCGCCCTCTTTCCTAGAGGAAGATTCTAGAAAGAGTGGCGCATGAATCTTCAGGCGGTCCGGTGTGACTGAGTGCCCGTCCAAGGCCGTCGTGTCGGAGCCGGTCGTGGGGGCGGCGGCGGAGGACGAGGCCGCCCGGCTGCGGTACGCCTGGCGAGCCGTCTCGGTCACCAGCCTCGGCATGTTCCTGACCGGGCTCAACTCCAGCTCGCTCAACGTCGCCCTGCCCGCCGTCGTCGCGCACTTCCACGCCGACGCCTTCCTGGCGAGCTGGGTGCTGCTGGCCTACATGCTGGTCAGCTCGGTCGGGCTGGTGGTGTTCGGACGGGTGGCCGATCTGTTCGGCAGGCGCGGCACGTACCTGCTGGGGTTCATGGTGTTCACCGCGGCGAGCCTGGCGGCCGGGTTCTCGCCCTCGATCGAGCTGCTGCTGGCCGCCCGCGTCGCCCAGGCGTGCGGCTCGGCCATGATCCTCGCCAACAGCTCGGCCATCCTGGCCGGCGCCTTCCCGCCTGCCCGGCTGGGCCGCGGCATGGCCGTCTACATGGCCATCATCTCCGTGGCGGGGCTGGTCGGGCCGTCGTTCGGCGGGTTCCTGGCGGGTGCGGCGGGCTGGCGGTGGGTCTTCTGGTTCAACGTGCCCGTCGGCGTCGCGGCCATCGTCTGGGGCGCCGTCACCCTCCGGCCGGTGCCGAGGGGGCCGCGCGAGCGGCTGGGCCTGCCGGGGATCGTCCTGCTGTTCACCTGGCTGAGCGGGCTGCTGCTGGCCCTGTCGCAGGGCAGCTCGCTGGGCTGGCTGAGCCCGTGGGTGGTGGCGGGCGGGGTGGCGTTCGCGGCGGCGGCGCCGGTGTTCGCGCTGGTCGAGTGGCGCAGCCGGACGCCGCTGCTCGACCTGCGGCTGTTCGGCGACCGCGGCTTCGCGCTGGCCAACCTGGCGGCCGTGCTCAACTCGCTCGGGCAGTTCTCGATCGTGCTGGTGATCTCGCTGTTCCTGCAGTCCACCCGGCAGTTCGAGCCCGCCCAGGCGGGGCTCGCCGTGCTGCCCGTCTCGGCCGCCTCGGCCCTGACCTCGCTGGTCGCCGGGGCGCTGACCGGACGCTTCCACCCGCGTACGGTGGCCGTGGCCGGATCGGCGCTGAGCGCGGCGGGCATGGCGGTCATGCTGGCCGCGCTGGACCCGTCCGTGCCGTACGCCTGGCTCGGGACGGCGCTCGGGCTGGTGGGCGCGGGCAGCGGGCTGTTCATCACGGCCAACACCACCGCGATCATGATGGACGCGCCGCAGAACCGGCTCGGCGTGGTCAACGGCGTCCGGCTCATGCTGGTCAACGTCTCGACAGTGATCAGCACCGCCATGTCGCTGGCCATCGTCGCCGCGTCCGTGCCGGCCGCCGAGCGGCACCTGGTCTACGCCGCCGACCCGTCCCGGCTGTCCGGCGTGGCCGACGTGCTGCAGGACGGTTACCGGCTGGCGGTGACCGTCCTGCTGGTGCTCGCCGTGGCGGCCACGGTGGTCACGGCGGTGAGCCGGACGGGGGTCCGCCGGGCGGCGTAGCGGCCCGGCGAGGGGGCAGAAACTGGAGTTCCATGTCGGGGCGAGTTTGACGATTAGTGAGGAAATATGGTCATCTCGTGACCATTGTTTCTGATGGGATGAGTTAGACCGGTCCGGGGGAACGCTTCATGCCGCACGCCCTCCTGCGCGTGCTCGCTTCGACGTCCATCGCAGCCACCGCGCTGGCGGGTGGGCCGCTCGCCGTCTCCAGCCATGCCGCGACGACGGCCGCCGTTCGGGCTTCAGCGCCTGGTCAGGTGGTGGTGCCCGCGGTGAAGGAGCCGCCGCCGGCCGTGGTGACCGTTCGTTCCGGGCCGTCGCCCGCCGTCCGGCCGATGGGAGAGGGGCCGGTGGGGCCGGAACGACCGGAGATCACCACGCCCGCCGGAACGTCCCTCGCCGACGGGATCGCCGCGCTGGCCGCGCGGCGGCAGGAACGGCAGGGGCTCGGGCGGCAGGCCCCCGACCCCGCCGCCCTGCTCCCCGACACGACCGGTGCCGCGCCGCTGACCCTCCTGCGCCCGCCTTCCGCCGTGACCAGGGCTCTGGACGCCCTGCGCCTGAACACCCCCCTGGCCCAGGGCGGGCGGATGGTGAAGGGGCAGGCGCTGACGTACCGGTTGTGTGTGATGGGGGTGGCGCGGACGGTGGCGTGCTCGGCGCGCAGGCCCGTCGCCGTACCGGTCGCCGCGGACGTCACCGGCGACGGCCTCCCCGACCTGGCGGCCGACCTGGTGCCCGCCGCGAACCCCGGAAAGGGGGACGTCGGGCTCGGGTTCGCCGTCAGGAGCCTGTCCGGGCAGAAGGTGAAGGCGCTGGTCTGGGCCGAGTACGACGACAGGGTGACCGTCGGGTTCGACGGCCTGCGCGCCGGCGCGTCGCTCTCGGTGCTCGACCGCGGGACGTTCACCGTCGACCAGGAAGGCGGGACGGTCAGGGCGAGCGTCACCAGGAAGGACCCGGGAGCGTCCGCCGTCACCCTGGCGGGGCTGACCGGGCGCACCACCGTGAGCCTGCGCCAGACCCCCGCCACCGAACGACTCACCGTCGAGGCCGCACTCGGCTCACCCGCGTCGGAGGCCACCTCCAAGCCCGGGGCCGTCGAGCTGGACGTCACCGCCTCCCGGCCCGCCAGGCTCGACGCGATCGCCGTCTCCCGGACCCGCTACACGCAGGCCGTACTGGACCGCATGCCCACCCGCGCCCGGGTGCGCCTGTCCGGCGGACGGATCCGCTTCACCGCCCCCGCCCCGATCGCCCGCGCCGAGCTGCACAGCCACCTCTACCGCGACGGCCGCCTGGCCACCGTGGTGAGCGCCGGGCTGCGCGAGGTGCCCCGCTCCTTCACCGCCGCCTACGCCTCGACCGGCGGCGGGCAGACGCTGACCGTCGAGTCGTCCCGGCCCGCGCGGACGGGCTCGGCCGAGGTGCTCTACTACGACCGGGCCGCGTCCAGGACCGTGTTGCGGGCCGAGCTGAGCGGGCTGCCCGCCCGGGTCCGCATGGAGAACGACCCGGCCGCGCGGCGCGTCACCCAGACGGCCAGCTCGCCGATCGGCCGCTTCGCCGCGATCCTGCAACGTGGCGGCGGCGCGGTCTCCAGCCCCTCCGGCGGCCACGTCACCATGATCAAGAACGGCGACGCGGTCGGGATCTCGGCGCTGTTGTCCGGGTTGTCGGCGTTCGACGTCACGTACGGCGCGGCGCCGCACGCGCACCTGAAGGCCAGGGCGAGCCGCCGGTCCTTCGTGGGCGCGGCCGGCGTCGACGGGACGCGCCTGGCACGACTGGAGATCTCCAACACGCCCGCCGAGGTCGACCTCTCCCTCGACCCCGCCGCCGGACGGGCCGTCTACCGGGCCAGCGGCGTGATCGACCGGGCCAGGGCCGCCTATGCCGACGTACGGAACGGGCCGACGATCGACGGCACGGTCCGCGGCGTGCGCGAGGACGTACGGACCGCGTGGACGCTGGGCGCGCGCTCGTCGGTCGAGGTCACCACGTCCGGCCGCCTCCGCGACCTCAGCCTGTACGCGGCCAGGTCGTACGTCACCACCCTCGGGAACGCCGGACGCGCCGCGGGCGGGGACGACGTGCGGGTGGCGGTGCAAGGGGTGCGGAAACGGGCCGAGCTGGTCGCCGACACCACGACCGGCACCCTCGCCTGGACCGCGAGCGCCCCCGTGGCGAAAGTGTCGGCGCTGGCCAGGATCAGGACGGGCGGCCGGGTGCTGCGGGCCGCCGCCGACGTGACCGGCGTGCCGGCCCGCTTCGAGGCCGCCTGGAAGGACGGCGGCTACCGCTTCCACGGGCTGTCCGGCCCGGTGGGATCGGCGGCCCTGGCCGTCGCCAACCACGACGGCGCCACGTCCCCCGACGGCCCGCACCTGGCCGCTCACTACGACCGCGCCACCGGCGACCTGGACGCGAGCGTGCTGGTCAAGGGCCTGCGGAGAGTCGAGATCGGCCCGTCCGGGCAGGGCTTCCGTGCCGGGTTCCGCGCCGCGCGGCAGCGGCTCGCCGTGGACGCTGACATCGTCCTGGGCGAGACGCGCTTCGGCGTCCTCGGCAGGGTGGGACCGGTGCCGGGCGACCTGACCGTCGCCGCCACGCCCGAGGGCAGGCTCAGCTACTCCGGCTCCCGGCTCGGCGTGACCGCCCGCGCCTGGCTCGGCAGGACCGCCGCGCTGGCCCGCATGCGGCCCGCCCCCGCCGTGCGGGACGGCCTCTCGCTGGTGGACGGCGGCTGCCCGGCCGGAACCGAGGGCTGCGCACAGGGCCCGTTCTGCACGGCGGGGCGCGGCTGCTACGGCCTCCAGGGCTACCTCGACGTCACCGGCCTGCCCAGCCAGGTGACGATCGACCCGGCGGGCGGCACGGTCGCCTTCGCCGGGTTCGCGCCCAGGCGCCGCACCCTCGCCCTCTACCTGGCCAGCAGCGTGCTCGCGCCGGTCCCGGTCAAGGCACGGGCCACGCTGACCCGGCTGCCGTCGAGGATCACCCGGTTGTCGCTGGGGCCGTTCGACGCCGGGCACGTCGCCTACCGCGTCGAGCCGTCCGCCACCCTGGGCGCGCTCGACGTACGGGCCGAGGCGGGCGGGCTGCGCGGCCACGTCGCCCTCGACCCGGTTCCCGCCGCCGTGGACGTGCGGGCCGCGTACGGGGCCAGGACCCGGGTGCGCGTACGGAACTCCGCGCCGGTCGAGCGCCTGACCGCGGAGGTCACCCTGCCCGGCCGGGGCACCGGCGCGCTGCGGCTGACCGACGTGCCGGCGGTGCTCGGCCTGGACGCCGACGCCTCGTCCGCCGGGCTGAGCGTCCCGGTGATCACCTACCGGGGCGGCGCGAGCACCCTGGACGGCCACCTGGGCGTGGACGGCGGCCTGGTCGACCCCTCCGGGCGGCTCGGCGCCGTCTCGCTCACGGTCGAGGACCTGGCCGCCGACACCACGATCAGGCTCAACCCCGACCAGTCGCTCGACCTGGCCTCCAAACCCGGGCCCACGGGCCGGATCGCGGTGGCCGCCGGGCTGCGCGCGGGCCCGGTCGCCCGGCAGCGGATCGCCGTGTCCAAGGAGGTCCCGTACACCACGGGTTTCCTCACCTACGAGGTCGGCGGGGACTTCGCGCTGGGCGCGAGCGCGGTTCGGGAGGTGTCGATGACGGTCCGGCGGATGTCCTGGCTGCGGGTCCGGCCGGGACGCATCCCGTTCGGGCTCAAGGCTCCGGCGGCGGCCGGGTTCCTCGCGCCCGGCTTCGAAGGCGCCTACGACCGCCTCGACCTGGCCGCCAAGGGCGTGGACCTGCGGCCCGACGTCTCCCTCCGGGTCAGGCTGAGCAGGAAGATCGGCGAGGATGTCTTCACCGGCTCGCTCCGGCTCACCCGGGCCACCTCGCTCGCCCTGCGCCGCTACGACCAGCGCATGCGCCGCATCGGCGCCCGCCAGGAGATCGCCGCCGCCGGGATCGGGCTGGCCTGCCTCACGGTGGACGCCAAACCCGGCTTCGCCGCCGCCGGCAGGGGCGGTTCGGTCACCCTGCGCGGCGCCGACGGCCCGCAGATGGTGTCCTTCCTCGACCCCGGCGGGCAGACCCCGGACTACGCGGTGGACCTGCTGACCCACTTCATGTCGCCGTTCCCGGGGCCGGACTGGAAGGTGGCGGCGGCGACGGCGGGCTCCTGCGCCCGCGCCCGCCGGTGAGCCGGCCGCATCACCAAGGGCCGAGGTATCCGGGCGGCGGCGCGGCCGCCTCGTACGGGGGCACCGCCCGGTCCGCCAGGAACGCCCGCACCGTCCCCAGGTAGGCCGCCCGCCCTTCGGCGTAGGCGAACCCGGAACCGGGGATCGCCCGGCGGACGTCGGTGGCCGCCGACCAGCTCTCCCCGTCGCACGGCCCCTTGACCACCAGGACGGGCGCCGTCACCCGGGCCAGCCCGTCCCGCAGCCCCGGCGGCGACGGCCGCTCCACCAGGCTCGCATATCTCCCCGAACCGTCCGCTGCGGCCGGGGTACTCGTGGTCTTCGGGCTCGCGGGGAGCGGCGGTGGTGGTGGGCAGGGGGCCGCGGTGTCGTCGCCGGACCCCGCGGTCGCGGCCGTGCGGGCGTCGAGTTCGGCGTCGCCGGCGAACGCGTGCGCCGCCGCCGGTTCGACCCGCAGCAGCGTGTACACCGCCAGCAGCCGGGGGCCGGGCGGTCCGTCGTCCAGCAGCGACGCGGAACGGACCTGGTCGAGCCCGGCGGGGGAGGCGAGCACCGCCCTGGCGACCCCGTCCGGATGGACGGACAGGTAGGCCGCCGCCAGCCGGGCACCGCCGCCGCGCGCGACCAGGTTCAGCCGGCGGGCGCCGATCGCCTGCCGCACCTGCTCCAGGTCCGCCACGTCCCGTCCCAGCCCGTACGCGGCCGGGTCCGGCAACCGCGCCGACCGTCCCGTGCCCACCTGGTCGTAGACGTAGACCTCGTACCCGTCGGTGGCCAGGCGCCGGTAGAACGCAGGATCGGTGGCCACGTCCGCCACGCCGGCCCCGCTGGACAGGAACACCACCGGCTCGGGCCGGGTGACCCGCTTCGGCGCGACCCGCACGTACGCCAGCCGCGACCCCGTCGCCAGCCGCCACTCGCGCTGCCCGGCCACCGGCGGCCCGGCCGCGACCGGCACCGGCGGCGGCGTCAGCGTCGCGCCCGCGACCTGCCAGACCACCGCCGCCTCCACGGCCAGGATCAGCGCCGCCCGTAACCACCGTCCCCACGCCGGGCCCGGCCGGGGCACGCACAGCAGCAGCCCGAGGAAGAACAGCGAGGCGAACACGGCGAGGCCGGTCCCCGTGAACACCCCGGGCCGCGCGCCGACCATCGCCGTCCCGGCCAGCGCGGCGAGCCCGGCCACGGGCGACAGCGCGAGCACCGCGGCGCCCGCCACGATCCCGGTGAAAGACCTCACAGGGGGACGCTAGCCCCCGACCGGGGAGGGGAGCGAGCGCCCGAGGCGGATGCGCAGGCGGTCGCCGGTGCGCAGGGTCTCGCGCACGGTCCACACCCGCTCGTCGATGACGGTGCCGTTCGTGGTCATGTAGCCGCCGACCCGCAGCACCGGACGGCCCGAGGCGTCGCCGAGGAGCTGGGCCCGCGACTCGGAGTCGTCGGCGAACAGCACGAGGAAGTCCTCGGCGTGCGCGGGGGCCTCCAGCACCAGGCCGGGATAGAGATGGGAGGAGGGAACCTCGATCACGTATTCGCTCACGCGCTCGCCACTACCCCGCTCGCGCGCTTTCAGCTTCCGGCCCGCGGAGGATAGCGCTTACCTGCACCGATGAGGTGAAATATCAGGGTTCCCTACAGGCTGGAGTTCCCCTCATGTCCTTGTTCGACCTGCCGATCGAGCAGCTGCGCGGCTACCTCCCCGACCGCGACGAGCCCGCCGACTTCGACGACTTCTGGTCCCGTACGCTGGCCGAGGCAGGCAGGTTCGACCCGGCCGCCGAGTTCGTGCCCTACGACCTGCCGCTGAGCGGCGTCGACGTCTACGACGTGTCGTTCGCCGGTTGGGGCGGCCACCGCATCGGCGGCTGGTTCATCCTGCCGCGCGGCGTTCAGGAGCCGGTGCCGTGCGTGATGCACTACATCGGCTACAGCGGCGGGCGCGGCTTCCCGAAGGACCACCTGCTGTGGCCCACGGCCGGATACGCGGTGTTCGTGATGGAGACCCGGGGGCACGGCGGCGCGAGCCCGGGCAGCCCCGGCGTGACCGGCGACCCGCACGGCAGCGCCAACGTGCAGGCGCCCGGCATGATGACGCGCGGCATCCTCGACCCCGAGGACTACTACTACCGCCGCGTGTTCACCGACGCGGCCAGGGCGGTCGACGTGGCCGCGGCCCACCCGGCGGTGGACGAGAGCCGCATCGTGGTCTCGGGCGGCAGCCAGGGCGGCGCGATCGCGCAGGCCACGGCCGCGCTGCGCCCGTCGGTGCGGGCGGCGCTGGTGGACGTGCCGTTCCTGACGCACTTCCGGCGGGCGGTCGAGATCACCGACGAGTATCCGTACCAGGAGCTGGTGCGCTTCCTCGCCTCCCGCAGGGACGGCGCCGACCAGCTGTTCCGCACGCTGTCGTACTTCGACGGCCTCAACTTCGCCGCGCGCGGCCGGGTGCCCGCGCTGTACTCGGTCGCGCTCATGGACGCCGTCTGCCCGCCCTCCACGGTCTTCGCCGCCTACAACCACTGGCAGGGACCGAAGGAGATCAACGTCTGGCCCTGGAACGGGCACGAGGGCGGGTCCGGCTACCAGACCGAGGAGCAGGTCCGCTACCTGCACAAGCTCCTGGCCGGCTGACCCGGTGGGTGGCCGCCGTACCGGCGTGATCGCCGG
>NZ_JBFAOV010000058.1:0-37026 GCF_040675375.1 Nonomuraea sp. NPDC049607
CATGTTCGTCTCGCCGCCAAGGGGCGGCTCCCCTGGAGGTTGTGGGCGTTCCTGGAAGACCAGCACCAGCGCCAAACCCTGCGTCAGTCGGGGACCGCCTGGCAGTTCCGCCACGCCCTGCTGCAACACCACCTCACCGCCACCCCGTATACCGAGCATCTGTACGCCTGCGCCCGCCAAGGCGACGCGGGCGCCCTCGCACTCGTCGCCGACCGGCTGGTCGAAGAGGGCAGGCTTGAGGAGGCCGTCGTCATGCTCGGCGCGTGGGCCGACCACGGCGCCTCGGGCACCGCCGCGTCAGCCGGCCTCAAACTGGCCCGCTTGCTGGCCGAGCACGGCCGCGTCGAGCAACTGCGCGCCCGCGCCGACGCGGGCGACGCGCACGCCTGGTCGATCCTGGCCTACCTGCTGGAACGGCAGGGCCGGATCGAGGAGGCCGTCACCGTGCTGCGTCCGCACGCGGCCCGGGGCGCGGCGCCGCAACTGGCTCGGCTCCTCGCCCGCCAGGACGGTGCCCAGGAGGCCATCGACCTCCTGCACGCCCACCCCGACCAGGACCCCCACTGGGCCGGCACACTGGCCGAGCTGCTGGCCCGGCAGGGCCGGACCGAGGAACTGCGCGACCGAGCCGACCGGGGCGACCGCGCCGCCGGGGACCGGCTGGCCCGGCTGCTGGCCGAACAGGGGCGCGTGGAGGAGCTGCGGACGCGCGCCACGGCGGGCGACCCCGACGCCGCCGTCCGGCTCGCCCGGCAGAGCCCTGCGGAGGAGGCCCTCACCCTGCTGCGTCCGCACGCCGACCGAGGCGAGCGCACCGCAAGTGACCGGCTGGCCCGGCTGCTGGCCGAACAGGGGCGCGTGGAGGAGCTGCGGACGCGTGCCACGGCGGGCGACCCGCACGCCGCACACCACCTCGCCCGGCTGCTCGCCCGGCAGGGACGGCCGGAGGACGCGGTCGCCCTGCTCCTGCCGCACGCCGTCCCGGCGGAGCGATCGGTCGAGACGCATGCCGTCCTGCCGTTGCTCAGCCGGCTTCTGACGATGGCAGGGCGGGAGGAGGAGGCCCTCACCATGCTCGTCGCCCACGCCCACCTGGGCGACCCCGTCGCCGTCCGGCTGCTGGCCGACCGTGAGCCCCGACCCGAGGAAGCCTGATCGGCAGGTGCGACTGCTCGCCGGGGCGTCGTTCTCCAGCGCCCGGTACAGCGTTGACCGTCCGACACCGAGCTCGCGGGCCCGACCGGCCGCACCTCCGGAAGTAGTCCCTGGCCTCGACGCTGATCTCGCGGGAACGCCTCACTCCGGGACGCAGTGCACGCGGGACAAGACGTTGAGCGGCCTGTCCGTGGGGTTCTTGGTCCTGACCTCGTAGCTGCGGGTTTGCCGTCGGCGTCGAACACCAGGGCCGCCGTGCGGCCGATGACCACCCCGGTCCGGCCCTTCAGTGCCTCGACGATCTCAGGCGCACCGCCAGACGGCCGCGGCCGGCAGGTTGTTCTGGCCGCGTGTCGTACCGCCGATGGTGTCGTCGTCCCCGATCGTCGTGACGGAGGCGGCGGCGTCGAGCTGGCCCACCAGCGTTCCGAACCGCCAGACCCGGTACGGCGTGGACGTCAGGGAGCTGACGATGAGCCCGTTCCTGTTGATGTGCGCGGCCAGTGCGCTCTCGGGCAGCACGTGCGGCTGCCCGTTCCTGTCCCAGTACGCCGGCCGGTCCGGGTCGGAGCCCAGCCGGATCGATCCGGCCACCAGCCCGTCGGCGATGACCCGGGCGTACCCGAACTGCATGTCCGGCGCCTCCGACAGGCGGGTGAGCCGGCCGTCGCGCCACACGTGCGGCCACGGATAGGTCGCGTCCGTCCCCATCAGCAAGGTGCCGTCGTGGTCCACGTCGATCACCTTCATGCCCTCGGGCAGGCCTGGCACCCGCTCGACGACGCCCGGCCGGTCGTAGGGCCAGCGCACCACCACGACGATGCTGCTCGTGCCCTGCCAGACCACGGCGTGGCCGTAGACGTCGCCGCCGTCGGTGATCCCTATGGCTCTGCTGTTCAGCTCCGCGCCGGGCAGCGGGGTCAGTCTCTCCCACTGGCCGCCGCGGATGCGGAAGGAGATCGCCGACGCTCCGTAGAGGCCGGTCACGGACGTTCCCGCGATGGTCCCGCTGCTGTTCTGGCCCACGACCCGGTCGGTGCCGTGTCCGGAGGATCCGTAGTCGATGACCCGGCCGTCCTTCCAGTACATGACCCGCCAGCCGGTGCCGGGGAAGTAGGCGACGCCGGAGTACCCGCCGTTGTGGTCGGTGGCGTTGACCTGGTGCTGCGTCGCGCCGGCGGGCGCCTGGAGCGCCTGCATCCGCCAGACGCATGCCGAGCCGGCCGCCGCCTGGGGCATCGCGGCGAACGAGGCGAGGACCAGCACCGCCGCCATCACGATTCTCCCTGTCATGACTCCAGTCGATCGTGATCGGCCGGAGCGGGCATCTCCCTGAATGCGACAGTCCTATGTCGCCGGATCACCGTCACCGAACGCCGGCTCGGAGCTGACCGATGCAGCCCCCTCAACACGAGCTTGAACGATCACGCAGCCATGCGAAACCACAGGTGGAAGCCCTGAAGATCGGCGCGTCCCCCTCCGAGGCCCCGCACCCGACGTCCGCCAGGCAAACCTTGTGGTCCCCAAGCATCCCTCACCATGACCCGAGGTGCTCGGTCAAGGTGCTGCGATGGGCGCCACCCAGCTGCTGAGGAGCCGGAGCGCTTGCGCGGTCGGGGAGCCCGGCTCGACGTTGTAGACGCACAAGGTCTGGTCGGGGTCGCCCGGCGGCTGGAGGGACTCGTAGTGGAAGTGCAGCTCGCCGACGAGAGGATGGTGGTAGTGCTTGGTGCCGTGGGTGCGGCGCAGCACGCGGTGGTCGTTCCACCAGGAGCCGAACTCCGGTGAGCGCAGGCGGAGCTCGCCGACGAGGTCGGCGAGCCGGCGATCCTGGGGATGGCGGCCGGCTTCCAGGCGGAGCATGGCGACGGTTTCCGCGGCGATGCGTTCCCAGTCGCCGGTGCGGGTTTTGGCTTCCGGGTCGAGCAGGTAGTAGCGGGCGAGGTTGCGCTGAGGCACGGCAAGGGCCTCGAAGTCGGTCAGCACCTCGCGGGCCAGGCGGTTGGCGGCCAGGACGTCCGTACGGCGGCCGAGGATGAAGGCGGGCACGTCGTGGAGGGTCTGGAGCATCAGGTGGAGGCCAGGCCTGACCCGCTGGGGGCTGACGGGGGCGTGGCGGGTGGGACGAGCCAGCAGGTCGGCGACGACGACCAGCCCGGCCTGCTTGGCGAGCTGGACAAAGTATCCGCCGACGGTGCCGGCTGCGCCGGTAACGGCGACCGTCGCGCCGGCCGGGAGCGCCAGCGTGTCGAGTGCGAGCCGGGCGGTGAGCCCGTTCATCGGGATGGTGGCGGCCTGAACGTCCGAGAACCCCACTTCGAGAGAGGCCCTGACTCAGAGGGAGAAGCAGGCCCACGACCCGATCCGGACAGAGCCGCGCATCTGCCTTGTCAGCTCGTAGGCGTGATCCCTTCTATGCAGCGCGTCGCTCGTCGGTCAACTCGTGAGCCAACCGGTCGGACGTCTCGGCTCGTACGACCTCGCGGGGCTTCGGGGGGCAAGGTCGGAGCGGGGGGTGACGAGGCCGCTTTCGTATGCGAAGACGATCGCCTGGGCGCGGTCTCGCAGATCGAGTTTGGCCAGGACGCGGCCCATGTGTGTCTTGACGGTCTGCTCGGCGACGACGAGGGCCGCCGCGATCTCGGCGTTGGACAGGCCACGGGCGACGTGGAGGAGCACCTCGGACTCGCGTTCGGTCAGCGACCGCACCCGGGGGGCGACGGTGGGCAGCGCGGGCCTGGACCGGGCGATCTCCTCGATGAGACGGCGGGTCACCGAGGGGGCGAGCAGCGCGTCGCCGGCCGCCACCACCCGCACCGCCGAGACCAGGTCGGCGGGCGGCGCCTCCTTCAGGAGGAACCCGCTGGCACCGGCCCGCAGCGCCTCGTAGACGTAGTCGTCGAGATCGAAGGTGGTGAGCATCACCACCCGCGGCCGGTACTCGCCGGCGGGCGGCGCGAGGAGCAGGCGGGCCGCCCGCAGGCCATCCATCACCGGCATGCGGACGTCCATGAGGACGATGCCGGGCCGCAGCCGCCTGGTCTCGATCACCGCCTGCTCACCGTCGGCCGCGTCGCCGACGACCTCGATGTCGGCCTCGGCGTCCAGCAGGGCGCCGAATCCCGCCCGGACCATCGCGTGGTCGTCGGCGATGAGCACCCGGATCGTCACGCGCCCTCCTCCTGGTGCCCGGCCCGGGTCAGGGGCAGCGTCAGCTCGACCCGGAAACCGCCCTGTGGCGCCGGCCCGGTCAGCAGGACGCCGCCCACCAGGGCGGCACGTTCGTGCATCCCGGCAAGCCCGTGGCCGGCGGCGCCGGCGGGCTCGGCGAGCGCGGGACCCGAACCGGCGGAGGGCTCGTTCTCCACCACGACCCGCAGCCCGGTGCCGTTGCCGATGATCGCGACGGCGGTGGCGGCACCCGGCGCGTGCCGGACGACGTTGCTGAGCGCCTCCTGCACGATCCGGTAGATCGGCAGCTCCGTACCGGGTGGCAGGTGCGGCGGCAGGCCCGTCACCGTCAGCTCGACGGGAATCCCGGCCCGCCTCGCGCTCTCCACCAGCACGCCCACCTGGCCGAGGCCCGGCAGCGGCGCGCGTTGCAGCGGCGCGTCGTCGCTGCGCAGCACGCCCAGCAGACGCCGCATCTCGGCCAGCGACTGCCGAGCCGCCGCCCCGATGGAGTCGAACTCGCGCTCGGCGTCGGCCGGCACCCCGCCGAGCCTGCGGGCCGCACTGGCGGCCTGGACGGCGATCACCGACATGTGGTGGGCCACCACGTCGTGCATCTCCCTGGCGATCCTGGTGCGTTCCTCCAGCAGCTCACGGCGGGCCCGCTCGGCGAGGCCGACCCGTTCCTGCTCGGCGGCGCACGTCTGGGCCAGCCGCCGCGAGTGCAGGGCGTCGCCGGTGATCAGCGGCACCGGCACGACGGCCGCCACGAGCTGCAGCACCACGACGGCGTCGACGGACGACCGCGGCACCAGGGACACGACCACCACGGCGCCGAGGAGGGACAGCGCCCACACGGCCCCCAGCATCCATCGCGGCCGGTGCTGGGCCAGCGCGAACAACACGATCAGATAGGCGACCACGGACATCGGGAGCCACGGCCACGGGTTGTGCGCCGGCGGCGGCGAGACCACCAGAGGAGTGACCAGCATCCCGACGGAGATCATCAACCACGCGGTCACCGGCCGCCGCCCGCAGATCACGATCGGAGCCGCGCACGCCCCGGCGAGCGCCACCGTCAGCTCGGCCGGAGCGTCGTAGACGGTCGCGAGCATCCCCACGTTCATGGCGAACATGAAGCAGGTGAGCGCCCACGGCGCGGCGGCTCGCGCCTTGCGAAAGCGCAGCGGCGGCAGGACCGCGGGCACGGCCGGGGTGAAGACGTGCGACATGCGCCCACCGTAGCCCGTGACCTCGGCGAAGGGATCCGACCCGAAGTTGAACTCGTGCCTCCCACCTGGGTATGACCCGTGAGCCGGATGGCTCGAAAGTATGACGGGCAGGGACGGCTCCCTGGTGTGACGCACCTGGCCGGGGCCGCCTCCTAGCGTCGGGTCCCGTGAACGACAACAGGAAGACCAGGACGGCACGGCGGCTGGCCGCGCTACTGGCCGCGGTGAGCATCGCCGTGGCGGGACAGGCCGGCGCCGACGCGGCCTCTACCGGACGAGAGCCGTTGGACGGCCTGTGGCGGGCCGACGGATACGGCACGATCTTCAGCATCGTCCAGGGACGGCTCACCACGTTCGACACGACCTCGATCAGCTGCCTGCCAGGATTGCTCTCGGCGAGACGTACGGCGGGCACACGCGGAGAGGCGTCCTTCGCGGCGCAGGAGGGCGGCCGGCGGATCGCCGTACGGACGAGCGGGCCGGGCCGCGCGCGGCTGCGTTACCTGGGCAGCGTCGGCGCCATCGAGTTGCGGCGGCTGCCCGCCCTGCCCGCGGCCTGCGCCACGCTCACGCCAGGTGATCCGCTGAAGGTGTTCGACGTCTTCTGGACGACCTTCGCCGAGAACTACCCCTTCTTCGCACTCAAGGGCGTCGACTGGCGAGCCGTCCGGGACCGCCACCGATCCCGCATCGGCCCGGACACCGGGGAGGCGGAGCTGTTCGGCGTGCTGCGCGACATCCTCAAGGAGCTCGGCGACGCCCACACCGCGCTCCTCGCGGGCGACAGGCAGTTCGCCAGGCCGCTGCGGCCCGGCACCAGGCAGCTCGACGGACTACCGGCGTTCGTGGCCTTCGACAAGCGGGTCCGGGAGTTCGTCGAGCGGACAGCCACCCGCAAGCCCCTCCGGCAGTGGGGACAGGGCGTGATCGGGTACGCCGACCTCCCGGGCGGGTTCGGGTATCTGCGGTTGGGCGCGTTCGACGGCTACGCCGACGGCGGCTTCGAGGCCAACGCGGCCGAACTGGACCGCGCGCTCGACGAGATCTTCAGCGAGTCCCGCACCTCGGGCCCCGGCCGATTGCGCGGCCTCATCCTCGACGTCCGGGTCAATCTGGGCGGCTACGACGGGCTCGGCCTGCGGCTCGCCTCCCGGCTCACCGGCAGGCCGTACCTGGCGTACGTCAAGCAGGCCCGCAACACGCCGGAGGAGCCGCCCGGGTTCACCCGTCCCCAGCCGGTGCGGGTACGCCCGGCGTCCGGACCGGTCTACACGGGCCCCATCACGATGCTCACCAGCGGCCTGACCATCAGCGCGGGCGAAACCTTCACCCAGGCCATGATCGGCCGCATGCCCCGGCCCGAACGGATCGGAGAAAGCACCCAAGGGGCCTTCTCCGACTTCCTGTGGCGGAAGTTGCCCAACGGGTGGAGCTTCGCACTGCCCAACGAGCGTTTCCTGACCCGCGACGGCGTCTCCTTCGACGCGACCGGCATCCCGCCGCACCTGCCGGTTCCCGGCGTCCTCAGCGACGAGGAGCTCGACGGCGACCGTGACGCCGCCTTCGCCCGCGCTCTGGCCTTCCTGGCGAGCGGGCGATGACGTAGCGGCGCACGGCGCTCCCCGCCCGGCCGGGCCCAAGACCTTGATCGGGTCGCCCCTGACCAGGCGGGGACATCGCTGTCTTGTCGGAACGGATTCCGGATCCTACGGCCGCGCTTCGTGGCCGGCCTGAGCGCGATCCGGCTGACGGGTCCCGCGACCGGCGGCTGGAGGGGGGCGCGGCCGTAGGCGCTCGCCCTGCGGCCCGAACATGATCAGATACTCGACCGGACCTGGGTTGGTGTTCGCCACCCCGTGCGGGGTGCGGGTGTCGAACTCGGCGACGTCGCCGGGGGTCAGGATGAGGTCCTGGTCGCCGAGCGCGAGCCACAGCCGCCCATACAGGACACACAGCCACTCGTAGCCGTTGTGGGAGACCTGACGGGGCCGCGTGGGCGGGTTCTCAAGGGCGGGCAGGACGTGCTTGTGGGCGTGCAGGCCGCCGACGTACCGGGTCAACGGCAGCACCGCCTTGTCATCCCCGAAGCTCAGCGGCGCTCTCGCCCGCGGCTCTGCCGCGGGCGCGGGGGCGGGCGCGGTGCCGGCCAGTTCGTCCAGGGAGACGCCGTACTCCTTCGACAGCTGCAGCAGCACCTCCAGGGTGGGCTTGCGCCGGCCGGTCTCGATCCGGGACAGGGTGCTGGTCGAGATGCCGGTCGCGCAGCTGACACCGGCGAGCGTCGCGCCGTGGTGCTCGCGCACGGCTCGCAACCGGGGGCCCATCGCGGCCAGTGTGCCGTTCACGTCGTCGACCGCCACTTCCCCCCTCCTTCTTGCCGTGCTGCTCCACAGCTCTGTCCTGCGAGTTTGCCAGAATGGCAAGGCTGGTCGCGCCGGGAGGGTGCCGAGCCGCATGATCGATGGGTAGCCGCGTCCGTTGCCCGCGAACCGAGGAGAAGCCCATGCAGCCCGAGCCGACCGCCGAGCTCCGCCACCGCACCGTCGAGGCCCCGGCCGGGCGCCTGCACCTGGTCGAGCAGGGCACCGGCCCGCTGGTTCTGCTCGTGCACGGCTTCCCCGAGTTCTGGTACTCCTGGCGTCACCAGCTCCCGGCCCTCGCCGCGGCCGGACACCGGGCGGTGGCGATCGACGTGCGCGGTTACGGCCGCTCCTCCCGTCCGGAGGCGATCGACGCCTACCGGATGCTCGACCTGGTGGAGGACAACGTCGCCGTGGTGCGCGCCCTCGGTGAGGAGAACGCGGTGATCGTCGGCCACGACTGGGGTGCCAACATCGCCGCCGCCTCCGCCCTGCTCCACCCCGAGGTCTTCCGCGCCCTCGGCCTGCTGAGCGTCCCCTACGCGCCGCCCGGCGGCCCCCGCCCCAGCGAGGTCTTCGGCCGGCTCGGCGGCCCCGAGCAGGAGTTCTACGTCTCCTACTTCCAGGAGCCCGGCCGTGCCGAGGCGGAGATCGAGCCCGACGTCCGGGGCTGGCTCGCGGGCCTCTACGCGGCTCTGTCCGCCGACACCATGCCTGCCCCGTACGAGCCCGACCCGCACTTCGTCGCACGCGGCGGCGGTCGGCTGCGTGACCGCTTCCCCACGGGGGTCCTCCCGGCCTGGCTGAGCGAGGACGACCTCGACGTCTACGCCGGGGAGTTCGAGCGCACAGGGATCACCGGCGCACTCAACCGCTACCGCAACATGGACCGGGACTGGGAAGAACTCGCCCCGCACCGCGGCGCCCCGATCAAGCAGCCGTCCCTGTTCATCGGCGGCGCCCTGGACGCCTCCACCACCTGGATGTCCGACGCCATCGACGCCTACCCCGCCACCCTCCCCGGCCTGTCGGCCTCCCACCTCCTGGACGGCTGCGGCCACTGGATCCAGCAGGAGTGCCCCGACGAGGTCAACCGCCTGCTGACCGGCTGGCTCGCCACCCTCCGGGGCTGAACCAGGCGGGCTACCTGACAGCTTGGCGGTTCATCCGGGGTGGGGCGGTGACGTGGCGCATGGCGGTCCGCTCGGTCGCTGTCACGTGGCGACGCCACGCGGTGGCCGACGAACTGTGGCAGCTGCACGCCCGGCGCGACCAACCGCTCCTCGTCCTACGCTGACGAGGAGCGAGCGACGCCGCACGTGCGCCTGCCGATGATCACATCCGCCCAGGTCATGGCTCTCCGAGGGCTTCACGAGGCGTAGGCGAGCTTCGGTCACCCAAGAGACGGAAGCACGTACGGGGAATGATCCGCCGTACACCTTCCCCTGACCTGCCTCACCGTACGAACGCGTTCGCCGCACTCCGGGCACCCCCCACCCGGGCCGCCCGTTCTGTGGCAGTTGCGTGCTGGGCGGCAGTGCGGAGATGGTGAAGCGCGATGTCAGGTACGCCCGGCCGTCCGGCGCACGGACGGCACGGACGTGCCGAACCTAGTGAGTTACCAGTTGGCGTCGCTGATGGGCTCCAGCCGGAACTTCTCATTGTCCTGGGTGCCGGAGTCGTACTGGTTCACGCTGGCACCCCAATCGAGGCTGGCGTTCTCGATGGCCAGCACCTTGCCCGAATGCTTGACGACGATGCGGACGTAGCCGTCACCGGCGTCGCGCAGCTCGAACTTCTCGTTGTCCTGGTGGCCGGAGTCGTACTGGTTCAGGCTGGCGCCGTAATCGAGGCTGGCGTTCTCGATGGCCAGCACCTTGCCCGAATGCTTGACGACGATGCGGACGTAGCCGTCACCGGCGTCGCGCAGCTCGAACTTCTCGTTGTCCTGGTGGCCGGAGTCGTACTGGTTCAGGCTGGCGCCGTCCTTGAGGCTGGCGTTCTCGATGGCCAGCACCTTGCCCGAATGCTTGACGATCAGCCGGGCGCGGGAAGGGTAGGGAGCCATGGTTACCTCCTTGGTAGGGGAAATCGGGGGGTAGGGGCCTGACACACACCGGACGGCGTGCCCTGCCAGTGGTCACCACATTGAGCCGGTCGACGCTCAAGGGTCACCACATAAAAAGCGCCACATATTCTTCAGCCACGAATCGTTTCGGCGATAATCCAGCACGCCCCCGCGTAATCCTTCCCGTTGTACTGCACGAGCCGGAAACGCATGGAGGAGTACTTGTGGTGCTCACCACCCCTTCGGGAGTGACTATCAGCGCCTTGCCGGAATGTTTGGCGAAGAGATTGTAAGCGCCGGCAGGATCACCATCGCCAGCCCCTATCCAGTCGATGACCGGGGCAACGACGCCCCGTTCGCCTCTCTATGAAACTTGATTCTGGACGGGAAATCACCCTCCAGCCGTGGCCACATCCGGACAGGATTCAAGCCTCCGCCACTTAATCCCACCAGAGGAACCGGCGCAGGCGACTATCACTGTTCAGATCCGATGACAATGGAGAATTGATGTCAAACTATGCCGGGCCAAGGCACTGGTGCTCGTCGGGTTATCACCCATGGACAGGTGACCAAATGGCTATGTCCATGTGACGCCGGCGCCTGGCCGCTATTGGCCGGTAGACAGGTGACTGTTGACGTGAGCACGTGAAAGCGGCAGAGCCGGGGGAGGCAATGTCGTTGCGTTCTCGGTTCGGCGCACATGACGTCCACGCACGCTAGACCAGCAGCGACGCGCCGACCGCACCGACCACGAGGGTGAGGATCACGAACCAGGCGCTCAGGGGCAGGCGCACCACTCGCCACGCCCGCCGCCCACCCGGTCCCTCCGAAGAGCCCACATCGCCGACGTCGCCGACACCATCGACATCGTCCGCCGGCTCGGCGGCTGCTCGGAGGGTGGCCGCGATCGGCGCCCCCCGGTACCACTGCTGGGCCAGCGCCTCCCACAGGACCCACTCCTCGTCCTCCGAGCCGGACTCGTGACCCAGCTGTTTGAGCAGGTCACCCCGGTAGACGTCGAAGGTCACCTTGACCTGCTCGCCGTACAGCCGGGCCGGCCCGAGCGCGCACGCGTAGCCGATCAGCGCCACGGCCGCGCCTCCGGCGTAGCAGAGCAGGAACAGCCCGGCCGGCGCGCCGGTGACGAGCAGGAACAGGCCCGAGGCCGTGGAGAAGAGGCCGGCCAGGAAAGAGACCGTGAGGAAGAACTCCAGGTCGGCGCGGATGGCGGCGAGCGTGGCCCGATGGTCGGCGGGCAGCAGCGGGTACAGGCGCGGCCAGACGAGCGCGGCGTCGATCCCGTACCGCCCTTCGGGGTGGAGGACGGCGTTCTTGAGGATGTTGCCGAGCCGGGTCGGCATGACCTCCGCGAGGTCCGGCGGGTAGCCGGAGTAGAGGCGCTGGTAGTCGGGGAGCCGCTCAGGCCGCAGCCGGGCGTGGACGCGCGAGTGCCAGCGACGGCCCACCCCGGCCAGCAGACGCCAGGGACGGCGGCTCCAGTCCCCCTCGTACCAGCGCAGCAGCAGCGCGTTCAGGCCGGACAGCCAGGTCGCGACCAGCACCACGGCCGCCACGAAGGCGACCGAGTACAGCGCCTTGAGCAGCGTGTCCTGCCGGTTCCACGCGGCGAGCCCCGCCTTCGGCCCGGCCGTCGAGCCGACCGCGACCGCGCCGCACAGCCCGACGAGGACGAGCGCGGGCAGCAGGGCGTTGAGCAGGAACCGGCGTTCGAACAGCCCGGTCGTCTCCTTGAGCGCGGCGCCGAGCACTCAGACCCCGATCCGCAGCGTGTGCGCGGGCACGTCGCGATTGACGCACGTGGGCAGCCGCCGCCGGTTGAACGACGCCAGCTCGTTGACCCGCCCGCAGCCCGGCTCCGCGCACACCACGTGGGCCAGGCCCGTCCTCGGCCGTCCCAGCCCGCCGCCGGCGCCGCCGCCGTGCGGTGTCATGACGTTGGACGGCGGCGTGTACGACTCCGACGCGAAGTACGCCCCCACCGCCCCGACCGGCAGCACCGCGGTCACCTCCTCGCCGTCGTGCAGCACCAGGGCCCGCGCCCCCACGTCGAGCAGCGTCACCGCCGGGGACGCCCCGTACTCGTGGAACGTCACGTCCTCGTCGGCCACGATCGCCGGCGGCAAGGACGCCGTGCCGAGCGGCGCGTGGTCGTCGAGCCCCGCGAGGTCGGCCTCGGTCACCGTGGACACGACCCGCCCAGCGGCGTTCCTGACCACGCCGATCAGCCCGCCGGCCAGCGCCGCTCGCGCCTCGGCCACCGGCGTACCCGGCGACAGCACGGCGAAGGCGTCGTCGGCCTGCGCGAACAGCGTGTCGGTCATCGTCCCGGGCACCCGGCCGGGCCCCGCGCCGGACATCTCGTCGGACATCATCATCTCCAGTCGCCCACCAGGATGAAGGGGGCCCAATGGTAGGGATCCTCGTAGATCTTCCGCTCGTAGTCGGCGGGCTCCCCGGCGGCTGCCGCGGCCCACCTGGAACGGGTCTCGCCCATCTCCAGTCGCAGCGGCCAGGGCCCGTCCTGCGGGACGCGCGGCAGCAGCCGCTCGTAGGCCGCCTGTGCGCCGGCGTAGTCGCGAGCCCTGAACCGTACGTCCGCGACGCTCTCCTCCAGCAGCAGCCGTGCGTCGAGCCCGTCCTCGCCGGCGGCGGACGCGGCCCGCTCGCACAGGCCGACGACCTCGGCGGCCGTCATGTCCCGCAGCCGCCGTTGCGCGCGGCGCAGCGCCTCGGCCTTGTCGGTCCCGGACAGCAGCTCGCGGTAGAAGTGCTGCATGAGCAGGCTGGTCGACACCTCGTCCACGGCCCACAGGCTGACCAGCACCGAGGCCGCCCCCGCGTAGATCAGCGCGCGGGTGAGGCCGATCAGCTCGTCGCCGGGGTGGCGGGCGTTCGCGCCGCTCTCGCAGGCACTGATCGTCACAAGGTCGGCGGGCAGCGACATCGTCAGGATGCGCTCGGCCGACAGCTCGCCGTCGTCGGCGCCGTCAGGGGCCAGCAGGACGCCCGACCGCAGCGGGCGTTCCGGGTCGTAGCGGCCGTGGCAGGCCAGGTGGACGACGCGGAACCCGTCCGCGGCGTCCGCGGCGTCCTTCTCCAGCGCCGTCACGGCAGCCTGCGCGCCCATGCGCAGCGTCGCCTCGCCACCGAACAGGCGGGCGATGGCGGCGGCCTGCTCGCGCGCGTGCACGAGCGGCATGTCGGCGCGCGGATCGGCGTAGACCAGGACCCGGCGGCTGTCGGGACGGCGTTTGGCCTGGCAGTAGCGCATGACCGAGGCGCTCGGCGTGTAGCAGACGGGGTTGCGGTCGATCAGCCGGCCGTCGCCCAGGCGCAGCGCGTGCAGCGGCAGGTAGTGCAGCACGTTGTGGGGCACGAACCAGATCGTGTCGTCCGGTCGGCAGTGCCGGTCCAGCGGCGCGACCAGCGCGTCCAGCGCGGCGGGCGGGGAGGCGGCGGCTGGGCCGCGGGCCACCAGGTCGCCCACCTGGGCGCGGGTGAGGTCGATCTGCTCGACGTGCGGCTGCTCCTCGTCGTGGCGGACGACGAACAGCAGGGTGGTCTGGTCGGTGACCAGGTATTCGGCCAGGATCGTGGTCATGGGCGGCCGTCCGGGGCGAGTATCGGCCTGATGTCGTCGAAGGACACGGGATCTCCCCTTCTGAGCTGGGCGTACTCGGCGCCGTGCCGACCGGTCGCGGCGATCTCGTCCCACAGGGCGGTCAGCCTCCTCCGGGCGGCGAGGACGGCTGCGAGCGCGGCCTGCGGGTCGACGGTTCCGGCCGGCAGCGCGCGGCTGCGGGCCAGTTCGGCGTCGGCCTCCCGCTCGGCGGCGACCAGGCCGCGCAGCTCCGGCCCGGCCGCGAGCGGCAGGTTCCGTCCGAGCAGTTCCAGCAGGACGCGCGACCGGGAGCGCTCGATGAACTCGAAGGCGCGCGCCAGGGGAAGCGGGCCCGCTCCGGCCCGCTCGCCCGTGCGGACGAGGAACCAGGCGAGGACGGCCGACAGGTGCTCGGTCGAGCCGCCGGCCTCGATCCGCAGGTCCTCGCCCGCGACCTGGTCACGGATGCGTTCCTGGAGGTCGAGCGAGGCGGTCAGGTTGCGGTAGGCGCGGGGCGGGTCGGCCCGGTAGAGCGCGAGGCCGAGGACATACCGGATCCAGCGGGCGTCCAGCGGGCGGTCGGTCTTCTCGAACAGCGCGGCGGCGCGTTCGAGCTCGTCGCTCGCCTGCTCGTGCACTCCCGCCGTCCACAGGAGCACGGCGCGGTCGGTGATCCGCTTGGCCTCGCTGTCGGGCCACTGCTCGTTGCCCATGATCAGCGGGAGCGGGAGCGGATGGAGGGGCTCCAGCCCTCTGGGCGCGGAGCGCTCGGCGAGCGTGCGCGGCAGTTCCTCGAACAGGCGGTGACGGGCCCGCAGCCGCGGCGGGTGGACCGGGTTCAGGCCGGCGCTCAGGCGTAGCCGGTTGAGCGCGCGGTCGTCCCCTCGCCGCGGCCGGCACGTGTCGGCCTCGGCCTGCCAGGCGCCCGCCCGCGCGGTGTCGCCGGTGAGCGTCGCGCACGCGGCGGCGGCGAGCAGCACGTCACGACGGAGGCGCGGGAGCAGGTCGCGCATGGTGGTCAGCGGGACCAGGTCGCGCAGCGCCTCGGCGGGCGGCAGCCCCCGTACGGCGATGACCCCGGGGACGGCCGACAGTGTGTTGCCGGAGACCGCGAACGCGGCGAGATCGGTCAATCCGTGCGCCCGCCAAAGCGCCGCCGCCTCCCGGACGGCGGCCGTGGCACGCTCCCAGGCCCCGGTGACCGAGTGGACGCCTGCCATGGCCGCGGCGCAGTGCGCGCGGGCCAGCCCGAACGCCCTGGCCACCTCCGGCGACGGCTCGCCGTGGCGTTCCTCGGCCGCGCGCAGCAGGTCGGTCGCCTGGTCGAGCCAGTCGAGGGCGGCCTGCCCGGTACGGGTCGCCGTCGCGTACGGGTGCACCTCGGCCAGCGCCCGGCTCTTGACGTCGTCGGCGAGCCGGACGGCCTGCTCGGCGATCGTGTGGACCAGCCCGAGGTCCGGCCGCGCGCGCGTCTGGTCCACCAGCCAGTGCAGGCGTGCCAGGGGGACGGGGACCAGCGTGCCGTCGAGGAAGCGGTGGGCGTCGAGATCGCGCAGGTGCCACAGGGGCAGCCTCGCGGTCCTCGCCATCTTCCAGTGGTGCCCGGCCGAGACCGCCACGAGCCAGCCCGCCAGCGTGAGCAGCGCGGGATCGGGCCGGAGGAAGCCGCCGAGCGCGAAGAGCAGGAAGCCCTTGTCGGTCACCAGCCGGGTGTAGCCGGGAGGGGTGTACCTGCCGCGGGTCACCAGCGGGAGCGCCTCCAGCAGGCCGAGTAGCGCGGCGGGCACGTACGGGTGGCTCGCGAGCCAGGGAAGCGCCTGCCAGGCCGCGGCGAGCAGATCGGCCGTGAACGCGACCACCAGCAGTCCCGTCATGGCGACCGTCGCCTCCACCTGCAAGGTGCGGGCCCGCTGGTGGCGGGTGAGCACCCGGGTGACGCGGAGATACCACAGGAACAGCGCCGTGACCGCGAACCCTGTCGCGAGCAGCTGCGCCGGGTTCACCGAGGAGCCGCGCAGCGCGCCGAGCACCGCTTGCCCCGCGGGCGTCAGCGCGACCAGCAGGTATCCGGCGCGGGCCAGGCCGAGCGGTACCGGCCGCCGGGGTGGGGTCGCGGGGGCGGGCGCGGTCACAGGGCCTCCAGCATGCGGCGGATCTCGTCGTACGAGCGCGGCGCGCCCCGGCGTAACTGGGCGTACTCGGCGCCCCGCTCGCCGGTCGCCGCCAGGCTGTCCAGCACCTCACGCAACTCGCCGCGCGCCGTCCTGAGCCGGATGACGGCCTCCTCGCCGGGCGCGCCCGTCCCGACCGCGGCCCGGCAGTCGGCCAGCCTGCGCCGGGCCGCCTCCTCGGCGGTGACCAGCTCGGTGTGCTCGGGGCCGACGTGGGCCGGCAGGTTCTCCCCGAGCAGCTCCAGCATGGACCTGGAACGTCCCCGCTCGACCAGCTCGAAGGCCGCGGTCGCCCGGCCTGGCGGCCACCCGTCGGCTCCGGCGTCGGCTCCGGGGCCGTCGCCGACCAGCAGGCGCACGATGGCGGCGTACAGGCCCTCGGCCGAGCCTCCCGCCGCCATGCGCAGCCGCGCGTCCAGGACCTGGTCGCGCAGCAGTTCCCGCAGGTCGAGCGCGTCGGTCAGGCTGCGGTAGGCGCGGGCCGGCGCGGGGGCGTACTGGGCCCTGCCGAGTTGCAGCATCACCCAGTACGCGAAGGTCGTCTGCCCGGTGCTCCGCAGCAGGCCGGCGGCCTCGCGCAGGGCGGTCTCGGCGGCGTCGGGGCGCCCGGCGCGCCACAGGCGCATGCCCGCGACGATCAGCTCCTTGGCCCGGCTCTCCGGCCAGAAGCGGGTGCCGAGGAAGAGCACCTGGGTCGGGCCGTAGGCGTCGTGGACGATCACCGTGCTGGTGGCGAGCACCATTGCGAGGTCCCACTGCCGCTGCGCGTGCATCGCCGTGGGACGCCTGCCCGCCGCCGTGCTCTGCCGGATGTGGGTACGCATGTCGGCACGGCGTACCCGGATGCGGCGGCCGGCGGCGGCCAGCTCGGCGGCCCGGTCCGGCCGGTCCAGTTCGGCGTGGCAGGCCGACGAGGCGAGCATGGCGTGGCGGCGGCTCAGTTGCGTGAGCTCCGGGGCGTCGATCAGGCGTTCGAGCTCGGTGATCGCGTCCTCGGGGCCCATGACCTGCATCGACTGTCCGTCGCTCCGGCCGCCGGTCAGGGTGATGAGGTGATGGGCGCGCAGGTCGTGCAGCCCGTGGCGGGTCCACAGCTCGAATGTCCTGCGCCAGGACGCGAGGGCCTCCTCCCGCCGTCCCAGGACGAATCGGATCTCCGCCCTGGCCTGCGCCGCGTGCGCCTCGGCCAGGTCGAGCGCCCGTCCGGCAGCGGGCCGCGCGCCGTCCGGGCCGAGTGCCCGCCGCGCCTCCTCCAGCAACCCGGCGGCCGTGTCGATCCACTCCAGCGCGGTCTCGCCCGGCCGGGACGCGGTGGCGTCGAGGCCCATCAGCCGCAGGACGATGTTCTCGGTGCGGACGACCGACTGCTGCGCCTGGTCCAGCAGGGTGTGCACGAACGACAGGTCGGGCCCGCCGCGGCGCAGCACCGAGTCCGACAGCCACGCGCCCACGATCCGCTCGCGGTGCTCCCGGGGGGCGTCGATGAGCACGTGAGCGTCGTTGACCCGGGCCGCCCAGTGCGGCGCTGCCGACTCGCGGGCCATCATCCACGACAGCGGCAGTTGCAGCAGGGCCAGCCAGCCGGCCAGCCGGAGCAGCCCGGCGTCGGGATGGAGCAGCCCCGCTGTCCAGAACAGGAAGTAGCCCTTGTCGGCCAGCAGCCGTACCGGCCCGGCCAGCAGGGTCACCACGAGCCCGAGCTGCTTGGCGTACGCGAGGGGCGAGACGACCTGGAGCAGGACGACGATCGCGAGCGCCTGCCAGAACTCCCCGCCCGCCAGCCCCGGATGGTCCCGCCACGCCTCGACCAGCCACCCGCCCGCCATCGCCGCGGCGGCGATGCCCAGACCGGTGATGACCAGCTCCCACAACAGCCGGCTCAGGGCGAGATAGCGGTTGAGCACCCGGTATGCCCGGTACTGCAGCAGGTAGGAGCAGGAGATGACGGCGGCGACCCCGCACAGCAGCACCGGCTGCCCCGCACCTGACATCGCCGCGACGGCCGCCGGCAACGGCGCCAGCGAGGTGACCAGGTAACCCAGCCGGACCAGCCGCACCCGCGGCTCAACGGGGATCACCGGTGGACCTCCGCCCCAGGCGAGCCGCCCGGGAGCGCGGATCGCTCCTGTGTGCGGGCCATCAGCGTGGCCAGCCCCATGCACTGCCGCAGGTCGGGTTCCGGCAGGCCGTCGTCGCCGCGCAGGGCCGCGCGCACGGCACGCGCGTCCACGGGACGATCTCCGGCCACGACCCGACCCCCCTCGACGGCTGCGGCGGCGAGGTCCGCCAGCCTCCGTACGGCGAGCGGCGGGGCGTCCGGCAGCCGGACCCGCGCGTGCTCCCGGCGCGCGTCGGCGGGCCTGCCGAGCGAGACGGCGAGCAGCCGGACCGCCATCAGCCGGGCGACGAGCTCGTGAACCGCCGCGCCGATGCGCCGGTAGCGCAGCGCCGCCTCACGCCACTGTCCGAGCGCCTCGCCCGGCTCCCCCGCCAGCTCCAGGACGGCCGCCCTCGCCGAGCACAGCTCGGCCCGCGCTATCGCGAGCCCCCGTCGCAGCGCCGGCAGGTGCTGGAGCGGGTAACGCGGCACGACCTCGATCTCGACCAGATCGAGCGCCTGCGCGGCGAAGTCGGTCCACCGGGTCGCGGCCATCCCGGTCAGTGGCCGCCTCAGCTCAGGGGCGGCGCCCATCGCGGGCGCCTGCCCGGGCACCGTCCACCCCTGTACGGACAGCACCGCCAGCCCGCCCAACGTGCGCGGCAGCGAGAAATCCGGACGGCCCGAACGGCTCAGGAACGCGTCGTGCAGCCATCCGCCGAGCAGCGTCTCCCGGTCGTTGTCGAACCACAGGAAAGACGCGGCGTGCCGGACCTGCTGGGGGTCCAGGAACACACGGTTCCAGCCCCCGCGCAGGACGACGAACTCGGCGGCGGCCAGCACGGCGGCAGCCGGGGCGAGTCCGGGCGACGGGTGCAGCAGGGCCAGGCAGACGGCCCCGAGGCCCTCGCGAAGCGGCGCCCGCGCCAAGCTCACCACGACGGCCCATCGCGGCAGCCGGCGCATCGGGTCGCGGCCCTTCACGGACTCCAGCACCACCATCAGCCCGACCGCGACCACGGCCAGCAGCGCGCCGCCGACGAACCCGGTCAGGAACGGGATGGCCGCCCAGCGTCCGGCGAGCCAGGCGCCGGCCGGGCTGGCCGCGATGGCGACGAAGGACACCGTCCCGAGCGCGTCGCCGCCCCGGGCGGCCAGGCGCAGCCGCCGGTTCGGCAGGGTCCGCATGCGCCGCGCGCCGACGGCGAGCTGGGCTCCTGTCAGCAGCGCGCCGGACCAGCGGGCGGCCACGTCGGCGAACCCCAGACCGGGGGCGGGCAGCAGCGCCGCACCGGCCGTCGGCGCGAGCGCCACCACCGCCTGGATCCCGTGCCAGAACCACTCGGCGGGCGTGCTTCCCCTGATGACGGCCCCCTGCCTGTCGAGCAGGAGGAGCAGCGAGGTGTACCCCCGCCAGTACTGCGGCCCGATGTGCACCAGCCGGAGCAGGTAGCCCGCGAGGACCGGCAGCGCCACGACCGTCGTCACGTGCGAGCCGGGCAGCCACAACGCCTGGCACAGCGCCACCCCGAGCGCGATCTGCGGCATCCCCGCGGCGCCCAGCGCCAACCCGGCGCAGACCACCGCCAGGGTGCCCGCGGCGCCCGTGCCCGACAGGAGGTCGACCGGTTCGTGGATCAGGAAGGTGAGCGGGGTCCAGAGCAGGACGGCCGCCGCCACGCGATGCAGCCGCAGGGCGGCCAGGGGCGGCAGCGCGATCTCCAGCAAGACGTTCTGCGGCGAGGCGCGCCTGGCGTGCTCGCGCGTCCGGATCACAGAGAGCACGAGGGCGACGCCGACGATCACGGCAGACAACCAGGGAACGGGCACGGCGGACTCCTAGGTCTCACCCATTCTCAGGAACGATCCAGCGTAACTACGCCGGACCGGCCGCGGCAATCGAACCAGGCGCTCGGCGTGACAGGGCCGGTGGCGAGGGTGACGATCTCGGTGCGGGGGTCGTGCTCGCCCGTCACACCCCACGGCACAGGGCGAACGGCGGGGTCTATGCGACGCCGGTCTGGGCGCGGACCATCCGCGCGTACCATCCGTGCCGGTCGCCGAGCAGGTCGAGGCGATCTCCGTGTTCCGCCACCCGGCCCTCGTCCAGGGCCACGACGGTGTCGAAGGAGTCGAGGACGCCGAACCTGTGGGTGATCATCACCGTCGTCCGTCCCGCCCGCTCGGCCAGGATCGCCTCGACGACCTCCAGTTCGGTCATCGGGTCGAGCGCGGAGGTGGCCTCGTCGAGGACCAGCACCGACGCGCCGGCCAGGAGCGCGCGGGCCAGGGCGATGCGCTGTCGTTCGCCGCCGGACAGCAGCGCCCCCCGCTCTCCCACCAGCGAGTCGTAGCCGTCCGGGAGTGCCGTGATCCGCTCGTGGACGCGGGTGAGCCGGCAGGCGCGCATGAGATCGTCCGCGGTGGCGTCGGGGGCGGCGTATCGGAGGTTGTCGGCGATCGACCCCTGGAAGAGGAAGGGCTCCTGTGTGGCGATGCAGACCCGTCCGGGCGACGGACGGGTGATCTTCACCCCGTCGATCCGGACCGAGCCCTCGGTGGGCGTGTGCAGGCCGGCCAGCAGGTGGCCGAGTGTCGTCTTGCCCGAGCCGCTCGGGCCGACGACCAGCGTGGTGGATCCGGCCGGGAGGGCGAGACTCACATTGTCCAACGCCGGACGGCCCCGCTCCCCTGCGGCGTACCGGAACGTGGCCCCGTGGACGGCGAGCGCGCCGGGCCCGGGGGCGGGGGCCGGCCGTGCATCAGGTCCGGGCTCCAGCTCGGGCTCCATGTCGAGGTAGTCGAAGACCCGCTCGAAGGCCCCCTGGGCGGAGCGGAACTCGGTGGAGATGTGCAGGAGTTGCCAAAGGGGCTGGTAGAGCCTGGCCTGCAGCACGGTGAAGGCGACCAGTGTGCCTGGGGTGATCCCGTCGGACAGGCCCGCCGCCACGAACACCAGATAGGGGGTCAGCACGAAGAAGACGTGTCCCGCGCTCAGCACCCCTTGGGCCACCAGTCCGGAGCGTACCCCGAGCCGGATCAGCCGCCGGCTTTCCGTGGCGAATCGGCCGGCCTCGTCCGCGCTTCTGCCGTGGACCCTGGCCAGGATGACGGCGCCCAGGCTCAGCCGCTCCGCCACGATGGCCGACAGTTGCGCGCGAGAGCGCTGGCTGACCTCCGACAGGTTCTTGAGCGCTCGCCCGGAGCGGGAGGCCACCCAGACGACGACGGGCGCGAGAATCAGGGCGGCGCCCGCGAGTTGGGGGGAAAGTGCCACCATCGCGGCGGCGGCGGCCACGAATCCGATGACGCCGGACAGCGTGCCGGGCAGGGTGTCCTTGACGGCGTTCTCGATCTGAGCGGTGTCGTTGGCCAGCCGCGACTGGATCTCGCCGCCTGGTGTCGCGGCGAAGAAGGCCGGCGCCATGCGCTGGAGACGGCCGAACAGCTCCACGCGCAGCGCGTGCACCACTTGCTGCGCGACGCGGGCCGACACCCACGACTGGCCGAGGTCCACCACACCCACCGCGCAGGCGGTGGCCGCCGCCAGGCCGGCGATCAGGGCGAGCAGCGGCAGGTCGGGACCGCCCGCGCCGAACAGCGCCCGGTCGAAGACCAGCTGGGTCAGCAACGGGACGGCGGCGTTCAGTGCGGAGTAGGCCACGACGAGCAGGACGACGAAGCAGATGGCGAGCCGGTGCGGCATGAACAGCCGCACGACCCTGCGCCAGGTCCCGGGGGCGGGAGGCTTCTCCGGAGCGAGGAGGGGACGATCGTGCACGGGCCGGGCCTGTCCTTGTCCGTTGATCGAACGTCTGCCGATCGAACGTCTGGATCGAACGTCTGGCGATCGAACGTCTGGTGATCGAACGTCTGGTGATCGAACAGAGCCCCGCCCGCCCGGGTCCGGGCGGGCGGGTTCCACCTGTCAGTTGTCGGTGCAGCCGAAGTGCTTGATGCAGTTGGTCAGCCGGAGCGCCTCGTTGGCGCCGGGCTCGAGCTCCTGGAGCGCCTGCAGGTCCTCGACGTCGAAGGACATGGTCGTCACCTCCTTGTGAATGCCGGGGCCGCCTGTGGCGCGGCCGTCTGTCATCACCGTCCCTCTGCGGGAGCGGCGAGCCTGGGGGCCTCCTCCGGCATCCACAACCGGGCGGACCGGTCGCGCAGTCGGAGGAGGAAGGCGACGATCCCCGCCGTACCGGCGAGAAAGGTCGGCGGGAAGTCTCCCTGGGGTCCGGGGACGAGCAGGCGGCCGCGACGGTCGGCCGCACGGATCTCCAGGCAACCGGCCAGATCTCGCGCCCACCGCCGGTAGTGGTCGTCACCGGTGAGATCGGCCATGTCGAGCAGGAATTCACCGTCGCCGGGCAGTCCGTGGCACGGCACCGGCCCTGACTGCCATCGCGTACGGTGCACGGCCGCCGCGGCCTTGCGCGCCAGGTCCAGCGCGGTCGGGTCACCGGTGGCACGCCAGTACCGCACGAGGAAGGTGCCGATCCCGGAGGAGCCGCTGCACCAGTGCGGCCGGCGCGGGCGCACCGTGGACAGGTCGCCGCGCTGCGTCGGCCACCAGGCGGTGTCGCCGTCCACTTCGGCGTGTTCGTAGAGGGCGCGGGCGATCTCGTGGACGGTCGCCGTCCAGTCGGGCTGGTGCAGGGCCCGGCCCGCGTGGAGCAACGCGGTCCCGATGCCGGCGATGCCGTGCGCGAAGCCGAAGTGGTTGGCCCCGGCCAGGCCCGAGTCGAACGTCTGCGGCGTCGGCCACTGCGGGTGGCCGTTGCCGTACGACCGCGCCTGATGCAGGTTCTGGAACGCCTCGGTGGCCCGGTCCCGAAGCGCGAGATCTCCCGAGGCCAGTGCGATGCGCAGGAGCGCCATGCCGCATCCGGCCAGCCCGTGCGTCACGTCGGAGCCGGGGTGGTCGGTCGGCAGCTGCCGCGCTGTCCGTACCGCGAACCGGGCCAGCTCGGCGTCGCCCGTGGCCGTCGCCGCGTCGTACAGCGCCCACACCGCGCCGGAGCGCCCGAAGTGCAGGCCTGGCGGCCAGACGTCCTCGGCCGCCAGCCGCCGCCTCAACCAGCGGGCGAGTTCGGCGGCCGCCTTGGCGTGCGGTTCGGCCCGCGTCAGGACGCCGAGGATTCCCGCCGCGCCGCCGTTGACCGAGCACGGATCGGCTTCGACGCCGTCGGCGGCGTCGGGCCACGGGGACGGGGCGTCCTCGCTCGTGTCCATCGTCTCCACCAGGTGCGCGATCCCGTCGTCGATCAGGCGACCGATCCGCTGCGGCGGCCGGGACCGGTGGTGGGTGGCGGCCCGCTCCGGGGCGGGAGCGGTGAGGAAGCGAAGGCAGCTGTCCAGCGACCAGCGCCGCTCCGGTTCTGTCGCCAGCAGACCCTCCACGAGCGGTCGCAGCAGGGCGAGCGTGGGGTTGGCCGCGGCAACCGCTGCCACCCTGGCCGCCTGGCCGGGGCCTGGCGGGTCCAGGTGGGCGCCGACCGCCAGGAAGTACGCCATCGCGCCGAGACTGTAGAGGTCGGCGCCCGTGTGCGGGGCGGGCCGGAACTCCCCCGTGTGGCCCGCCAGCTCCGGGGCGAGGTAGCCCGGGGTCCCGCCCACCATGACGGTGGTGCCCGGCACGGCCGCGTGTTCCAGGTCGATGAGCCGTAGGTCACCGCCGGGCGAGAGCATCACGTTGTTCGGCGACAGGTCGCCGAACACGTAGCCTCGGCCGTGCAGCGCCTTCAGCAACGTGGTCAGGCGGCTGATGATGGGCAGGACCTGCGCCGGCGCGCCACCGAAGCCGTCCTCGCCCAGTGGCCCGGCATTCTCGTCCGACCAGCGCTGCAGCGTGATCCCCGGCACGAACTCCTCGACGAGGAAGGTGTGGCCGCCCTGCTCGAAGAAGTCCACCACGGCCGGTGTGATCCCGGCCGTGGCGAGGGCTTCCAGGCAGGAACGTTCGGCCGCGATCCGACCTCGCGCGTCCCGGCCGCTCAGATCGGCGCACGCGTGCGGACGCCCCTCCTTGACGACGACGTCGTGGCCGGTGGTGGTGTCCTCAGCGAGGTAGACGCCGCCGCGGTTGGCATGCCGTACGGCGGTACGGACGATGAACCGGTCATTGAGCATCACCGCGGCCGCCCGCGGGCGCCGGCTCGCCACCGGAACCTCGAACGGGCAGGTCGCGAACGGTGGCGGGGAGAAGCTCGGCCGCCGTTCGTCGGGAACGAGCCTGCCCTGCGGCGAACGCAGCCGAATCTCGTAGAACCCGTCGTTGCCGAGCACACGGTGCCCGCTGAAGGCGCCGTAGCGGTAGTGGACGATCCCGCCCGCCCGGTACGGACGGTCGGAAAGGATCACCGGGCCGGGAAGTCCCCGGGTGGCGTCATCGAGCAGGGCGGCCAGGCGTACCGACTCGGCGTCGTCGAGGGGATAGACGGTGATGAACTTCCCGGCCTGCGCCCGGCTGCAGTGCGGCTCAAGGAGTTTCCAGTAGTCGCTCAGCCGGGCGGGGAACTTGAAGGCGCAACGGGCCTCGGTGAGTACTCGCGAGACGCGTGCGAGCACCAGCGGGGCGGAGAGCATCGTCGCGGAGACGTGCAGCTTCCATCCCTGGTCGGGCATCGGGTAGGCGCCGGGGGTGACCTTGCACCAGAGGTTGTCCTCGGCGACCGACCAGTCCCGTGCGCCCGCGCGCCCGAGTTCGGCGGTCACGATGTCGCGCAGAATGGCCGGGTCTTCTGCATGCATGCCCACGTGACCCGCTTCCACTGTCGCCGCTTCCCTGCGGAACCGAGAGTCGCGAAGCGCTCTTGCAGATGAATGGGAAATGAATTGAATGCGAGGTGAGAGCTCGTCTCCCGGCCGAAGGAGAGCGCCACTCCCCTTTACCGGCCGCATTTAGCTGAGATACAGGAGGTGCGGCACGCGAAGAGCCCGGACGCTTTCTGGGCGAGAGCTCGACGGCCGGGGCTGCGCCTTTGCGTTCGACCCCCTTTCCATTTTCCGATTTTGCGGTTTTGGAGCGCCCGATTTAAACGCTCAAACCTTTTCCCGTGGTTCTCACGCAGTTCTCCTGGCGCTCAGATTTTCATCATGTCATGTGTGACATGCTACTGATCGTGTGTGGCGCGAGGCCGCACGCCCGATCATCAAAGGGGAAATCGTTGAAGCAGATCGTCAAGCGTGGAGCCGCGGTACTCGCCGCGGGGGCGGCCGCCGCGGGGGCGCTCGCGTTGAGCAGCCCGGCATCCGCCGCCACGACTACGACCACCTGCAGTGACAGCGTCCTGATCTCGGGCCTCTCCACCAAGGCCTGCGTGGATCTCAACGGCACCCAGGCGCGGTTCTACGGCACCGTCGGCGCTCCCGGCATCGCGGAGCCTGGACCCGGCGGAGTCATCACCCCACAGCGCGCGGAGGTGGAGGTGTCCGGCCACGTCGTCGGTGGCCTGTTCCTCGGCTCCCGGCGGCAGTCGGTGAGCATCTGGAACAACACCGTGACCGTTGAGGGCGCCACCGCGACCGCCCCCTGCGGATCGACGGTTCGCGCCGAGGTCAAGCTGTCCCAGGGGCCCGTGGGTCCCGGCGGGCCCAGCTTCTACGGCCCTGCCTCCGTCACGGTGGACGCGCCGGTCGGCTGCTGAAACAGATGACTCGACGGTGGGCGCGGAACAGCCGTTCCGCGCCCACGTGCGCCTGCCCGCGGCTCGCGCCGCATCAGAGCGATGAGGGGTACGCCGGGCTCTGATCCTCATTGCCGCGCCGCGCGTCCGACAGTTCATCGGAGGCCCAGGTGCCTTTCCAGCCGTCTTGCCGGATGAACAGCCGGCCTGCTCTGCGGGGGAAGGTCGCCCTGGTCACGGCCCTCGTCATCCTCGTCACCCCGGCGGCCTGCTCCTCGCCGGAGAACGCCCCTGTGACACCCGATGAGATATCCGCTTCCGCCGCGGGCACCCCCGGATCGGCGGGGACGCCCGGCCACGGCGCCACCGGCGGGCAACCCGGGACGCCGAACGGCACGACCCCTGGCTCGCGTCCCTCGCGCACCTCCGGCCCCGAGGGAAGCCAGATCAGCTGGGTCCCTTTCGGCCCGGCCGATCCCGACAGCCCGCTGAACCCCGTGCGGAAGTACAACGCCCTGTGGAAGCACGACTGGGCGTCCCTGATCGGAGGCGAAGACCGCCGGCCCGACGTCTTCAGCCTGTTCGAGAGCGCGGGAGAGGTGTGCGCCGCCCTGCCTGGTGGATGCGGTGCGGCGCTTTGTCTCCGGCGCACTCGCCGCGCACGACGCCCGCCCGTCGGCTCCGCCGGCGGTCGTCGCGGGCAGTCGCTCGCCGGTGTGCCCGTTCGGCATCACCGTGGTCGAGCCGGAGCCCGACCAGGAGGATCCAGACCGCTACTCGGTGCTGATCCACGGCAGCGGCCTGTGGGTCAAGGACAGCAAGGTGACCGTCGACGGTGTCACGCGCAGCGCGAGCTTCCTGTTCGGTGAGTCAGGCCGCGCCTGGGACGGCTATCTGCAGATCGACTTGCCCGAGAACATCCAGCAGACGACGACGTTGGAGTTCTGCGTCGAGAACGACGGCACCAGGACCTGCAGGAAGCAGACCCTGAACCCGCTCGGCCCGACCCCGTCATCGTCCCCCTCGGAGCAGCAGCCGCCTGACTCCACCCCAGAGCCCTCTGAGGTCTCCTCCTCGTGAGCCGGCCGCGACGGCGCGTCCCCCCGCGCGCGCCGGCCACCCGCCCGGCGACCCGCCAGGCAAGGCCCCCCGCCGGGCCGGCGCCGGCCGACGCCGGGCGTGTGGGCGAGGTGCTCAAGACCGCCGCCGAGTTCCTCCCGCCGGTCACCGCGGCGACGGCTCTGCTGTACTACTTCGGCTGGGCGCGCAGCGAGGTCCAGGCCAAGGCGCTCGGCGTCGACACCAGCGTGCTCGACATGACGGCCTTGGACTACATGCTGCGCAGCGTCTCCTCCCTGTACCTTCCGCTCGGGGTCGTCGCAGCCGTCGTGCTCGGCGGGATGCACACCCACCGCTGGATCGTCGCGGTGATGTCCAAGGAGCGGCAAAGGCCACGGCTGCGGGCATGCGCGCGGCTTCTGTCCCTGAGCTGGCTCGTCCTCCCGCTGGCCGCGTTGCCGGTCGAATGGGCCACGCGCCTGACCGAGCTGGTGGTCCCGCTGGCCATCGCGGTCGGCGTCGTGCTCACGATGTACGCTGTGCGCCTTCGCGCGCTGCTGGACGCGCGCGACGGTGTCACGCAGACGGCCGCGCCCAGATCCACGCTGCACACGGCTGTCGTCGGCGTGCTCGTCGTGCTCGCCTTGTTCTGGGAGGTCTCGGAGTACGCCGGTGTGGTCGGGCGCGGACTCGCGGCGGACGTCATCGGCAACCTTCACGGGCGTCTGTCCGTCACCGTCTACAGCGCCAAAACCTGCAGATCCACGCGCCGGGGGTACAGGTCACCACCTTCGGTGGCAAAGACTCCGCCTACGCCTTCTGCTACACCGGCCTTCGCCTGCTCCAACGGTCGGGCGGCAAGTACTTCCTGCTGCCCGACGGCTGGACGCCGGCCAACCGCAGGATCATCGTGATCGCCGACGACGCGGCGTTGCGCTTCGAGTCCGGATGGACGGCCCCGGGTGTCCCCGCCGGCTGCTGAAAGGGGGTCGATGCCCGGTCGGCGCCCATCAGCGGCAGGCCGTTTCTGGCGGCGGTCGAGCATGACCGGCCGCCGTGCGGCGGCCAGGAGACGGATGGCTCCGCTAGCGGTCCTCCGCACCGCAGGCCGGCTGGTAGGGGAAGTCCGGGAAGTACGTCGCCCATTCCTCCCGGCCGAGCCCGTGGCCGACCCGCTCGCAGACGGTGCTCGCGGCCCCGGCGGCGCTGAGGTCGTAGCGCTGGAAGGGCAGGTGTTTGCCCGCCACCGACAGCGCGTCGCCGCTGAGGGACAGCGCGAGGACCGCGCCGCCCGGCGTGGCGAGGGGCGGGCCGACAGGCCGGCGGCCCTGTTCGAACTGCACCACGCGCGCGCCCGGGTCGGTGGAGGCGTTCGCGACTGCCAGCACCTTGCCTGAGTGCTCGGCGATGAACTTGTAGCCGCCATCGGCGGGCTCCAGGCGGAAGATCTGGTTGGTCCGGCCGTGGGGGGTCCACTGGATCACCCAGCCACCGTCGGACATGTCGCATTCCTTGATGTCGAGGGCGAGCCCGGACTTCTTGTTGATCAGGGTGGCTCGGACCGGGATGTCCATGAAGGTCCTCTCGAACTGGACCGGGAGGTGGCGATGCGCCGCCTTGTCTCCAAGAAGAGACGATTACGCACCCGAAATCACCCTCCGGCGGTGACCGCTTCCGGACAGAGGCCCCGCAGCAGGAAGGCGGCAGCCCTCTGAGGCCCAAGCCTCCGGCCGGCTCAGAGATCCGAACTCCGTACAGGCTCAAGCCGCATCGGCGGCGGCTCGAAGCCGGCCCTCCGGGAACGTTTCTCCGGGTGGAGATCGCGTTGCGAGCGCGGTTTCCGGACCGGCTCCCGCGCGGCCTGAGGTCCCCCGGCCGCGCCGCGCGTCTCGCGTGGGCCGATCGCCGCACATCCTGCGACCGCTCCCCCACCGCTCCCCCACCGCTCCCCCGCGCCCCCACCGCGCCCGCCGCCCGGCGTACGTCCTGGCGAGCCTGAGCTCAGTCGACGATCGCGCCGCTGGTCAGGTTGGCGATCGTGCCAGTCATGGCCCCCGCGCGATCCGACGCCAGGAACGCGGCCGTCTCCGCGATCTCGGAGAGCGTCGGAAGCCTCTTGAGCAGCGTCCCCTGCGCCATCGCCCCGCCTTCCAGCATCTCCTGGACCGACTGCCCGGCCGCTGCCGCGGCCTGCTCGAAGAGCTCCTTGGTGTAGGAGCCGGCGGCCGGCGCGTCGACGACGGCGTGCGGACGGATGCCGATGACCCGGACGTTGCTCGGTGCCAGCTCCGCGGCCAGAACCCGGGAGAACGCCTCCTTGCCGGCCGCGCTCACGGCGTGCCCCAAGATGCCGCCCACGGCCAGCTTGGCGCCCGGCTCCGACAGCGTCAGGATCACACCGCCGCGCTCGCCTCCCATGTGCCGGGCCACAGCCTTGCTGGTGATGAACAACGTCCGCAAGAAGCCGTCGATCGGCCGCATGAACTCCTCCAGGGACAAATCCGCCAGCGTGGTCCCCTGGTCATGCTGGACACTCACGGCGTTCACGGCGATGTCGATGCCGCCGGCCGTCGCCGCGACCGTGTCGGCGTGCTTGTCGACCGCCTGCTGGCTGAGCACGTCGACCAGGGCGGTCTCGGCCGTTGCGCCCGTGGCGGCTATGTCACGGGCCACGGCGTCGAGCTTGGCCTGCGTCCGACCGGCGATGAAGACCCTCGCGCCTTCCCGGGCGAAGACCCGTGCGACGGCTCCGCCGATCGCGCCGCCGCCTCCGTAGATGACGGCGTTCTTGTCCTTGAGCAGCGATCCGCTCATCGGTGACCTCCACATGATCGTTCTTCCGGATGGGCAGGCAGGCTCCGCGGTCGCGGCCATGGCGGCCGCCCGGCGCGCGAGAGCGCACTTGCGTGATGCAAGCGAGGTTAGAGGGGTAGTCTTGCATGACGCAAGTTCTCCCTTGGGAGGTGGAGTCGCCATGCTGGGCAGGACGTACGACACGCAGGTGTGCTCGGCCGCCAGGGCGCTGGAGGTCGTCGGCGAGCGATGGAGCCTGCTGATCGTGCGTGACGCGCTGTTCGCCGGGGCCACCCGGTTCGCCGACTTCCAGCGCCTGGGCATCGCGACCAACATCCTGGCCAAACGCCTGGACAGCCTGGTCGAGGCGGGCGTCCTCGAACGGCGGTCGAGCAAGGAGCCGTCCGATCGGAGCGGCTATTCGGTGACCCGGAAGGGGCTCGACCTGGCACCCGTGATCATCGCGCTGACGGAGTGGGGTGATCGATGGGCGGCGCCCGACGGTCCGCCCATTCTGTATCGGCACACCCGTTGCGGCGGGGCGATCACCGAGCAGACCACCTGCGACACCTGCGGGGAGGTCACCGAACTCACGCAGATCCACGTCATCCACGGCCCCGGCTTCCCCGAAGCCCTCCTGGCCTCGCGGAAGAATCGCCCGGATGTCGCCGACCGAGGCAGCCCGACAGCATCCGATGGGCGACCGCGGCCATAGCGGCGACCTGCTCGTCACAGGGGGTTGGCCTGGCGCCGTTCCCCGGCGATGTTCCCGGTGATCTCCCTGGTCACCGACCCGTCATCAGGGCGGCGGTCAAGCCGTGGGAGGTCAGCGACGAGCTGTGGGCGGTGATCGAGCCGCTGTTGCCGCAGCGTCAGCGGCGGTTCCGGCATCCAGGGCGTAAGCGGCTGGAGAGCACCTGCCCCAAGAGCTCGGCTACGGCTCGGGCATGACGTGCTGGCGACGCCTGGCCGAGTGGAACGCCTCCGGCGTGTGGCAACGGTTGCATGAGGTGCTGCTGGATCGGCTACGGGCTGCCGACGCGCTCGACTTCTCGCGGGCTGCGGTGGACTCCTCGCAGATCAGAGCGTTGAAAGGGGGCACAGACGGGTCCGTCGCCGGTCGACCGAGGTCGCGCCGGCAGCAAGCACCACCTGATCACCGAGGCCACCGGCATCCTCCTCGCGATCATCCTGACCGGCGCCAACCGCAATGATGTCACCCAGCTGCGCCCGCTGCTGGACGCCATCCCGAAGGTGCGCGGCAAGCGTGGCCGGCCGCGTCAGCGTCCCGACGCGGTGCTCGCTGACGGCGGCTACGACCACGACAAGTACCGCCGCCTGGTCCGCGAGCTTCAGATTCGCCCGCTGATCGCCGGCCGCGGCACCGAGCACGGCTCCGGCCTGGGCAAACGACGCTGGGTCGGTGAGCAGACCTTCGCCCTGCTGCACGCCTTCCGACGCTTGCGAATCCGCTGGGAAGACGGTTGCCATCCACTTCCGGATACGCCGAAGCGGCTGAGAGGCTGGCCGAGCAGTACGAGAGCGTCACGTCCGCAGAGGTTCACCGCGAGATGCTGCACTTGTTCCCCGCACGGCCGAGCTGAGTGCTGGACATCGGTGCGGGCAGCGGCGGCGTTGGCGGCGCTGGGCCATGAGGTCGTCGCCGCCGAACCCACCGCTGAACTTCGTGCGCGGGGGGAGGCTCTGCACGCCGGCCAGGATCTGGGATGGGTCGATGACGCGCTGCCGGACCTGACGGAACTACGCGGCACCCACGGCCTGGAGCTGATCCATCTCGCTGAGCGCGTCGATCCACATGACCGCCAGGACGTCTCGTGGACCTGGCTGGCGTTCCAGACGGCCGCCCACTCGGGGGCGACGGCCTGAACCGTCCACAGGCGCCTGACCGGCCGACCCATCGACGATCTCGCCGCCCAGCCATCGCATCTACCCAGGCCGGCAAGCAGGCGATCCGCCGGGCGGACAGATGACGATCTTCCCGGTGGCCCTGCCGGCCGCCATCCTGCCCGGCGTCCTCGGCGGCCCGCGGTGGGGTGACCGCCCTCGTCGCCGTCGTCCTGGCCGCCGCCGTCCTGGCCGTGACACCCGCGATCACCGTACGCCGCCGTACTGGCCCTGGGCGGAGCCCGACCCGCGTACGACGGCGCTCATCTCACCGGCGCCGGCCTTGTTGAAGGCTGCGGCGATCTCGGCCGCGCGCTTGCGGTCGGCCTTCGGGAACGCCCCCACCGGTGGCTTTGGCGACCTGACGGCCGTCCACCCCTTCAGACGCGTACGGCCGGTTCGGCGGTCGCGGGGCCGGGCAACCGACCGGTGGGCAGGTCGCGCAGGCGCCGCAGCGGACTGGCGAGCAGGATCAGCCCGCTGAGCGCGAACACCGCCAGCATCGCCCACAGCGCCACCCGCACCCCGAACGCCTCCGCCAGCAACCCCGCCACCACCGCTCCCAAGGGGATGGCGCCGAAGTTCACCACCTGCACACTCGTCGAGACCCGGCCCATCAACGCATCCGGCACGTACGTCTGCACGAACCCGGAGAAGACGACGTTGCCCGCCACGATGCCCGCGACGATCACGATCCCGGCCATGACGAACACCACCAGCCCCACCCCCTGGTCGGCCAGCGGGATCAGCAACCCGACCGGGGCGAGCCCGGCCTTGCCCAGCAGCACCGCCCGCGCGCTGCCGAAACGCGCCGCCATCCGCCGCGCCACCGCCGCGCCGACGACCCCGCCCAGGCTGGTGGCCGCGATCAGCACTCCCGTCACGCCAGGGTTCACGCCGATCTCGCCGACCAGGAAGACGACCAGGAGCGACTGGTAGCCGGTCAGCGCCAGGTTGGCGACGCAGCCGTACAGGGTGTTGCCGCGCAGCAGCGGGTCGTGCGCGACCGTGCGCACCCCCTCACGGATCTCCGGCAGCAGCCGGCGCCGCGACCGCTCGGGGACGGGCTCGGCATGCCTGATGCGTGACAGGCAGAGCGCCGACACGGCGAAGGTCACGGCGTCGACGACCAGCCCGCCGAGCGCCGAGAGGAGCTGGGCGAGCAGCCCGGCCAGGCCGGGACCCATCAGATTGGCCACCTGCTCGCTGCCCTGCAGCTTGGCGTTGGCCTCCAGCAGGTCGGGCCCCGCGACGAGGGAGGGCAGGTAGGCGCGGTAGGCGGTGGCGAAGAAGACCTTGGCGATCCCGGCGACCAGGGCGACGGCCAGGAGCTGGCCGACCGTCAGCCGACCGGCCACCGCCGCCAGCGGCACGCTCACGAAGGCGGCCAGCGACACCCAGTCCGCGGCGAGCATCACCCGGCGGCGCGGCAGGCGGTCGATCCAGGCGCCCGCGGGCAGCCCGATGAGCAGCCACGGCAGCCAGGCGGCCGCCGACAGCAGGCTGACCTCGAACGCCGAGGCCCCCAGGACGGTGATCGCGACCAGGGGCAGTGCCACGGTGGTGACGGCGCTGCCCAGGCTGCTGGCGCTCTCGCCGATCCACAACAGCCGGAAGTCCCTGTGCTGTAGCAGGCCGAACCGGCTCCCCGGAGTACGGGTCACGGACGCCCCGGCACGGCCCTGGCGAAGGTGAAGACCGTACCGCGCTCGCGGCCGTCGTCGGGCAGATCGCGCCCGGCCCACCTGTCGATGACGGCCTGCAGCTCGGCGGCGAAGTCGGCCAGCTCCTCGTCGGTCACCCGCAGCCACCCCTCCGTGGAGAACGGGCCGAGCGGCCAGCGCTCCTGCTCCTCCTGAGGCTGGTCGGCCCAGCGCCGCACGTGCCCGGTCTGCCGCTCCAGGTTGAGTGACTCCAGGGCGCGGGCGATCGTCTCCCCGGCGGCGTCGCCGGTGAAGTCGGCCGAGGACCAGCACAGCGTGGGGGTGGTACGGCGCCACCACCGCTCGCGCCGATCGCGGGCCAGCTCAGGGGCCTCCTCGATCAGCCCTGCGGCGGCCAGGGCCCGCAGGTGGTGGCTGAGGTTGCCCACGGCCTCGCCGGTGTGCCCCGACAGGCTGCTGGCGGTGCCGGGGCCCTCCAGTTTCAGCAGGTCGAGCAGGCGGCGGCGCAGGGGATGCGCCATGGCGGCGAGCACCCGCGAATCGGTGATCATGCGGTGCACCATATACGTACAAGAGTTGTTGCACAATGATCCTTGTGTATTCCGTTGGAGACTTCCCCAGGACCACAGCCATACCTGGACGCAGGACGGCGGCGTCCGCGTGGCAAATCCGGCGGCCATTGCTCAGCCGTCGGAAAGCATCGGCAACAAAGAGATCACTGACCGCCTACCCGCTCCGGCCGGGCCGGCATCCGCAGGCGCTCGTCGGCGGAGTTGCGGCGGGCCGGGCTGATCAGCCCGGTGACCATCATCACCGCGATCCGATCGAGGCATCGTCGATCGCCTCGACCTCCAGGCTTCGGGTGACCGCCGGTGGCGTCGCCGTCCAGCGAGGACACCTCGACGGACGAGAGGTGGGCGGCCCGAGCGCTTCCTGATCGTTCTCAGGCCGGCCAGGTAACTGTCCGGGCCCGTCGCCGTCGGCGTACCGTGGGAGCCGGTCACCGGGCTGATCGGCCTGTGCAGTGTCCTCGCGGTACTGACGGCCGTGCTGCCCGCGATCCGGATCAAGACGGTGGTCATTCCCCGAGGCTGAGGCGATTCGGCGCGGAACCGCCGCTCCCCACCGCGCCGCTGCCCGGCGGCGAGCGGGAAACTCCGAGGTGGACCGGCACTTCAACGGCCTGATCAGTGGCTGGGTGAGCGGGGCATGGTCATCCGGGCGCAGCGGATCGCGGCAGCCTTCGCCGCGCGAGTCCGGGCTCCTGGAGTCGTACCGGGCCGGGACCCTGCCCTTCGAGGGCGTCGTCGGGGTTGAGAAGCAGGCAGGCCTTCATCGACAGGCAGCCGCAGCCGATGCAGCCGGTGAGTTCCTGTTCGAGGTTCTCGATGGCGCGGCGGCGCTCTTCCAGCTGCTTCTTCCAGATGCGAGAGACCCGCTGCCAGTCCTTGTGGGTGGGGGCACGATCGGCGGGCAGCGTCGTGAAGACCTCGGCGACGTCCGACAGCGGGATGTGCAGGCGCTTGGCCACGATGATCAGGGATATCCGGCGCAGCATGTGCCGAGAGAAGACCCGCTGGCCGCCGATGCCGCGTTCGCTGACGATCAAGCCTTTGCGTTCGTAGAAGTGCAGCGCGGAGGCGGCTACGCCGGTCCGGCGGATGACCTCCCCGATGGTCAGGTGGTCGTCCGGGCCAGCGCGCACGGTGAGTCTCCTTCGTCGTGATCGGGACGGCGGGGTGGTCAGGTGGTTTCTCCGGATGTCTTGGCGCTGTCACGGATCAGGGCGATCACGATGACCGACAGCACGAGGCAGAGTAGTCCGATCCCGAGCTGGGTCAGGTGCCAGGACCAGGTGAACGCTTCGAGCTCCGCGGTCTCGGCCCCACGGGTGAGGCGTCCTGCGCCGACCGCGGCGGCGCGTGAGGTGTCACCCAGCTTCGCGGCGAGAAGACCGGCCAGGGAGGCACCGAACGCGGCGATCACGAGGGCCTCTGCCGCGCCACGCAGGGTGTTCAGAAATCCGGCCGCCATGCCGACGGCGTCGGCCGGGACCAGGGACATGGCCTGGCCGTCGGTGATGCCGAAGGAGGCTCCCATGCCGACGCCGATCATCACCATCGGGGCCGCGACGGTGGCGACCGCGTGATCGGCGTTCAGCGCCGTCAGCCACAGGTTCCCGGCCACGACCAAGGCCAGAGCGATCACGATCAGCAGGCGAGCCGGGACTCCCTTGTTCACCAGGGTCACCGCCACCATGGGAACGACCAGCACGGGCGCGGTCAGCAGCAGCATCGCCGCCCCCGCGGCCGAAGGGGACAGCTCTCCCGCTGACTGCAGATAGGTGGGCAGGAACACCAGAACGCCGAGGAAGCCGATCGAGGTGGTCAGGGTCGCGAGGCTCCAGCCCAGGAAGGCCCTGTTGGCGACCAGGGCAGGGGCCAGCACCGGAGCGGGGCTGCGTCGCTGCAGGACGCCGAACAGGGCCAGGCAGGCCAGGCCGGCGATCTCGCTGATCAGGATGACCGGGTGCAGCCAGCCGAGCGCGGGTGCCTCCAGCAGCGCGAACATGAGCAGGGACAGCGCGGCGACGAACAGGGCGCTACCGGCCCGGTCGACGGGGCCGCTGACGTCCGCCCGGGACTCGCGGGCACGGGTGGCGCCCAGGCCCACCAGCAGGCTGACGACGGCGTAGACCGCGAAACCGCCCCGCCAGCCCGTGGCGTCGATGAGTAGCCCCGACAAGGTGGGGCCGATGGCGATGCCGATCCCGGCCATGGTCCCCATCAGCGCGAAGGCGCGGTTGCGGGCCGCACCGTCGTAACTGGAGGCGAGAATGGCTCCACCGGCGGCCATGATCCCTGCTCCTCCGGCGCCGGAGACGATGCGGGCGGCGTCGATGACGATGATCGACGGGCTCAGCGCCGTCACGAGAAATCCGGCCGCGAAGACCAGCGCCGCGACGATGAACACCCGGCGGCGGCCGACCCGGTCGGCGGCCGATCCCGCGATGAGCGTCATGGCCGCGAAGGCGAGGTTGTATCCGGCGACAACCCAGTTCAGCGAGGCTCCGGAGGCGTCGAGATCGCTGCCCATGCTCGGCAGCGCGACCGCGGTCCCGGAGATGGACATCGCCACGATGACGACGCCGACCAGAACCAGCGGAAGCGTCAACCGTGACGGTGGATTCGTCGTGGCGGAATCTCGGGATGGGCCGGTGGTGGTGTCCATGTGGTGTTCGCTCCCTCAGGTCCATTGGACGACGGCGAACAGCCCATCACCTCAACCATGGTTGAGGGCAAACACGCAGGTCAGGAACGGGAACGTCGTCATGTCCCCAGACCGCGGTGCCCCAGTTCGGGCGAGACGTCGGCGAGCGATTCCACCACCCGCTCCCCCGCCTCATCCCAGGTGCGCAGGGTGAGCACCCCGTCCAGGGCGGCCTCCTCCGCGTTGGGCCAGGGCCGCGCCCGGGTTCCGGTGGCGATCAGCAGCCGGTCGAAGGGGAGCGAATCACCGTCGGCCAGGGCGGGCGGAGCTCGTCTCCCACCACGGTCAGAGAGCCGGTGAAGCCCTCCTCGCGCAGTGTCTCGGCGGCCCGCAGCCCCGCCAGCGAGGCGCCGACGATGACGATCCTGCCCGCCCGCAGGTCATCGGCCATCGACGCTCACCGCCTCGCCGAGGACGATGGCCTGGACCGGGCACGCCACCGCGGCCTGGCGCACGCGCTCCAGCTGGTCGTCGGGGACGGCCGGCGTGTACAGCAGCGCTTCCTCCCCGTGCAGTCGGAACACCCCTGGCGCGAGAAACACGCACTGCGCGTAGCCCTGGCAGCGGGTGAGGTCCACGACGATCCGCATCCCGCCATTCCCTCCGTCACCTCACCCTTGTTCCTGTCCGGAGCAGCAGCAAAGGGAATCGGACAATCGGGGATGCGTCCGGTAATCGCGCGGTCCAGGCCCGCACCTTCGGGACACGTCAGGAGCGTTCGTGAACGACCGCCCGTGGGGACGTCAGCCGTGCGGACAAGGCCCAGCGACCGGGACCGAACGCGGCGATGAGCAGGAACCCCCAGCAGAAGAGAGCGGCCTTCTCACCGCCGT
>NZ_JBFAOV010000059.1:0-36651 GCF_040675375.1 Nonomuraea sp. NPDC049607
TCCCCCATCGGTAGCAACCGCAGTACGGCGAAGGTGTTCGTGACGGCGAGATAGGCCAGACGAAAGAGCACGAACGATCATCATGCCGCACTCCGAACGGCTGGAGATCATTTGCGTCAGGCGATCCCCAGCAAGCCCATGACCTGGTCGGATGACATTATGGGCAGGCGCACTGCCGCAGCCTTCGGCATAGGCAGCATGGCCTGATTACCGATGAGGATGGACCTTCTCATGATAGCCCTTGTGACGAGCGAAATCTTCTATTGGCTGCTTTGGCTATCCGGTCTGACGATCGCCACACCCATGGCCTGACCACGGCCGTGGGTGGCCTGGTTCATGCCCGCACGCTGGGCCGCCTCTCAGCCAACCCCTCACCGATCAAGACCCATCTGGCGCAGGGGAGCGCCGTTCATGAGATTCTGCGGGCTTGAAGTTCCGCCGACCACGTCACTGAATTAAACAGCCTGGCTCACTCGATCACCAGGTTTGTCCCGCCAGCGCTGCCCTACTTGTGGGGCTGGCGCACGGCCGGCATCAACCCCATCCAAGTCGGTTACATCAAGCATGGCCTGGAACAGATACATTGCGCGGATGAATTTAAATATAGAAAGAACGACCACGACCTCAAAAAGCCAGCGCGCCACACTTAGGCCGCCACTCTTGCTTCCATCAAGCGCCATGGCCAACAGGCACATGAATGCAGACAAACCTGGGACGATAAGTGTCCCCAACCACTGGCGGCGGAGAACAGGCCCCACGCTCTTCTTGAGCGTGCGAGCACGATTGCCGGATGCGCTCGCGTAGTGGGCGATGGCCGCAGCCGAGGCAGAGAAGATGATGGCGATGACGGCGCCGCCGATACCGTACAGGTCCCGCCGATCGCCTTGCGGGATCCACCCGATGATGTCACCGTGACCAAGGACCAGGACAAGCGCAAGGTGAGGACCAACGAGACAGGCCGTAGCCAGTAGGTCCACCGTGGGGTGTTCGAGGATCAGGTCGGCGAGCCGGGATTCCCGCGACATGCGTGCCTCCTCGTATGTCTCCCTTGACCTTAGCCTCAGGTCGCATCGACAGATAGACGCAGCTCGCGATCATGCTGAACTGCTACGTCCATAATGGCAGCCACAGCCGACGAATTTCGGATGGACTGGCCACTGTCATCCAGGCTAGGGATCGTCCGCTTTGCAGTGATGCGCTCCTGCATGAGGTTCACATCCTCGGCGTGGGCATCTTCGCTGTTGTCCCAGTAGGTGAGCTTGGCCTTGGCCCTCTCGGTCACGTCGCTGTGGGCGGCGAGCTCCATGACGTCGTCAAGCAGTTCATGCTGAGCGCGCCGGTGGGCCTTGTCGGCAGCGACCTCTACCATGATGGTGACCTTGATGTCGCCATACTCTTCGCGCAACGTCCTCATGGTTCGGCCTAGCCGGTTGCCTGACTCGGCCATCACCGCTGCCTTACTTGTGCCCACGCGCAGCTCCATCATGCGAGCGCCGTTGGCCTTCCTGATCTTCTCCATGGCACTGCTGTTGATGATTGCCCGAACCTTGATCTCTCGATCCAGCAGAGACAGACCGTTGATCCACTCCTCTAGGGCTGAACACCCCGGGGCCGAGGTCGAGCCGCGGATCATACCGACGACGTTGCCGAAGGCAAGGAAGCAAACGACGGATGTCTCCAGCAGCCCCTGGTTCTCAGCGGAGGTGAACTGCTCGATCGAACCGTCCTCAAAGTTGATACGTTCCACCCATTCGGTCTCGTCCTTGACCTTGCCCAAGAGCAGATGATCTTGTTCGTCGTACGTGATCACGTGACCAACCAGCGTGCGCAGCTTGCCCAGGTGGGTCCTTTCCTTGATGGAGGCGTGGAAGACCTTGCCCAAGATCTGAGGCCAGTCAATCTGTTCGATCCTCTGATTCTCCTTGTCGACGATCTCGAAGAACGCCACCGTGCGCTCCTTGTCACGTCTGATTGTCACGGCAGTGCCACCCGCCTATCGTTGGGTCGAAGCAGAGGATTGTGCCGACTATCCCACAACTGCGGCAACAGAACCTCACGATCTGCCCGACTTGGGTCCCCGGCAGCATCAACTATTCGAGAAGCGCTTGATCAGAGTGAGTAACGCGTTGTGGCCTTCCCCCTAAAGCAGGTACTCATCGGCCAACGAAGGCAGGTGGAGCGGTAGAGGCAGCGTCGAGGCGATGTCGGTGTGAAGGGCGGCGCGGCGGAGTGCTTGGGTGTACGTTGCCCATGCTCGGCGCTCGTCTCCGGGCTGGAGGAAGGCCGTGACGATCTCGATTGGGTTGGGGTTGCTGCCTTGTTTGAGGGCGTTCCTGGTCTGGTCAGGATCGAGCTTAGTGACCGTTAGAGGGGTCTGCATCTGGTCTGATCTGGGGTTTACGGCGTAGAACACGTGGTCGTTGAAGGGGTATACGCCACTGGTCCGACCGTAGGTTTCTTCCTTGACACCGAGCGCTCGCGGGACTTCTTCCTGAGCGTCACGTTCGCGGATGCGGATGACGCGAAGCCCGGGGCATTTCGCGGGCAGGAGGTACTCGACGCTGTCGTCTGCGGGATTGCGGCCAGGTAGCACGAGCCTGTTGGGAGTGAGATGCTGGTCTTGGAGCCAGTCCCAGCCACGGGTGCGGAAGGTACTGGTCCGGATGAAGACTGCACGGTCATGGGTGACCTGGTCGATGCCGAGTGCCGCGGCGAGGAACTCAGCGATTCGGATCCGGAAATTGCTACCCTTCCGCCGGGGTAGCCTTCCTTGGCCGGCGGTCAAGGCGAGAGGCAGATCAGCGTAGGGCAGTTCCTCGGTACCGTCGCTGGTAGCGAGTTGGGCCGTCGCGGTGCCGTCGCTGGTGATGCGGACGACGATGGGAATATCTGCCCCATTGCGGGTCTCAAGCCAGATGCCGATCAGTTCGAAGTTGCCGGTGATCCCAGGCGGGGCAGGGAGCACACCCACGCGTCCCAGGGACCGCAAAGCGTCCTGGACCGCTGCGGTGGCGCGGTGAATGTCGCCCAGCGTGAACTGTGTTTCGGGGAGAGTCTTCTTGACCACCTTGGCATCGGGCTTCGGCACGTAGTGATTGATGGGGTGGATGCACTGCAGGCGCCGGTTCAACGGCGGAAACGCCTGCTTCAGGACGCGATAGGGATCGTCCTTGTTGATTGCCTCGAAGTAGGCCGGAGTCCGGATTTCGACGATGGCAGCCCGACGATCGACACTTCTGCCGATCATTTGTTCGATGTGTTTGATCCGGCGGGTCGCCTGGGTTCCCTGCTTCTCGCCTTTTGCGGGTCGGGGGATGCCTGCTGCGATGTCGTGTTGTTGGCGAAGCTCCACTGTGAGGTTGCACGGGCCGCTGAAGGAGTGGATCTCGATAACCTCACCGTCATCTGCGGTACGGGCGGCTGAAGCTGTTTCGTTGTAGCCGAGCCCATGGGTGATCGCGGCGAGGATGGCTTGCCTGGTGACTGGCGACTCGGTCCACAGCTCGAGCGTGTAGGATGCGTGGGCGTCCACGATGGGGCGAAAGAAGCGTGGGACGGCCGTCTTGGCTTCTTGAAGGTCCGGCACCGCCACGATTCCCAGTGGCTCCAGGGCCTTCCCCATGCTGATATGCAGGTCATAGTGGTCGATCGGCAGAAACCCAGTCTTGGCCGCGTGTAGCACCGACTTCACCGCCTTGTCGTCGGTATCTTCATCGCTGGGGGCGCTGAGCTTGGTGCCGGTGGAGTAGAGGGCATAGGCGGACACCGGCTGATTGATGTAGGCAGCTGGGGCAATGACCACGTCGTGCGGGTCAGGGAAAGTGTGATGGGTGAGATGGGCCAGGGCCTGCGCGAGTCCGGGGTTCCAGGCCCACCGATAGCCGTCACCGAAGCGGCGTCGCCCGATGCCGGCGCTCACGAGGGTGGGCTGCTCGGCCGCCCGCACGTAGCCGCTGCCTGCGAGGAGCCAGAGCATCATGCTTGGCGACCCGCTTCCTCTCGCGGGCACGTATCGAATGGGTTGCAGAGGGAAGCGGACGGTGCTGAGTTCGGCATGGACCCGGGCTCGGCCGTGGGTCGGCACAGTCTCCACATGAAAGTCGATCTTTGGCGCCCACAGACCTGCTCCGAGTTTGGGGTCGTCGATGCGCTCGGGCGGCCACCAGATGGCGGAACGGTGACCGGAGTTGTCCACCGGGCCGAGGATGAACGAGCGGTGTTCTCCGCGGATCTGCATCCCTGCGGCCGCGACGAGGCTGGCAAGGTAGCCAGGCAGCATCCGAAAGACGGCTGGGTCCGGTTTAACGGTGCCGTTCGGGTGGGTCCGACTTGCGAGAAGGTCCAGTTGGGTCGGTCGCCAGTCGAGTTCTTCATCATCGAGCAGGTCGAACCAGTCCAGGTCGGGCCGCTCGGGCGTGACGCGTGTTGAGGCCCAGACGGCGACGGCGGTGCGGATGACCTGCCTGTCGACGCGAGCGTGGCTGATGAGCCAGTACTCATCGTCGACATTGCCGGCCACGTGGATGATATTGGGGTCCAGAGTGTCTAGAAGTTCGACGAGAGACCAGGTAGGCAGCTTGCGGTCATCCCCATGGGGGGCCTGGCTCCTGATCCGACGTAGCCACAGTCTCGGGAACCTTGCCGTCAGGCAGGTTACCGGCAGCGACGCTCCGGACGTGATCTCATAGGCGATGAGTCGGAGATGGTCGTAACGCGGCATCAGTGCCCCATGTCTCGGTTGCGGAACAGGTCGCCAAGCAGACCCCAGACGGCTTCGGCGATGGCATGGTCGCGGATGTTTTGCACGGACGCGCTGTTTGCGGGCTCTTTCAGCAGCCAGGACAGATGTTGATCGGCTGCCACAATCAGGCTGGTGCGGGGCGTGTCTGGTGCCCGCTCGTCCGGGTCGGCGTGTCGAGGAGCGAAGGCCGCGTCAGTAAGGATTACGTGCGTGGGCTGGTGGCCCCGGATGCTGCGTCCGATGGTCTGCCCCATCGGGACGAGGGCGTTGGCGACGAAGGCGGGCCTCTCGGTCCGGTCGTCCAGGCGGCGGAAGAAGGCTGGGCGGCTCATCAGGTTGTACCAGTCGGCGCGCGCCTTGTTGCCCAGTTCCTTGGCCGCTTCCGCGATGGAGGACAGGGGCATCGTGGACGAGGCACCGGCGGGGTCCATGAGATAGGCCATGGCGCGCTGATTGATGAGGGAGAGTGGAAACTTCGGGTCGGTGGGCGGCGGGTGGATACGCGCCAAGTAGAACACCGCTCCGAGAGCTGCGGTGCGATTGGCGTTGAGGATGTTGTAGCCACGTTGGATCGCCATCTCCGCGGCAACGAGAATGTCGTCTCCGGACTCTGGAAACTTGGTGATCATGCGGCGGTGGAGGCCGTACTGTCCCGGATCGTTGGCGTCTGGGGTCACGTTGCGGGCGCGATAGGGGGTTCTCAGGTTGATGTGCTCTGCCACCAACTTTGCTTCAGCCCCGCTGAGCACGACGAACAAGACCTGCTGGCGGTCGTCGTCTAGATCAGCCCGTACCTGCTCCAGGAGGCTGACCACTGCTCCAGGCCGGGGCAAACAGATCCCGCTGACGAGTTGCCGGAGGGCGTCGTTGCGTTCCGTTCCCTGCCGCCCGGACACTGCGATGGGCTTCTTACCGTCTGGGCGCAGGCTCTTCCGGAACCACAGCTTGCTCTGCGCCAACGCGCGCCGGTCCTCCACGGGCTCCCGCAGGACCGCCGATGGCGGAATCGGAATGTGGTAGAACGACGAGCCCGGAGCCCAACTGGTTGCCGAGGTGAGAATTACGTGCGGTCCCTGAACGCCCTCGGGTTCCAGGAGATCATGCATGTGGTGCAGGAGCCACCGACCGACGCCGCGAACCCACAGGATTCTCAACGCGCCAGTGTTCCCCAGACGGTTGGGCAGCCACTGCAGCGCAAGGAGGTTCCCCATGGGTGCCTCAGGGATCAGCGGCTGGTAGTCACGGGGAGGCTGCTGTCGCCAGAAGGTGTCCTCATCGTCCAGGGGCAGAGATGCGGCCACCGCCGGATAGAGCGTGGACATCTCGAAGAACGAGGTGGTGATGCGGCTCGCCCAGAACCCTGCTTGGAAGAGCGTCGTGAGCATGGCAGCGTTGGCCCGGACATGAGCTAGCTGCCCGGGGGGAGCGTGTTCCACTAGCCAGTCATTGATCGCCTCGTCGATGGCGTCTTCGTCAGGGATATCGGCCTGCAGAGCCACTACTATTTGAGCGAGCTGCTCGGGGATTGCCGTCAGGATGCCTTCAGTGAAGATCTCCAGGTGTTGGCGGAAAAAGTCGTCGGCGGCATCCTCGAGCGCCGCGTTGTCGTCCATGCGCTTCAGCGGCAGACCGTGCATCATGCGAGCGACCTGCAACAGCAGCGAATATCCGGTGAACGGCGCCTTTCCTATCACCTCGTACAGGCCTTGGTCATTCAAGACGAGTTCGTACAGCTTGTCGATCGCGCGCTGGTGGATCCGGTCGTAGTCGTTGAACCGGATCACATTGCGGTCCCGAAGCTGGAGCCGGCCTATCCGGTCGAAGCCGTTCACCTTGCTGATCGTGGTCCGGTCGGTCCAGCCCTCGCCGGGGGCGACGAGGGTTTCATACTGCACGAACCTGTCGTCGAGGTCTTGCTGTACGTTGTCCGCCTCGTCAATGATGATCAGGTCGGTGTGATGCTGACAGGCTTCGAGCCACCGCATCTTCGCCTCAGACGGCTCGGCCCGGCTGGCGACAAAACCGGGCGCGGTCGTCACCCAAACCTGCGCATGAGCGATCCGCCGCTCGGTCTCCTGTTGGGGACAGACGGCCAGCAACGGGCAATCGTGAACCTTGCTCTCCCCGTCGGTGGAGCGCAGGGCGTTTCGGCAGGGGAAGTTCTCCGGCGAGAGTGGCGCCCACTCGGGATGGTTCGTCTCGCGCAATGGGTCGAGCAGGCAGATCGTGTTGACGAAGTCAGCCGCGGGATCATTGTCAGTGGGGAAGACACTGAGCGAGGTTGCCAGCGTCGACCGCCAGTATCGTGCGGCGTGTTCGGTGCGGCTGTTTTTACCGACCAGCGGCACGGCGTCGATCCCGACGCTGCGCAGGAACGACACTTTGGCATAGACATCGGTGACCGACCCGACTACCAGGGTGACGTGGTAGCCCTTCTCGACCCGGTCCCCGGTCATCAGGTCGGCTAGCGTGGACTTGCCGCTGTTCATCAGTCCGACGATGTGCTCGACCCCATTGACGTCAAAGGCCTCGGGCATCTCGATGAGTTTGCCTGTCTCGTTGTCGACAGCACAGAAAACGATCTTGTTGAGGCGATCGACCCAGTTGCGGTTCGTGATCTCAGGCTTGTCCGCAAGCGCGCTATCGAAGCACACGGCGACTGGTGCCAGATCCTCCTCGAAACTGATTCGCCAAGCGTCGCGCTCCCGATGCTGCCGTAGCGTCAGGGCAGGAGGAGGCGGCAGTAGCTCGATGCCCTTCGGGATGCGAACACGTTCCTCGACCTTGTCGCGCCTCAAGAAGGTGTAGAGCTTGCCCGGCTCAGCCTGAGGTCGCACGGGTTCGAGGTCGTAGGACACCGGATCGGTCAGTGCCGCCTCGTAGTAGTCGAACCGCTGGGGGCACACCGACGAGCGATGTGGAATGAAACTGGTCTGATCGTTGATCTTCCGAGTCGCGTCATCCGTACGGGTGAAACCACGGACCTCGACAGGCAACCGCCGGTAGTGATCGAGGGACACTCGCCAGTACCCCCGCCGACCCATGTCGCCCATCCGGTGCCTGAGCCTGCGCACCACTGGTTGGAGCTCCGGCTCCACGAGCACATAGCCGGACAAGATCGGCCACAGCGCACCAATCGGTTCGCCTTCGAAATGACGATGCAAGAAGTGTAGGCCGAGCTCGAGCGCGACCAGATCGCGCGCCGACAGACGCCCTACCGGGAGAACATCGCTGGCCTCCAGCTCGTCCACCAACTCCTGGCACCACGAGGAATGATCCCTCATCGCTCCACTACCTCCTCAGCCCTGGCGACAACACTGGCGACGAAGGCGTCCTCGCTAACGACAGAGACACCCGACACCCTCCCCTGCAACTCGGCCCGCAGATCGGCGACATAACCTGGCTGGTCGGCGCGGTGTGTCGGCAACACCAGGAAGCGCCTGTCGCAGGGCGGGTCGGGTCGCCAGGTGAATCCGAGCCCCAACAGACCCGGACTCACCTGATCCTTGGCGTCCGCGCCCCACACCTCGACCACGTCGCGCCCGGACAGGAACGACACCCGGATGTCGTAGGCGTCCAGGCCCGGCCATGCCTCGACGCTGATCGGTCTCTCCGCCGACATCTCGGCGAGACGGTCCAGGATTCTGGCCTCGACCAGTCCGGGATCGCGGAAGAACCTCCTGGTCGCGCGGTGCTGAACGTAGTAGCCGCCCACTGCGTCAATGACGAGATCAGTTGTGCGTCCAGTGCAACCCGTAGTGCCACAGCCGTCGATGCCCCGCTGCGTAGGGTTACCGCAAATGTCGCAGACATCGATCTTCACCTGTCCTTGGGAAGCCCGATGCACGTAAGCCGCCTGGATGAAGCGCTGTAACATCGGCTGTCCGTTGCGCCCATGCTTGGGAAATCGGCCGGTGAGCCGGCGTACTTTGGCTTCGGTCAGGATTGGGTTGTCGATGAGGAGCCGACGTAGTTCGCAGTAATGTGTTTGGACTTCGGCCTCGTCTGTCGCGTTCAATTCCGCGACGAGCATGAGCTCCCGGAACACCAGGTTCTCAACCAGTTCGGCTTCGACATCACGGATCGACAGTCGCGCTGCCTGCTCTGCCATCGGCGTCAGTTCGTCGCCGTCCAGCAAGCTCTCCTCGATGTCGGCTACCGACAGGCGTAGAGCGATCGGCCACTCCCTGAACGGCCTTCGGCACAGTTCGAAAAGCTCTAGATCGTTTCGTGGCGGGGTCTCTCCCGCGGTATGGAATCGCCACCACAACCGCGTCATTCCCGATCGCCACGGCGCTGGCAGCAGTCCCTGCTCCGCCGATGTGCGGGTCAGGTGCTCGCCCGCATCCATTCGACGTCGATCGTCCCTAATCCTTGCGAGCCCTGCTGCCAACAACATTACGGTGACGTAGTCACCATCTTCCTCCCGGAACGACAGGTTCTCAGCCCAGCCAGGCGCATCCAACTGGACGCCTGCGTTCTTCGACCCTGACGACGTCACCGCGACACCTCCATCACGACAAGCATCGAGTGGGACGCTGCTCGATCTCCATGCAGTGGTACGCAACGGTTTGTAATGAGCAGTTCATCCATGGCGTGAAACCTTGGTGGTGAGTCGCCTTCTCAGGCGGACGGTCCGAACTGGTCCAACCTGCCCTCGGACACCGGGCGTCGCTCTCGGTGTGCCTTCGGCTGGGCTGCGTGACCAAGGTACGCTCATCTACAGACAATTTCTTAGGTTGCCGGGGAATCTGAAGATGGCGTCTTACAGCTCGCAACGTCCGTACGGGCTCCGGTTCCTGACCGAGCAGATCGCAGACTTGCTCTGCAAACGCCCGAGGCCACGCGCTGTCTTCAGCGACCTTGGCCCGTACCTTGCTTGCCAAGAGCTGCCTGTCGGGCGACAAGGTCTGCGGCTACGTGGTGAATCAGCGAGGGCGGGCTGACGCCGCGATGATCCTTCATCAACCGGCGATCCCGTTTTCGGTGCCAGGTGCTGGCGGGATCGCTCGGATGCCTGCCGTGGCGTTGGCCGATTCTACGAGCTCTGGACTACCAAGCGGTCGCGTAGCCTGCTCGGCTGCCTTGAGCTCGACCAGCTGGCTTTCCACAACCTTGAGCGTGTGGAACTTACGCGCCGTCACCATGACCCGGCCCTCCATCGAGCCGACCGTGTCGTTGTAAGCCTTGACCGACCGGTCGAGAGACTTGCCAAGCGTGTTGAGATGCCCACCCATGACCGAGAGCCGCTCATACAGTTCGCGACCGAGTTCGTAGACCTGCTTGAGGTTGTCCTGCAGGGCCGCCTGTGTCCACGCGAACGCCACGGTGCGGAGCAGAGCGATGAGCGAGGTCGGCGTCGCGATCAGGACGTTCTTGGCGATCGCGTACTCGTGCAGGGTTGGCTCCTTCTCCAGCGCCGGCTGGAGAAAGGCATCGCTGGGCACAAAGAGCACGACGAATTCCGGTGAAGCGGCGACCTTCCGGAAATACTCCTTGTTCCCGAGGGCGTCCACGTGATTACGCAGCTGCCGGGCGTGATCGGCCCAGTGCCCGTCCGCCTCTGCCTCATCTACGGCCTCGATCGCGGACATGAACGCTGCCATCGGAACCTTGGAGTCCACGACAACATGCTTGCCACCCGACAGGTGGATCACCATGTCAGGCCGGAGCGACCCCTCGCTGTCGGCGAAGTGCACCTGAGTGTCGAAGTCGCATCGCTCGACCAGGCCGGCCTGTTCCACGGCCCTCTTGAGATGCATCTCGCCCCAAGAACCGCGCACTTGCGGCTTCTTGAGCGCCTCGACAAGCGCCCTGGTTTCCTTCCGAGTCCGCTGTCCCTCCTCGGTCAGGGTGATCAGCTGCTGGCTCAGCGTGGCCTCGGCCGCGACGCGAGTGGTGGAGAACTCCTTGAGCTGCCGGTCCATCTCCGCCAACTGATCACGGACGGGTCTGCTCGCCGCGTTCAGGGTTGTCTCGGCCTTGGTCACCAGCTCGGCCTGGGACTTCTTCAGCATCTCGGCGGTCGCCGCGCGCAGCGTCTCCTCCAGGAGTCGGTTGTTGTCCGAGCGGGTCTGATCGAGCTCCTGGCGGACGGCATGCACCGTAGCGGCCTGCTCCAGCAGTGCCTGCTTCTGCATTATCAGCTCGGCCACCTGCGTCCTCAGGTCCTGAATCTCCCCGCGAAGAACAGACTCCTTCGCCTTCAGTTCTGTGATCGAGAGCTCTGCCGTGTGGAGACGACGGTCGGTTTCCGCTCCCCGCTCCTGCTCCGCCTGAAGTTCTAGCTGCAGACGCTGTGCGTCAACTGTCTCCCGCTGGAGGCTGCTCCGAGTCGCTTCCAACTCAGCGCTGAGCCGACCGAGTTGCTCATCCAGTGTCCTGCGCTCGGTCAGCGCGGTGGTGTGGGCCTGACTCAGATCGGCCAGTTGCCTCTGGGCCCTGTCTCGTTCGGCACGCAGCACATTCGCCTGCTCGGCAGCCTGGGTCCGCTGTTCCTCGGCGAGCTTCAACGCAACACGTTCGTCCGCCGCGCGGCCGCGGGCGACCAGATAGGCGATCGCGGCACTGACCAGTATGAGCACGATCGCCAGCACGACAAGGTAAATCGGGGACATCTCAACCCACCTGCTTCCAGTCCTGGCACCCGTTGGTCTCGAAGTACTCGCCCTTCTTGAGAGTCACCCTGGTCTGGCCCTGAACGTTGTCGTTGGCGATGATGGCGTCGAATTCGCCGGAGGCGTTCTTCAGACGGGCCCAGTAGCAGTTGGTGCCATCGGCCCCGGCCGTCTTGTAGGTCCCGGGCTTGATGTCCTCGCCGACGAGGTACTGACCGTCACCGGGGAAGGCCGTCTGCGGGGCGCTTGCCTCCGGGTCCGCCGTGGGCTCAGCGGTGACCGTCTCAGTTGCCGCGGGCGCAGCCTCGGCCTGCGCGGTCTCAGTCACCTTAACGGTGGGGCGCGGGGAGGCGGAGGTCCCGGCGCCGCTGCCCGCGCCGATGCCCAGGCCGATGACCAACGAGACGATCGCGGTGAGGCTGTGGGCCAGGAGGGGCCGGCCAGGACGGGCCGGGCGCGCCACGGGGGCGGTCGGCTGCCAGCCGGACTGGGGGAAGGGCTGCTGGTACGGCGGCTGCGGATAGGGGCCTGTGCCGGGGGTGTGGTCGGTCATGTCGAGTCCTCTCGCGGTCGGACTTCAAGCCCGAAGGGATTGATGAGAGAACTGTGTCTCAGGGAGCTTGACGAACGCTGAACCTACGTCGATAACCCCCCTTATCAGCATTTGCCGTACGCGAGCCAAAGGGCGGATGTACAGTGATGATCGCAACCGCAGATGACTATCGAGAAGGGGGATCGCCATGGCCGAGCGGCGACCCTCGCTGATCTCCTTCGCCGAGATCGCGGACTTGGCCAAAGTTGAGCGCCCCGTGGCCACAACCTGGGCCCGCCGCTACAAGGACTTCCCCAAGCCCATCTCCCGCGATCACGGCCGGCCTCTGTTCGACAGCGAACAGGTGGTGTCCTGGCTTTTGGAAACGGGGCGCGGCAAGGCTGACCCCGGCACGCTACGGGCCGAGTTGGCCCTTCACAGCCTTAGTGCCTGGCGCGATCGCCTGCCCGCCTCTGCCCTGGTCGCCACGCTTACCTCCCTGATCTGCCTACGCCATCACCTGGACGCGCCGTTGAGCACCATTTCCTGGGATGCTCTGGTACAGCACGCCGCTCGCGTCGACTTTGACGACGCCTATCTCTTGACCGAGGTCATAACGCTTTTCCCGGAAACTGGCACCGAACTTGCCGGCTTGACCGATGACCTGGTTGACGCCGCCTACACACCCGGGGAGGCGTTCGAGTGGGTGCTGGACAAGTGCCACCACCTGGGCGCCGGACAGTTGGTCCTGGATGAGCCGGCGCCGCTGGTTTCGCGGATGCTCGCCCAGCTCTCCGGAGCCGCGGCCCTTTCCGAGGGGAGCATCGTCGCCACGCCGTACGCCCGAACCGGCGGACTGCTGGCATCAGTGCATGAACAAGCGCCTGAGCACTCCCTCCTCGCCGCTGATCCGGATCCAGCCATGGCCCGGCTGGCTCGCCGCCGGATGTTCGTTCGCGGGCTCACTGATCTGCAGTTTGATGTGGCCGACGGTCACGAGCCGAACCTCGACGGGTGGGGGGACCCTGACCTCGTGGTCTGCGTCTTGCCCTATGAGCCCGCAGAGACCCGCCGGGCTCACCCGGTGCTGACGCGCATCGCCGATCTCATCGACTGGCTCGATCAGGGCCGCGTCGCGGTCGTACTGGGACCGGCCGATGCCCTGGCCCATGCGCTTGCACCGCATGAAGATGCTGATCTGTTGCGCCGCTGGTTCCTCACCGAAGGCCTGCTCAAGGCAGTGGTCACGCTGCCCGAGGGTGTGTTCCGTCATCGCCCCGGTTACCGGACGGCCGTGTGGGTCCTGTCACGAACACCGGAGGAGCGGCGAACTGGCCTGGTTTTGCTGGCGGACCTGTCCTCCATCCCCCTCAGTGAGCAGTCGGTCGACACGCTGATGGCCGACGTCGATATCTTCCGGGCTGCCCACTGGCGTGAGGACAATAGGCACGCCATACGGCACGGCGTGATCCTTCCCGTCCAGGTCCTCAACGATCGGCCCGGTACCGCTCTCACACCGCGGCACCGGCCACGGGAGACTCGGCACACCGAGAAGGTACGGGAGCGACCGGCTCGTATCGCGGAGCTGGAGATCGAATTCGCCAAGCTGATGCACCAGGAGCCAGCCGAGCTTCGCATCCGGGCCATCGAACGGCAGGGCGACCAGGCCGTGCGAACCAGTGTCGCCCGCATGCTCAAGGAACGCCGGGTACGCAAGATTCCAGGTCACCGGGTCAAGGACGAACACCTCAGTACCGATGGCGACCTGATCGTCATCACGCCAGAGGAGGTGCTCGGCCGGGCGCCTCTGGGCGCACACCGCACCAACCTGCTGGCCTTCACCCAAGCCTTCGAGCACGGGGCACTTACCCGACCCGGCGACATCGTGATCACTGCCAACCCGGAGTTGGGCGCTCTGGTCGATTCGGAGGGCTCTTCTGTCGTCGCCTTCCCGGCCCGCATCCTGCGGACGCGACCAGACGCCGAGCGCCCGGTGCGGCCCCGGGTGTTGGCCGCCCTGCTGCGCGCCGCCGCGGCCGAGCATCGCAGAGTCGAGGGCGCGCTGCGAGTGCCGCGGCGACTGGAGGAGCTTCTTATCCCGGAACTCTCCCCCGACGAGGCCGAAAGGTACGACACTCTTCTGGCCGAGATCGACCGACTGGGGTCGCTCCTGCAGAGGCAGGCCGCAACTCTAGCCGCCCTAGACCAGCTCACCGCCGCCGGCATGGCCGACGGCACGCTCACGATCACCTAAAGGAGACGACCTTCCCATGCCCCCTGCCAAGCGCGCCGACCAGGCGGAGCTGTTCACCGCATCCTCGGCCAAGGAGATCCGCGACCTACTGTGGAAGGCTGCCGACAAGCTGCGTGGCTCCCTGGACGCCGCGCAGTACAAGGAGTTCGTCCTTGAGTTGATCTTCCTCAAGTATGTCTCGGACGCTTTCGACGAGCGGCGTACGGCTCTGGCCAAGGAGTTGGCTGACGAGGGCATGCCCGAGGAGCGGCAGGCGGAGTTCCTTGAGGACAAGGACGAATACACCGGGCACAACGTCTTCTGGGTGCCCGAGGAGGCCCGCTGGTCGTGGATCTCGGGCAAGGCCAAGACGCAGAGCGTGGGCGAGCTGCTCAACAACGCGCTGGACGCCATCATGCGCGAGAACGCCGCACTGACCGGCACCCTCTCCAAGATCTTCAACGAGGACCGGGTCGATCAGAAGATCGTCGGGGGGCTAGTCGACCTCATCAACAACGCCAAGTTCTCCGGGTACGGCGACCGCCGAGCTCAGGATGTGCTGGGCGAGGTCTACGAGTACTTCCTGGGCAACTTCGCCAGGGCCGAGGGTAAGAAAGCTGGCGAGTTCTACACCCCTAGCAGTGTGGTCAGGCTATTGGTGGAGATTCTGGAGCCGTACGAGGGCCGGGTCTACGACCCATGCTGCGGCTCGGGCGGCATGTTCGTCCAGGCAGGCAAGTTTATTGAGGCGCACGCGGGTCAGAAGTCGAATATCTCGGTCCTCGGGCAGGAGAACAACGAGCGGACCTGGCGGCTGGCCAAGATGAACCTGGCCATCCATGGTATTGACGGCAACCTTGGGCCGCGCTGGGGCAACACATTTGACGACGACAAGCACCCCGACCTCAAGGCCGACTTCGTCATGGCCAACCCACCCTTCAATCAAAAGGAGTGGTCACGCAATATCGAGGACCCTCGCTGGAAGTATGGCGTGCCTCCGGCGAACAACGCCAACTACGCCTGGCTCCAGCACATGATCAGCAAACTGGGCGAGCGAGGCACGGCCGGGATCGTCCTGGCCAACGGGTCGATGAGCTCGCAGCAGAGCGGCGAGGGCGAGATCCGCAAGCAGCTGATCGAACATGACCTGGTGGCCTGCATGGTCGCGCTGCCGCCGCAACTCTTCCGCACGACGCAGATTCCGGCCTGCCTTTGGTTCCTGACCCGCGACAAGACCCCGCAGGGCGGTCGGCGGCTGATCGACCGGCGCGGTGAGATCCTCTTCATCGACGCCCGGAGCATGGGCACTATGATCGACCGGACCGAGCGGGTCCTGGCCGAGGACGATCTACTCAAGATCGGCGGCACTTATCACGCGTGGAGGGGTACGCCTTCCGCCCGGTCGGCCGGGCTGGAGTACGCGGACGAGCCAGGCTTCTGCTTCTCAGCCGACCTGGAGACCGTGCGGTCGCACAACTACGCACTCACGCCTGGCCGGTATGTGGGGGCAGTCGAGGCCGAGGAGGAGGACGCCGACGTCCTGGCCGAAAAGATCGCTGGGTTGAAGAAGGAACTGTTCCAACTCTTCGACAAGTCAGACGAGCTAACTCGGACCGTTCGAGAGCAGTTGGAAAGACTCGGTGGCTGAGCCCTCCGGAGCACTAACCCTCTACGGGACCGAGGACGAGCGCTCCCAAATAACCGATCCGGTTAAGCCCAACATGGGCCTCAGCTTCAAGGGCTCCCGTGTCCGCAAGGCCGACGTCACAGTCGCCAAGAGCTACCTGAGCTCGGATGAGGTCGCCATGCTCAACAGCCTGACCACCCAGTTCCTCCACTTCGCCGAGCGACGGGCGCGTCGGCGCCAGCAGATCACGATCATCGAGCGGGCGAGGACTACTTTCCAGTTCATTCGAGTCAACGATATGCAGCGCCTGCCCGGAGCCGGACGGGGCTCTCACAGTGAAGCCGAGGCCACCTATCACGCCCGCTATGAGGACGTTGATACCCAACACCAGGCGATGGAAGCCGTCAGAGCCGATGACGCAGCGGCCCGCGAAATACCTAACTACTCGCTGCTGAAGGCCAGCCCAACACTTCGGAAGAGCTCGAGTTCGCGACTCAAGAGGAGATCCTAAATGCACGACTGGCTGCAGCGCCGCCTAACTGATGTATGTACCAGGATCACGGTTGGCCATGTGGGATCCATGGCGTCGCAGTATGTATCCGTCGGAGTTCCATTCCTGCGTTCACAGAACATCAAGCGTGGATGGATCGACTTCTCTTCAGTCGTCTATATCGATCAAGAGTTCCATGAGCGGCTGGTGAAATCACAGCTAAACTCCGGCGATTTGGTAATCGTCCGAACCGGCGAACCCGGTACAGCAGCTGTAGTTCCAGAAGGAGTCGGACCACTTAACTGTTCGGATCTCGTGATCGCAACGCCAGGACCAGAGGTTGATGCACGGTTCCTGTGCTATGCGATCAACGAGACAGCTCAGTCGTTCGTGCGGGCTCACACCGTTGGTGCTGTACAGCAGCACTTCAATGTGAAGTCTGCGAAGGAGCTAACACTCTACGTTCCCCCATTGTCGGAGCAGATAGCGATTGTTGACGTACTAGGGGCGCTGGACGACAAGATAGCCGTCAACGAGCGCATTGCCGTCGGATCTCGGAGTCTTGGGCTGAAGCTACTGACTCATGCACTCGCCCTCGATGGCGTCCACGAAATCTCTGTCGGTTCGCTGACCAGCGTCATCACGCGGGGCGTTGCTCCCAAGTATTCCGACGCACCCAACGATCTAATCGTGCTCAATCAGAAGTGTATTCGTGATGGCCGCGTTAATCTGGAACCCTCCCGGATCACTATTCGCGACAAGGTAAAGACTCCGAAGCTCTTGGAATCAAACGACGTTCTGGTGAACTCTACCGGGGTTGGAACGCTAGGCCGGGTCGCTCGCTGGACGCGCCAGATCGAAGCAACCGTAGACTCACATGTCTCAATCGTCCGCTTCGACGCAACCAAAGTCGATCCGGTTTGTGCTGGTCTAGCGATGCTCAGAGCTCAACCGGAGATTGAAGGGCTGGGAGAAGGTAGCACAGGTCAGACCGAACTCAGCCGAAGCAAACTCGGCAGCCTCGAAATCTCCCTGCCCACTCCGGAACAGCAACGCAGACTCCGTCCCCAGCTTGACTCCCTGGAGGAGCGTGCAGACTACGCGCTCAGGGAATCGCTCACCCTGGCGGAGCTACGTGACGCCCTGCTCCCTCAACTCATGTCCGGCCATCTCCGGGTTCGGGATGCCGAGAAGATTGTCGAGGATATGACATGACCCCTCCTCGCCCCTCAACACCCAAATTCCGCCCCCTCGAAGCTGACTGGGAGAGCCTCGCCCACGACGAACTGGCCGAACTCTCCTGGGAGCCCGCCCACGGCAACGAGTTCGCCCCCGGTTCGGGTAACCGCAAGTCCTGGGACGACCTCATCCTCTATCCGGACCTGCGTGAGGCGATCGAGCGCCTCAATCCCGCCCTCCCTCCGGATGCGGTCCGGGACGCCATGGATCACGCCACCCGCGTGCACTCCAAGGACACCTACGAGGAGAACTGCACGGCGCACAAGAACCTGATTGAGGGCATCCGAAGCGTCACCTACACCGATCAGTTCGGTGCGAGTCATAACCCGACCGTCCGTCTGATTGACTTCACCATCCCGAACAACAACACCTACCGCGCCCACCGTCAGGTAACGGTGATCCGAGGCGAGAACAACCGCCGGTTCGACCTAGTCCTCTACGTCAACGGCCTGCCGCTTGCCGTGCTGGAACTCAAGAGGGGCGGCGACGAAAACTCCACTTTAGAAGACGCCCACGCCCAGATCGGGTGGTATGTGGCGGAGTTCCCCACAGCCTTCCGCTACAACGCGGTCGTGCTCCTGTCGGACGGAATAACCGCCAAATACGGCACCCCCTTCACCCCCTTCGAACACTACGCACCGTGGAACCTGGATGAAGAGGGTAAGCGCGTCGAGTCCTACCTCGAACCGGCCCAGAAGCTCGCCCTCCACGGCCTCTTCAATCAGGCCCGATTTCTCCACATCGTGCAGCGTTTCATCAACTTCGTACCCTCGAAGCGGATGAAGCGTGTCGCCAAACCGCACCAGTTCTTCGCGGTCACCCGCGCCGCACAAGCCGTACGGGAAGCCGCGGAGACTGATGGCCGCGCCGGCGTCGTATGGCACACCCAGGGGTCGGGCAAGTCCGAGGAGATGGCGCTAACCAGCAACCTGATCATGCGTGATCCGCTGCTGCTCAACCCGACGATCATCGTCATCACTGACCGGAACGACCTCGACGACCAGCTCTACTCCACCTTCCTGGAAAGCGAGATCCTTCCAGAGGAACCCCAGCAGATCCTCTCCCGTGCCGAGTTGCGTGAGGAGCTCATCACCAAGCGCACCGGCGGCATCCTCTTCACCACCCTGCAGAAGTTCGGCAGGACCAAAGAGGAAAAGGAGTCCGGCACCGACCACCCGTTGCTGTCGGAGCGCCGCAACATCATCGTCGTCGTGGATGAGGCACACCGCAGCCACTATGACGCATTGGATGGTTACGCCCGGCACCTGCGGGCCGCACTCCCGCACGCCACCATGCTCGCCTTCACCGGCACCCCGATCTCGGAAGCGGACCGCAATACCCGCAATGTCTTCGGCGACTACATCGACGTCTACAACCTGAAGCGAGCCGCTGACGACGGCGCGACAGTCAAGGTCTACCACGAGAGTCGCGTCGTCGAGCTGGTCCTGGACGGCAAGACCAACCCGGAGACGATCGATGAGGAGGCCAACCGGATCACCGATGGCCTGGACGAGACGGAGCGGCAGCGCATCGAGCAGCACGTCGCCACTATGAACGCGATGTACGGTGCGCCTGCCCGCATCCGTGACCTGGTCGCCGATCTAGTGGCGCACTGGGAGGTGCGGCACGAGCGGATGCAGCCGTTCGTCGGCGCCTCGGAGACCGGCTCGCCCGGCAAGGCGATGATCGTCTGTGCAACCCGGGACATCTGTGTTCGCGTTTACGACGAGCTCCGGAGACTCCGCCCCGAGTGGCACGATGACGACCCGGCCAGGGGCGTGATGAAGATCGTGTTCTCCTCGGACTCCAGGAAGGACCCCGAGGAGCTACGTGCCCACGCCCTGCGCGACTCACAGCGCAAGGCCGTCATCAACCGAGCTAAGAACCCCGACGACGAGTTGCAGCTACTCATCGTCAACAACATGCTACTGACCGGCTTCGACGCCCCGCCGATCCATACCATGTACCTGGACCGGCCGCTCAAGGGCGCCGGCCTGATGCAGGCCCTGGCGCGGGTCAACCGCCGCTTCCGGGGCAAGGAGGACGGCCTGCTGGTCGGCTACGCCCCGCTGACCGAGAAACTGCAAGCGGCGATCGCCGAATACTCCGCAGCCGACCAGAAGGACCAGACACTCGGTCAGGACCTGGACCGTGCGTTGGACGAGCTGCGCAACGAGTACGACATCATCGACGGCATCCTGCGCGACGGCCCCAAGTGGCGGGAACTGCTTGCCGTATCGAGTAAGACCGCCTTCATCGACGCGGCGCTCGCTGTCGCGGAATACCTGCTGAGGTCCAAGAAGGTCGAAGACGTCAAGCAGACCCCTTGGTACCGCTTCCGCGAACATGCCCACCGGCTGGAGCGCTTCTTCGCGCTCACCGCCAATGCGGCCAACCTCGCCGAGCGGTTCCCGCTCAACCCGTACTGGCGGCGCGACATCCAGTTCTTCGTCGAAGTCCGCGCTTATATGGCCAAACTGGACGCCATGGACCGCGAAGCCCGCGGCCTGCCCGTGGCCCGGGACGTGGAGCTCTACCTCGCCCAGTTGACCTCCGCCGTGGTGGAGACAAAGGGCGTGACCGACCTGTTCGCCGAAGCCGGCCTGGAGACGGCCGACCTTACGCACCTCAACGACGCGCTGGTTGCCAAACTCGCACAGAGCGAGACCCCGCACCTGGCCGCCGAGGCGCTGCGCCGCCTGATCGAGAAGAAGATGCGGGAGGTCACCAAGCACAACATCGTGCGTAGGACCACCTTCTCCGAGCGGCTCCAGGAGCTGATGTATCGGTACATGCGCGAGCAGCTCACCAGCGCGGAGATCATCGCCAAGCTGGTGGAGCTGGCCAGGGAGATCGCCAATGACCACCGACGCGGCGAGCAGTTCGATCCAAAGCTCGATTGGCGCGAACTCGCCTTCTATGACGCGGTGGCCGATCACGGCACGGCCCGCGACGTGATGGGTGACGAGGTGCTCGCCAACATCGCACGAGATCTTGTCGTCCAGGTGCAGGCCAACCTCAAAAAGGACTGGATCGCACGGGAACCAGTCCGAGCCCGCCTCCGCGCCACGATCAAGCGTCTCCTGGCCCGCTACAACTACCCGCCCGACCAGGAAGCGAAGGCCATTGACCTGGTCATCCGACAAGTGGAGCACTTCGCCGATATCTGGTCCAGGGACGGCAAGGCTATGTGACCCTGCCTGGGCAGAGGTGAAGCCGCCGCCGTCATGCCTCAGCTAATTAGCCTTGTCCCGTTGCTGGCCAGCATACGGCTACTCCGCACCGTCCCCGAGCTGCTGTCATACTGGCTACACCACCTGGTGAGCCTATTCTCTCGCGGCGCCCTCGGGCCAGATGACGGTCACGGGGAGGCCGCGTTGCCGGGCCTCGGTCACGACCTCGGCGGTCCCGCCCGAACCGGTGCCAGGCCGTCCGTCCCAAACGGCCACCAGCTCACCGACAGATGACAGGACGGCCTCGTTGGCAGCCTCGTACGCCTGCCGAGAGGCGTGGTCAAAGTCCATGACCCGAACGGTCTTCGCCGCCTCCATGAGCCGGTCGAACTGTTCGGCGTGATCCGGCTTCACCTTGATCTGCCGGTAGTCCCGCGATGGCAGCACCACCTCCAGCGATCCGCCGGCTGCGAGCACCTCGTCGGCAAACAGGCTGTCCGCTCCGCGAGCGATGCAGGAAACGCCCACGAGTTCACCGGTGAACGAGGCAAGGTGCGCGCGAAGCGCATCGGAGACGAGGCGGGCCGCTGCCGGGGTCAGGTTCATGTGGCCGGTCACGCCGATACGCATCATCGAGTCCTTCCTAGGCGCCGGTTCCTAGCGTGCCAGCGTTTCGCGGATGTGCTGCTGAAGGGGAGCCATGACGGGATCTTTCCGGGTCTCGATCTCAAGATAGAACTCACGGAGCTGCACTCTGACCCTGTCGGACTGGACTTGCCCCGCGGTTGCGGCTGCGGTGCTGCCCACGGACACGGCCTCGTCGAGGTCACCACTGAGGAGGTGGGCGTACGCGAGCCCCACCTGATCTAGCGCAAGGCTGCGCATGCTGGAACGTTGCCGGAGCGCCACCGCTCGCCGGATGTGGTCGAGGGCTTCGCCTGCGAATCGGCCGTCGTGGTGGGCCAATTCCAGGTATCGCCCGCCGGTCACTCCGGCCAGCTCGGCGGCGTCGAAGTACGCAATCCAGTCGGGGTCGGCGTCGCCGGAACCGATCTCGCTGAAGGCCTGTGCGGTGCCATAACTCGTCCATGGCATCTGACCTGGCCTTCTATGCTCAGCGCTCGTGTTCCTACGCCTCCTGTATCTACTGATGGTCCGGTTGTTCGGCTGGCTGACGCTCCTCACGCGGGGCGACACCTCCAAGGAGGTGGAGATCCTGGTGCTGCGTCATGAGGTCGCCGTGCTGCGTCGTCAGGCGCTGCCCACGCGGCTTCGGCTCCATCGGATCGTGACGCCGGGCACTTTGCTGTCCTGGCACCGTCGGCTGGTCAATCAACGCTGGACTTACCGGAACCCAGTCGGGCGTCCGCCGGTCCCGGATGAGCTGCGGGATCTGGTGGTCCGGTTGGCCAGAGAGAATCCCCGATGGGGGCACCGGCGGATCCGGGGTGAACTGCTCGGCCTCGGCCATCGCGTCGGGCAAGGCACCATCCGCCGGATCCTTGCCGCGGCCGGCCTGGGCCCAGCGCCACGGCGGGCGTCACCGACCTGGCGGCAGTTCCTGACCTCCCAAGCCGCCGGTATCTTGGCGTGCGACTTCGTGCACGTCGACACTGTCTTCCTCAAGCGCCTATACGTCTTGTTCGTCATGGAGATCGAGACACGCCGCGTGCACCTGCTGGGCGTCACCTCCCATTCAACGGGCGCATGGACCACCCAGCAAGCCCGGAACCTGCTGATGGACCTGGGTGAACGCGCCGGCGCCTTCAGGTTTCTCATCCGGGACCGTGACGGCAAGTTCTCCCGCTCGTTCGATGAGGTGTTCGCCACCGCCGGCGTGCGGGTCATCAAGACACCCGTCCGGTCACCACGAGCAAACGCGTTCGCCGAGCGGTTCGTGGGAACGCTACGCCGTGAATGCCTCGATCACCTGCTCATCCATGGCGAGCGGCACCTGCGTACAGTTCTGGCCGAGTACGAACACCATTTCAACCATCATCGCCCGCATCAGGGGCGTTCACTCCTCCCGCCGTTGCACGACCCCAGCAAGGCCATCGACATGGCCTCTAGGATCCACCGTCGAACGACCGTCACAGGCCTGATCAACGAGTACAGCAGAGCCGCGTAATCGCCCTGCAAACGCCCCAGCTCAGCAACAGTATCCGCGTTTTGGCACCGCACACGGTGTGCTCACCCTGCTTGGCCGCGTGAGCCGGCCCTGACCGCCAGGGGGCGCACCGGCCGCGATCAGACCATCCACGAGCGGTGACCTCCTCCCCTGCGTGGCAGAACGAGCCCGAGCATCAGCGGCCGCAGATCCGGATGGAGGCCATCGTGTTCGGGCAAGGCCGGGCGTACAGGCCCGCTCACGACCAGGTCATCCAGGAGACAGTACTGCCCGAGGCGGCGCTGCGGCCGGTCATCGAGGTGGCCGCGCCGCCGCGGCTGGTGAGCCTGCCCCGGCGCACGCGCACGTTCGTCGGGCGCAGCGATGAGCTGGCCGTGGGGGGCGAGGTGGAGACAGGGCGAAGATCTCAGAACGGTAACGGTCTTGGCGATGCAAGACCGGCACACTGTGTGGCCTGCAGTTTTGTGCGTGTCGGCTATTACGGGAGCCATCCGCCTCCCCGCATTGGGACAAGGGGCGCGATTACCCCTGTCCACTCGACCGGCAAGGGTCCGCCGATCGGGGTTTCGGATGGCGATTTTCCGTACCAGCTCCGTCCGCCGCAGGACAATTCCGGCGTTCATCGCGCTGGCCCGAGAGGAGAGCCATTGTCATTGCAGGTGGGCTGGTAGGGGTAGCCGGGCACGTAGGCGGTCCAGTTCTCTGGCGTGAGGGCTTGGCCTGCTCGGTGGCAGATGGCGGCCGCTGCAGCCGCCGGAGTGAGGTCGAAGCACTGATAGGGAATGTGATCGCCCGCGACGTAGACGACTTGTCGTGCAGACTCATGGCCATGACAAGGCCGCCGCCAGTGATGATGGTTGCGCCCATAGGTTGCCGGGTTTCGGTGTCCCACAGCTGAATCGCGCCGTTGGCCATCCCGACGGCCAGCACACGCGCATCCGGGGAGAAGGCCAGAGCGATGGCGGCCGCGGCCGCGGCCGTGGTCGTGGACGTGAGAGTGCCGAGGTAGCGTCGCACGCTGCCGTCCCAAAGGGCGGTCTGCCCGCTCCCCTTGCCGACGGCGAGGAAGCGTCAGTCAGGGCTGAAAGCCAGCGCGTCGGACACACCGATGCTCCCCGCGCGGCGGATCGGCACTCCTGGGGCGAGATCGGCGACGTGCCCTTGCGAGCTGACCAGCAGCCGCTCGGTGGGATCGATGGCGAGGTGGCCGCTGATGAAGGACACGGTCGCGGAGATGTTGCCTTTGGTCGGCGCGCTGTCGCCTGCCACCGTGGTGCGTGGATCCACGCCACCTTGCGGACCGCGCTGAACGCCGCGGTCCGCGCCCGGCTGATCCCGGTCAACCCGGCTAACGGAGCCGAACTCCCCACCCCCGACGACCGCATCCAGTCATCTGGACCGTCGGGCGGACGGCCCGGTGGCAGCAAGCGGGAGAGCGCCCGGCGGTGGCTGTGCGGACCGCACAACAGCTCGCCACCTTCCTGACCGGCATCGCGCAGGACCACCTGTACGCCGCCTGGTGGCTGGCCGCGCTGCGCGGCCTGCGCCGCGGTGAGCTGGCGGGCTGCGCTGGACGGACGTGGACCTGCAAGGTGCCGAGCTGACGGTGGCGCAGCAGCGCGTGCACGCCGACGGCCAGGTCGTGGTCGGCCCGCCGAAGAGCGCCGCCAGCTGCCGGGAGGTGGCCCTGGACACGGAGACCGTACGGGTGCTGACCCGGCACCGCGAGCACCAAGAGAAACGGAACGCGACGGCGGACACACGCTGGCAGGACTCGGGATACGTGTTCACCACCGCCGACGGCGAGCCGCTGCGACCGGACTACCTCACCGGCCGGTTCCGCCGGCTGGTGGCCGCCTCCGCGCTGCCGCCGATCCGGCTGCACGACCTACGACACGGCGCCGCCACCCTGGCGCTGGCCGACGCACCGACCTGAAGGTGGTACAGGCCATGCTGGGGCACGCCAGCATCGTGCTGACCGACGACACCTACGTCTCGGTGCTACCGGAGGTGGCCCACGAAGCCGCCCGGGAGACGGCCCGGCTGGTACTGAACGCCGCGTCCGCGCTCGGGCGGGGGCGCGGCGACTGACTCAGCTCTGCCCCACATTTGCCCCACGCCGCCGTCGAGCGCGACCACGGCGTGGTGTTCCCACTGGTGGAGAAGCGCGCCCTGCAGGATTCGAACCTGCGACCGTCGGATTAGAAGGCGACGGACGCCCCTTCCCAGGTAGAGAGTGGTGCGCGGCCTCCGCCAACGCATTCCTGCGCACGTATTTGGCACGAATGAGTCATAGACACTCAGGGATAGACGCCGGCCAGCCTCGAAGGATCCCTACTCGTTGCCTTGACCCCATCCCCAAGTGGGATGCATAGGGCGCTAGATCTCGACCTGGAATCAGTTCGTGTCTCACCTCATGTCGCCGAGTTTCTTGATTTTCCTGTCCAGATCGCTGAGGACACGAGGCAACCTCTCTGCCGCATAGCCAAGCGCTGTAGCCGACTTTCTGAGATCTTGCGAGGAGAACACCTCGGCCGCAAATGCCAAAGATCTAGCTGTTCGTGCGTCTGTTCCTCCTGGAGTCTCTTGCAACATGGCGATGATGCGGGGTGACCTGGCGCAGATCCTCAAGAGAGTCGGCAGTAAGCGTGCCTGTCCGCTCAAGCTGATCAGCGATCTTCTCAAGTCGGTTGATTGGAGCTTGGAAATACTCGCAGAGGAGCTCACCCAGCCGTTCCTCACTCATAGGAACAAGCCTGGCAAGGGCTGGCGCATGCTCGCCCTCATGGTCGCTCTTCCACTTCAGTAGTACGTCGGGTGGATACAGTTCCTCGCCATACTCGAGGTCGTCGATCTCCGCATGGTGAGCGAGACATACGAGAATCAGATTCTTGAACGCATCCCGCTCCCGCCGTTCAGCGTCGCTCCTACACTCCCGATATCGGTTGGCCCGGGGCTTGACTCCATAGATATGGGCGATTTGGGCGTTCTTCTTGAAGACTCCTGGCCGCACCTCGTATAGGACGGGAAAGGAGCACCCAGGTGCATAGCATTGGCCGTTACTCAGCGTCCAAAGCGCAGCTTGGACGGATGCCGGGATTTCTCGGCGCTTGTTGGTGTTGCCTCGTTGTTGTTGCGTCACTGCGTGAAGGTACAACGAAGACGCCAAGCCCGCCAAGCCTACTGCAGCGCCAGGAACCCGTTACGGTTCGGCGTAACACGCTCTTGGAATCCGGGTTTTGCAAGCGGCAGCGCCCGCCTCGCACAGGGTTGCTGTCCTGCTCGGCACTGTGCATCCTTGAGGGGTGCGACTACTCCTGGATACGAACGTATGGAGTCGGCTAGCCGACTGGAACCTAGAAGAAGTCTTCTATCGCTACATCAAGTCGAGTGGCGTCGATGTTGTGATCGCTCCAGCCACGCTGCTGGAACTCCTCAAAACGCCACATAAAGCCAGCCGCCTCAAGAAGATCAAACTAGTTTGCCGGTCGCGATGGGTCCGGCTTCCCACCGAGGCCAAATCAGAAGCCGACGAGGTAGTCGCAGAGATCACCCGACTCCATCCAGAGTGGCTCCGCACATCCAAGGATTTAGCTAGGCAAGCAAGGCTCCAAAATCTGTGGGGATACATCAAATGGCAAGAAGCTCGATCTGATGAGGACTACTTAATTGCCGAAGCAAGGTCGAACTATCAGAACGAGAAAGAGTGGATGGTCCGTGCACAGAAAGAGCAACAGAAAGCCTGGCGAAGCGACGGTTACCTGAGATATCCCAACGAGATCGCGAAAGCAATTAGCCAACTTCCAACCTTTACGCCTGACCCCAAACACGAGAGGCTCATGATTTCCCAGGGATGGCGCCAGGGTGAGCCGATAGAGATTTGGCGCACGCAAGCTCACATGATTCTAATGTCAGTCTTGTTCGATAATCCGCCGCACACCTATTTCGACTGGATAGGAATATACGTAGACATCAGTGCATTGCAAAACAATCACCGCGCGTTCGGCGAAATGCTGTTGCATGAGGTAGAGGCAGCAAGAATGAGGCGAAACTGGCTGCGCTGGGCAGTGGACTTTGCACAGCATGCAATGAAAGTCGGACAGGGCAATCCCATGGATGGCCAGCTATCCAGCTACCTATATGACGCCAACCTGTTCATCACAAGAGACAAGCGATTTAGTGACATCCTAAACGAAGTTAGACAGGTTTCGCCCTGCAATTTTGCTACGACGATATATTCGCATGCAGACGAGAAGGGGCTTATCGATGAGATTAAGGCATGCATCACATCGGCCCGATAGGCGCACGACAGCTTGGAATCGCCGCAGCCAGTAAGCCATCGTTATCGGACTGCAGGCTTGCTATCGAGGTTGAAAGCGTGAAGTCGTCAGGGCGGGTGGGGGACGAGTCCGGTGCCGGCCAGGCAGCCGTCGAGAACGTCGTGGCGGTACTGGAGTCGGCGTAGGCCTTGGCGGACGGCGGTGATCAGGTCGTGCGGGTCGGTGAAGGCGCGATTGGCCAGGGTGGTGCGTCGTAGCACCGACCAGATGCCTTCCACCGGGTTGAGGTCGGGGGCGTAGGTAGGAAGCTGGTAGACGGTGAGCCAGTCTCGCTCGGCGATGTAGCGGCGCATCCCGGCGGTCAGGTGGGTGTTGAGGTTGTCCCAGACCAGTACGATCGGGCTGCCGAGCTGGTGATGGGCAGCCTGGATCAGGTCGCGGTAGTCGGTCCAGGCGAAGCTCTTGCGCCCGTCGGGGCGGGCGTCGGGACACGGCCGGTAGATGAGGCGGGACGGCTGCCCGGGTTTATAGCAGGCCAGGGCGGCCACCGATAGTCGGCGCCGGGAGCGGCCGCGTACTCGCACGACAGGGGTAGCCCCACGCCGGGCCCAGGTCCGGGTGACCGGCGGCGTCATCGAGAAACCGGCCTCGTCTTCGAAGACGATCCAGGCCCCGAGCGCCGCCGCGGTTGTTCCACCTGCGGCCAGATCTTTCTCACCCATCCGGCCACCGCGGCCTCGTTGCGCTCGACCGACCGGCGGGCCGGCATCTGACACGACCAACCGTGCCGCTTGAGCAGAGCGGCAACCCCCTGGATGGTGTAGCTCTTGTGGAACCGGCGGCCGATCAACGTTTTGATCCGCTGCAGGGTCCAGGTCTGGTCCGGCCAGCCGTGCGCTACCGGCCCCTTGTCCAGTTCGGTCTCCAACACCGTGAACAGCTCATCGCTCAGCAGCGGCAGCGAGGCCGGTCCCTTGGACATCAGCGCCCGTTCACCGCCCTGTGACCAGGCCTTATGCCACCGCTGCACCGAGCGGACACTCACCCGCAGATCACGGGCGATGACCGCGTTGTCCTCCCCGGCTACGAATCGCCCGGCCGCCTGAATCCGCAACCCTTCGCGGAAAGCTCGCCGCTCGGCGGTCAGCCCGCCACCCTGCGCGTATCGCATGACGATGGCGTACCTCGGCGATCATCACCCGTCAGCTATCTGCGACACCACACTTTTAAGGTCAGTAATCGTTGACGGCGTCGACAGCATGGACAGGGGCAGCAGACGGCCTGAAGGGTGTCAATACTCTGTTCACGGTCGTAAGCTGCGGGTTTGTCTCGGCTACCTAGCCGAAGCAGTGGCCTGGGGCAGGCATGCTCGAGGCTCGTGACGCTCCGTCTCTTCTATCTGATCTTCTGCCGCATCGAAGCTCGGTGTAGACGAGCGACGAGGACGCGGCCTCTCCTCCCCTTCGCTCTCGGAGCATGAGCACCCTCTCGGGACGAGTTCACCACCTCAAATGCCCGTCATACTGGATCAAGCCCCAATCCGCATCCACGGGCCCTCAACACTTCGGCAATGGTTGGTGCCCTCCATCTCAAGATCGCCATGTTGGACAGAACGGGATCACGAGTGACTCCAGACGAACTCGAACAGCAACTCCGCACGTTGCTGGCGGAAGCAGGACTCAGTTGGGTTCTCCAGCAGGTTGACGACGCCGTCGCTGAGGGCAACTCCGAGGAGGTTCGCCTGAAGGCGCAGCGGGCGCGGCCTCGCGGCAGGTACGGTGACGAAGAGGCGATCTTCATCCACGATGAAGTCGTCTACGAACGAGTGTCGATCCCGTCCCACCGCGAGCCTGACGGCGCGAGGATCCACATTACAACGCGCCCGTACACCACCGCTGAACGAGTACAACTGCTGATAGCCGCCCTACGCCGTCTGCTCATTGACCTTCCACGCGTCCAACAGGAGCAGGTCAAGCTCCTCTCTCTCCATCAGGGAGACGCACCACGGGTGGAAGGCATCCAGTTCCTTCGCGATGAAGGTACGAGCCGAGCCTCAACCGAGATCACAATCCTTCCGCAGTCCTCTGACAGCATGGTCTCCGAAGACACACTGCTCGTGCTATTGACGGCCATTGAAGCCAAGGTTCGGGAGTAATGACATCTACTGACGATCTGCTGCGGGAGCTCCAGTCGTATCTGCACGGTGTGACAACGTCCTACCGGTCCTCATCAGATCCGAATGACGTCTACGAGGGGTACATCTTCGCCTTGGTCGTTACTGAAGCGCTCGCGAGAGGAGGCCTGGTTCACTACGAAGACGTCCACGGAAACAAGACCTCCCGGCTCGTCTTCCGCACCACCCCGGGGCGCATCTATTCCAGAGCTCATCCATACACGCATGCAGTAATCCAGTTCGGAACCGCCCGACCGCTGGAGGCACACGTGGGGGTTCAGGTCCAGGGCACCTCTGGAGTGCTCCACGAGTGCGATGTTCTGGTTCTCACCGCTGACGAGGCGGAACTGAGTCGCTCTGCCGGTGTCGCACCCAAAACGAAGGGGTGCGTGCTAGCGATCGAATGCAAGTTTTATACCTCCTCACTGAAGCTTGATCTTGCTCGTAGCTTTCAAGGGCTAGGAGCGGATCTAGGGGAGAGGGGCCGACCGACCTTCGTCTCTAACGGCTCGTCAACGACTATAAAGAGATATCTCAGTCACAAGAAGAGAGACTGGGAGCACGACGTTCTTCCCGGAAACACCCAGGTCGATGGCCTACGCTCGAAGATTCGCGAGGCCTTCAAGGTGTATCTGAGCCGAGCGGATCCGACCTTCTCGATCTGAGCGTCAGAGCCTTGGCGCGCTTGGCCATCCAGCGCGATCGGTCGGCGGGACGGCCTTGTCCTTGGTGCTGATCACGTCCCAGGCGGGATCTTCTTCCAGGCCGGGTCGCCCGAGATGCCGGCGTAGGCGGTCAGGGCGAACGGCGCTGGGCGGCCTGCCATACGGCGCACAGTGGCGCTGGGCAGGTCGGCCGTGGACACCATGCCGACGCTCGCGGGCTTGATGTAGAAGTCCACGCCCTTGCCCGCGACGTCGGTGTAAGGACGATGGTCCAGCGTGGCTGGACCGAGCAGGATTGCGCATGCCGAAAATTACGTCCGCCCAGGTCATACCCCCTGCTGGTGCTACGTGTGGCATGCACGAGTTCCGGCGAGCAGGAGAGGAAGGCGGGTGCGGCATGATGACCGGCCGTAAGCAGGCCCCCAAAGATCGGAGACCATACCCCTCGTAACTGTGCCTCCGACTAAAAATGACCAGAGCGGCTATCTCCGTTGGATCGAGATCCTCAAGCAACTCTGCACCTGCGATAATCACATCCGTCCAGGTCATGGCCATCTGGAGGCTTCGCGTCGCGGCACGAGCTCCAACCACCTGGACAGGGCGAACGCATACGGCATGATGATCGGCCGTGCTCCTTCGTCTGGCCTATCTCACCGTCACGAACACGTTCGCCGCGCTGCAGCTGCTACCCATGAGCGATCGAGACAAGGACATCGAGATCCTCGCCCTACGCCACCAGATCACCGTCCTCGACCGCCAACCCGGCGCCGACACCAAACTCAGATTCGCTCCCGAGGACCGAGCCGTCCTTACCGCTCTCCTGACCTCGCTCCCCCGCGAGGTCCTGCGTCGGGTGCGGCTGCGCATCCAACCGGACACCGTCTTGCGCCGGCATCGCGATCTGACGAAACGGCGTCATGCCCGCACCCGTCGGCCGAAGCGGCCTGGCCGCCCACCCACCGTCCAGTCCATCCGTGCCCTCATCCTGCGCCTGGTTCGGGAGAACCCCGGCTGGCGCCATCGGCGGGTCCACGGTGAGCTCACCACCCTCGGTATCAAGGTCGCGCCGTCCACAGTGTGGGAGATCCTCAAGCAGGCAGGACTTGATCCGGCGCCCGAGCGGGCGGCCCCCACGTGGGCCGACTTCCTGCGCTCGCAAGCCGACGCCCTGCCAGCCTGTGATTTCATCGAAACCATCACCTTGAACGGGCAGCGCCAGTACATCCTGGCCGTCATCGAGCACACCACCAGACGGATCCGCGTGCTCGGCACCACCGCTCACCCGAGCGCCAACTGGGTCATCAAAGCGATCAAGAATCTGGTGATGGATCTGAACGACACGGGCTGCCAGGCTCGCTTCCTGATCCGAGATCGGGATGGGAAGTTCCCGGCCCTCATGAACGAGGTCCTCGCCGAAGGCGGCATCACGACGGTGCTCACTGGTGTTCGGATGGCGCGGATGAACTCGATCATGGAGCGGTGGGTGTAGTCGTGCCGGCACGAGCTTCTCGACCGCTGCCTGATCTGGAACGAACGCCACCTTCGGCATGCCCTGCGCGAGTACGAACTCTTCTACAACCAGCACCGGGCCCATCAAGCCCTGAACCAAGCAGCACCGCTGCGCGCCGCCCCGATCCAATCCCAAATCCCGAGCGAATCATCGACCTGAATGTACGCCGACGAGACCGGCTCGGCGGCGTTCTCCACGAATACTCACAAGCGGCTTGACCTGCGTGGATGGAATATTCGGCAGGTGCACTCTCGGCAGCACCCCGGACGACTCCGCAGCAGGCGTGGAGCAGGCGCGCCCGCGACACCCATCGTGGCGGGTCGACCAGCGCCCGGCCAGGAACCGGTCGGCCCACCCCCAGCCCGCGTCACCGGCCACCGAGGCGATGATCGAGGTGTAGCAGACCCAGGAGGTATGAGTCGTCGGGGCCGTTCCACTTGTCGCTGAAGCGCTGGTACGCCTCGCCGATGTTCCCGGTCTCCCATTGGGGCAGGCCCCACGTCATTGCCGCAGGGCGCTCAGCCCGACCGATGAGGGCAATCGAGAGGGGGGCGGGGATCGGGAGGCAGGCCCAGGTCCGCCAGCACGGCGAGTGCCTCGGGAAAAGGCCTCAGGAGCGGGCCGTGCGGCACCGTCGGGGCGCCGTCGAAGCTGCGCTGGGCGGCTAGGCTGCGTGGATCACGGAGACCGGTGAGCCGGTAGTGACGCCATAGAATGCGTGGCCCGGCCTCGACGGTGAAGAGATCCGGCCGACGCCAGACGACGAGTGCCCAGCTACCGCCGGATGAGGTGGCCCAGGCGCCGACGAGGCCGGATGCCTGGGCGGCTGCCACAGCTTGGAGGGCGACGAGCCGTGCGTTGCCGAAGGTCCCGGTGACGTGCAGCAGGCGTTCTCCATGCCGGTGCACGTCGCGCCCCTGCTCCGCCAGCGTGCGCACAGCGTCGTCGTGAGGGTCGGCCTGGACGATCTCGGCGGCGAGGTTCAGCACCGCCTCCGGGCTCAACGCCGCGCCGAACGCCTCCCGCAGCAGTTCGCAATACTGCTCGACGTACTCGGGCTCGGCGGCGGGAAGGAGGTGATCCACGACAGCGGCGGATCGGGTGAAGGCAACCGTGTTGGCGGTGCTGACGTGGCGGGGCGCGTGGGCGCGGAGCACTGCGAGGCCGACCGCTGCCAGGCTGCCCACCTGTGGTTCCACCTCGGCGGGTGGCGTGCCGGCACCCAGTTCGCGTACGGAGTCCGCCAGGAGGCCGAGCCAGGCATGGTCGTCGCGGTCCCAGGCGCCCGCCGCGGCAGTCCAGAGCAGGAGCCTGGTGACGAGCATCCGCTCCGGCAGCTCCAGTTTCGGCGCGGCCTGGACCAGGCGATCGGCCCACCGCTGGTAGCGATGGCGTACCGCAGCGCCAGCGCTGCGCAGGTCGGGAGGTGGCGTGACGACGGCCGGCGGGTCGGCCACGGTCTCGGGGTCGTCGTTGTCGAGTCCGGCGGCTGCGTCGTCCGCGAACTGCTCGTCCCAGGACACCGGCAGCAACTCCTCGTAGGCCGTTTCTTGCTCGGCCGGGAGAGCAGGCAGTCCGAGAGCGAAGCGCAGCAGCGGCGTTCCGAGACGTCCAGCGCATTCGTCGAGGTAGGTGGCCCACCCGCCGCCGGATCGATCGGATACGACCTCGGCACGCTCGGTCTCGGCCGACGCCGCAGCCGGGAGCGCGGCGGCCGAAGCGGGAGGCCGGGTCAGCGTGGTGGCGAGTGTGCTGAGGTCAGCGAGGAACTTACTGGCCAGTTGCTCGTTGGCGAACAGCTGGTCAGGAGTTGTCGTCGGCGCGGGGCTACCGCTGAGCCCGTACCGGTTCTGCGCGCGGAGAGGGTCGACGACGAAGACGACGTTGCTGAGACGTGCCTGGCCGTCCAGGACGGTGATGAGGCGAAGTCGGCTGCCGCCGTCGGCGGGCTGGGTCAGCAGGACCTCGGCGACGTCGGCGGGCACCTCGCCGACGCGTTCCCACGTCTCGGGCGGGGCCGCGGCGGCGGACAGCTCCAGGTATCCGCTGGTGCGGAGCGTGCGCGCGAACATGACGTGCAGGCCCTGCTCGACCCGGGTGGCGCCGAGCAGGAGCGGGCCCTTCCGCTCTGTGCGCGGGCGGATCGAGAACTTCAGGGGACGTAGATCGCCGGTGGGCAGGGGCGCGCCTTTGGGAATGCGGGAGGCATGGATCGGCGCGATGAGGCCGAGTTCGCAGTTGCCGCCGTTCTCCAGCGACGTGGACAGCGCAGCGGCTGACAGGTTGGGACTGCCGGTGAGCGCGTACCGGCGGCCCTCGGCGACCCATTCGATGAGCTTGCCGTGCCGGTAGCGGGGTTCATCATCGAGACGGACGTCGGCGTCGAGTTCGGTGACGAGATCGGCGAGCGCTTGGCCGTCGACCTCGGTGAAGCCGGGCTGGATGCTGACGATCAGCCGCCGCGGCCGCATTCGCTCGACCAAACGGCGCAGGGTCACGGCACCGGGATCATGGAACGGCGCGCACACTGCGAGCTCGTCGACCGGTCCTGCGGGGAGTTGTTCCATGATGGGCTGTTCGCTGGACGACACCAGCCGGAGATGGGGATGGACAACCTCGGCCCGCTCGCGCAGCGCCGCGAGGCCGGTGGCGGTCCGGCGCAGCGCCTCCGGCACGCCTCTGGAGAACCGGACCCGGTCCGGCAGCCCGGACAACCACGGGGCGAGCTCGCCGAACACGTCAGGGACGTGGTTCTGGTCTGCCCGCAGCACGGTCCACAACTCCACGTTGGCCTGCCAGCCGGCGAGCGTGGCGTTCCCGGAGCCGATGGCGACAGTGGCCCGCTGGGGGCCCACCAGCGCCATCAGCTTGGGGTGGAAGGCTCCGCCGCACACGGCCTGGCCGGGCAGGTAGGCGCGTCCGGCACGGCGTACGGCCCTCGGGTCGATCGTGCTCATCGTGGCGTCGCCGACCAGGCTTACCCGTGCCCCGCTCATTTGGGTGACACCCAGAGCGACCGTCTCGAAGAAGCCGAGGTCGGTGGTGAAGCTGAGGAACAGGGCCTCCTCGGCTTGCCGGTCTCCGTACCGTTCCTCCTCCATCAGGAGCGTCAGCGGAGAGGCGAGTTCCAGGTCCACCGGCGGCTCAGTCAAGCAGCACCTGCCCGGCGTCGGTCACGCGCCAGGTTCCGCCGGACAGTTCGAGCACTCCGGCGCCGGCCAGTACGGAGGTGAGCTGCGCCAGCCTCAGGCCTACGTCACCGCGCCCTTCCTGGCTGGTCCGGAAGAGCAACCCGTCGCGTTCATGGAGACGGGTGGGCAGCCACAAAGTGCCATCCGGCCGCCGGCGGGCCTTTGACAGCGCCACGCGTCTGGCGCGGGTCAACAGGTCGTGGGTGAGCCGCCGGGCGAAGTCACGCGAGGAGCCGGACCGCGACTCGGCCAGCCGCCATGCCATCCACTCGGGGCCGAGCTCGACGCCGCGTTGCCCGAGGAAGGCGTCGCGTACCCGGCCGGACAGTTCCTGCACCCGCCGGGCGTTGACGATGAGGACCGCCAGCTCGCTCACCGGGTCGGCCAAGCCGCTCGCCCGCAGTCGCTCCTCGGCCGGGGCGGGGGCACCGGTCTGGGTGACGGTGGCGGGCAGCCCGTCCATGAACGCGGCCAGGGTTCCGTCCGGCATGCTGTCGGCGAACCGCTCGGCCAGGTCGTCGGCGGGCATCAGGCCGTCGACCTGGGACACGAGCCACGACCAGAGGCGCCGCCAGGCGCTGACCGCGTAGTTGCGTAACATCACCCCTCGCCAGACCGGAGCCGTCTCCAAAGGGGCGGTGACGGGGTCGCTCGTCAGGAAGTCACCGTAGGCGATCAACGGTCTGATGTCGTTGGTGACGTCGCCGATCTCGTGAGTCCGCATCACCCGCGCGAGCAGCCGGATCGTGTTCCGTCTGCTGAGCCCGGCGGCTTCGGCGGGCTGCTCGCCGGGTAGGCATAGCAATCTGGCCAGCCACGTCCCGTCGGCAGCTCCGCCACCGGCGCATACGCACAGGTGCGGGTGGCTGCGCAGTTCGTCCACGGCCAGGCTCGGACGCGCCGCCAGTTCCAGGATGCCGTCGAGCCCTTCGGCTACTTGCTCGGCCGTGCAGGCCGGGCCGGGGGTCGGCATGCTCGCGGGCGCGAGGATGCCGAGGGAGACTTCCGATGCCGCGTACGGACTCCAGAAACCCCACATGTTACGTACGTAGCCCCCCTTCACCGGCTGGGCCGCCTCGGCCATGACGACCTCGCCGCCCTGCAGCCGGCCCGCGAGGGCATCGAGGCCGTGGGCCCGCGGCAGCCCGGTCATGCGGTGATCGTGTGCGTACGACACCGCCGCCATAGCCACCTCGCAACGACGCAATAGGTCCTGCGCCGCCTGAAGAGACAGGTCACGGCGTTCGGCTTCGATCGCGACCAGGGCGTGCAGGCTGTAGTAGCGGGCATGCGGCGTCACCGTCGTCACACCCGGCACCAGCAGGTCGGCCATCCGCATCACGTGCCGCTCGATCGACAGCGGATACTTGCCCGCGGCGACGTCGAGCCCGCGGGTGCTCCATGCAGGGCCCTGCGCCGTGTGCATCGAGGTCTCCCTGGATCTTCGACACTCTGAGACGCCGACACTATCGAGCATGTCCGCCGTATGACAGCAGATGGTGAGAAGACTGTCACTTAGAGAAGACGGTGCGGATGTGTGCCTGGCCGTCGATCGACTCGATGAGAGGGCGAGAATCACGCCGCCCTTGAGCGGCAATGCAAATCCAGCCTCCACCGCGAAACCGTGTTTTCGAGGAAGGCAATCGTGCACACTCGGTAAGGTCCTAAGCCATGGCCAAGCGGATCGACTACTACGACGACCCCGACGCTCCAGCGCCGAACAGCCTGGTCCCGTCCGTGAACGTCATCGTCACCAACACCGCCGGCGAGATCCTGATGATCCGCCGCAGCGACAACGGCAACTGGGCCGTCCCCGGCGGAGCCATCGATCTGGGTGAGTCCATCCCGCAGGCCGCCATCCGCGAGACCCTCGAAGAGACCGGGATCCTCAGCGAGATATCCGGCCTAGTCGGCACCTACAGCGACCCCCGCCACGTGATTCTCTACACCTCCAACGGGAGCCGTTCTTGAAACGGCTGGACTGAAGTTGACGGGATCCCGTCTGATCTTGATGATCGGGCGGGATCTTGTCGTTTCAGGGGTGCCCGATTC
>NZ_JBFAOV010000060.1:0-35395 GCF_040675375.1 Nonomuraea sp. NPDC049607
CGCGCGGGGGCGGGGGGGGCGCGGGGGGGGCGGGGGGGCGGGGGCGCGCGGGCCGCCTCGCGCCCCCCCCGCGCCCCCCCCCCGCGACGGTGAGGACTGTTGCCAGGCGGCCCCGGCGGGAGTACGCCTGACATCACAGGGGTGGGCTACTTCCAGGAGGGGAAGACGATGGCCGACCAGTTCATCGTGTTGCGCGATCTGAGCAGGACCCGCATGGCCGCGCCGTTCGAGCCGGGCGCCGCCGCGGTCGAGACGCCGGGCGAGCCGCACGTCGAGGTCACCGGGCTCGGCAAGCGCGAGGTGGCCGACCTCGCGCGGGACCCTTCGGTGGCCGCGGTCGCCCGGCCGATGCCGACCACCGTCCCGGGCGCGCCCGAGGACGTCGACGCGCCGCCGCCGGGGCCGGAGGCCGGCGCCCAGGTCACGTGGGGGGTGCGGGCGCTGGGCGCCGACGCCTCCTCCCGTACGGGGGCGGGGACGGTGGTCGCCGTCCTGGACACCGGGATCGACGCCGCCCACCCGGCCTTCACCGGGGTGACGCTGGTGGAGCAGGACTTCACCGGGTCGGGCCTCGGGGACAAGGTCGGCCACGGCACCCACTGCGCCGGCACCGTCTTCGGCCGCCCGGTGGACGGCATGCGCATCGGCGTCGCGCCCGGCGTCGAGCGCGCGCTGATCGGCAAGGTGCTCGGCGACGACGGCAAGGGCTCGACCGCCGCGACGGTCAAGGGCCTGCTCTGGGCGCTGGGGAACGACGCCGACGTCATCACCATGTCGCTCGGCATCGACTTCCCGGCCGCCATCCGCCAGCTTGAGGATCGGGGGTTGCCGCAGTTCCTGGCGACGTCGATCGCGCTGGAGTCGTACCGGGCGACGTTGCGGCTCTACGACTCGCTGATGCGGATGATCGCGGCCAGGGCGGCGTTCGGCACGGGCACGATCGTCGTCGCGGCCACGGGCAACGCCAGCCACCGGGAGCTGCGGCCGGACTTCGAGGTCGGGCCGGAGCTGCCGTCGGCCGCCGAGGGCATGATGGCCGTGGGCGCGGTGCAGCGGCAGCCGTCCGGGCGGCTGGCGGTCGCGCGCTTCTCCAACACCTTCCCGCAGGTGTGCGCGCCGGGCGTGGACGTGGTCTCGGCCCGTACCGGAGGGGGGCTGACCAGCAAGAGCGGCACCAGCATGGCCGCCCCGCACGTGGCGGGGGCGGCGGCGCTGTGGTGGCAGGAGCTGCGGGCGCGCAGCGACGGCGCGCGGGCCGCGGCCGTCACCGGGCGGTTGCTGCTGACCGCGGCGACGGACGTGTTCGTCCCGGACGCCGACGCCGAGGACCTGGGCGCGGGCCTGGTCCAGGCGCCGCGCTGAGAGCGGGAAGGCGGAGGACGTCAGGGCCCTTCGGGGTCCACCGTGTCGGCGTCGGCCCAGAACGGCGCGGCCAGCTCGCGCAGCCGCGCCGGGCCGACCCGGTCGAGCAGGGCGAGCGCGCCCGCGTTGTCGGCGAGCTGGGCCCTGCTCGTGACCCCGAACAGCACGCTGGCCACCGCCGGATGGGTGAGGCAGAACGCCACGCACACCTGCGCGGGCGTCGCCTCCAGCCCGGCCGCCACCTCGGCCAGCCCGGCGGCGGCCGTCGCCGCCCGCTCGCGCACGCCGCCGGGGTCGGGGAAGACCGGCCGGGCGGGCGTCTCCCTGCCCGCCAGCAGCCCGCCTTCGAGCACGTCGCTGGCCTGCAACGACACGCCCGCGTCGAACACCTCGGAGAACGGCACCCCCTCCGGGATCGAGCGGCGGCACGGGTTGTACTTGAGCTGGGCCAGCTGCGGCCCCGGCGAGCCGAGGTCGCGGGCGTGGTTGCGGATCGTCAGGATCGAGGTGGCCGACCAGTTGTTGACGCCCCAGCAGCCCAGCAGCCCCTCCGCCTCCAGCGCGGCCAGTTCGCGGGCCAGCCGACGCAGGTCGAGGTCCTCGCGGTGGACGTCGCCCACCACGGCCAGGTCGGCGTGGTCGGTGCCGGCCCGCAGCAGCGCGCGTTCGAGCTGCTCGCGCAGCGGACGTCCGGGGTGGTCGTCGAGCCAGAGCTTGACCGAGAGCAGGTAGTCCTCACGGACCAGGCCGGCGGCCCTGACCATGGCCGAGAACAGCACGTCGGTGAAGACCGGCCGCTGTCCCGGAAGGCCGTAGACGCCCACGTCGAACAGGTTGACCCCGATCTCCACGGCGTGCCGCAGCAGCTCGACGGCCGCGCCGAAGTCCATCCGGTCGTAGGTGTGCCAGGACCCCAGGGACAGCACCGACGCCTCGGGGCCGTGCGCGCCGATCTGGCGCTGGGGGACCTTCACGGTCATACGTTCGCCTCCGAGTCCCAGACCTGATGGCGGCTGCGCCACCACAACAACGCCACCATGACCAGGAACGGCAGCACCCCCCGGTACTGCTGGACCGCCTCCAGCGAGGCCGTCACCCCCTCCAGGCAGCCCAGCAGCAGCCCGCCCGCGAGCGTCAGCCACAGGCTGCTGAACGCCCCCACCATGGCCACCGCCAGCGCGGTCGTGACGAGGTTGCCGAGGGTGGAGAAGTCGCCGCCGAGCCGGGGCGCGACCAGGACGATGACCAGCGTGCTGACCGCCCCGATGGCCACCCACACGGCCAGGGCGAGCCGGGGGGCGGGGATGCCGACGACCTGCGCGGTGGCCGGGCGCTCCGACAGCGCCTGGAGCCGCAGCCCCACCCGGGTGCGCCCGAGCAGCAGCCCCACTCCGACGGTGATGAGCACCGCGAACGACAGCGACACCAGGACCGCCTGCGGCACGACCACCTCGCCCACGGTGAAGGCGGGCGCGTCGAAGGGCTGCGGGAAGCGCCGCGCGCCGCTGGTGTTGTTGCCGAACAGGCGCAACCCGACCGACATCAGCGCGACGAACACCGCCACGGTGACGGCCGCCTTCGTGCGCAGGCCGTGCTCGCCGAACCAGCGCACCAGGCCGAGGCCGAGCAGCGCCGAGACCAGCCCGCCGGCCAGCGCCCCGAGCGGGAGCGCGAGCCAGACGTTCAGACCGGCGTCGGTGAGGGTGACCATGACGAAGGCGCCCATCGCGCCCACCGCCGCCATCGCGAAGTTGACCACGGCGACCAGCCGGTAGGTCAGGACCACGCAGAGCCCGAGCAGCGCGTACACGCCGCCGCTGGTCAGACCCGCGACCACGGAGTCGAGCATCAGCCGTTCCGCTTCGGGACGATGAAGCCCTCGGGCAGCACCGTCCACTTGCCGTTCTCGGCCTTGACGAAGCGGCTGCCCTCGATGGGGTTGTGCGTCTGGCCGGGGCCGAACACCCAGGGCGTGCCGACCATCGGGTAGGTGATGGGCTGCATCTCCTTGAACGCCTTGGTCACCGACTCCCGGGTGATGTCCCCCTTGATCGTCTTGAGGACCTGGACGAACACGTCGGCCGCCATCACGCCGCCCTGGCTGAACGCGGTCTTCTGGATCTTGTTGTCGTTGACGATCTTCGCCCACCGGTCGTTGCCCGGCAGCGTCTCGTCGGTGTACGGCTGCCACTCGGTGCCCGCCTGGGCGTTCATGCCGGCCGGGATGAGGGCGGCGTTGGCGTCGGTGTAGGCGTTGGCCATGAGGATGAAGTCGACGTCCTGCATGCCCTGGGTCTTGGCCTGGGCGAACCACGGCCCGACCTGGGCGTTGTAGATGACCGCCTGGCAGCCGGCGCCCTTGAGCTTGACCAGGTACGGCGTCGGGTCGCCCTGCCCGACCGAGGTGTCCTTGACCGTCAGCGTCTTGCCGGTGATGTCGCTCCACTCCTTGATGGCCGCGTCGATGCCGCCGCCGCTGCCCGGCAGGACGGTGAAGGCCAGGCACACCTTGTCGCGCTTGAGCGTCTCGGAGGCGTAGTAGAGCATCGCGGTCAGCAGCTTGAACGGGCCGGGGTTGACCGGGGCGATGTTCGGGCTGGTGAAGCAGGCCGGGTCCACGCCGACGGCCGGGATGGAGACGATCTGCGACTTGCTGTAGGTGGCGCGGTTGAGCCCGCAGTCCACGGCGCTGGAGGAGCCGACCAGCGCGACGACCTCCTCGGAGTCGATCAGGTCGCGCGCCGCCTCCGTGGAGCGCTGCGGGTTCATCGCGTCGTCCTTGCTGATCAGCTCGATCTTGCGGCCGTTGATCCCGCCGGCTTTGTTGACCTCCTCGAAGACGGCCTTGACCGCCTGCGGCACCTCGGGGGTCTGGAACAGCCCGGTGACGCCGTTGATCGTGCCGACCTTGATGGGGCCGTCGGTGCCCGAGCCGCCGGAACAGGCCGTCAGAGCGGTCAGCAGGCCGAGGACGGGCAGAGCCACGAGTACGCGTTTCATGATGTCTCCTCCAAGACGGTCCCGAGGTAGGCGGCCCTGACGGCCGGTGCGTCCAAGACGTCGAGTGTCGGCCCCGAGGCGATCACGTGCCCGAAGTCCAGCACGGTGACCTGGCCGCAGGCGGCTCGTACGAGATCCATGTCGTGCTCCACCAGCAGGATCGACACGCCGAAGCGGGCCGGGACCTGGGCCAGGCGGCGGCCGAGCCGCAGCGACTCGGCGGCGGACTGGCCGGCGGCCGGCTCGTCGAGCAGCGCGACCTTCGGCCTGGCGGCGATCGCGGCGGCCACGTCGAGCAGCCTCCTGGTGCCCGCGTCGAGGATCGAGACCGGCACCTCGCCGGGCGGGCAGCCGAAGAAGCGCAGCACCTCCTCCGTCTCGGCGGCGGGCAGGCGCCGCCCGGCGACGATCGCCAGGTACTCCTCCTGCGTCAGCTCCGAGGCGATGGCGGTGGTCTGGAACGTGCGCCGCAGCCCGCGCCGGGCCCGGACGCTCGGGCTGAGCCGGTCGAGGGGCTGCCCGGCGAGCACGACCGAGCCCTCGTAGCGGGCGGCGAAGCCGGTGACCGCGGAGATCAGCGTGGACTTACCGGCGCCGTTCGGGCCGATCAGGCCGCAGACGCCGAGCGCGGGCACGGTCAGGTCCACGCCGTCCAGGGCGACGACCTGGCCGAACCGCACGCTCAGCCCGCGCACCTCCAGCACGTTCCCCTCGCCGGCGGCCGGGGGAAGGGGGACGGGCTCCTCGGCGGGGGCGGCGGCCTCCAGCAGGGGGCGCGCGGCCCGTTCGCGCCTGCGGGCCCGGGTGAAGTCGGTCTGGCTCACCCCGCTGCGCAGGGCGAAGATCGCCATGACGCCGAAGAGGATGCCGCCGAGGTCCTGCGGAAGGCGCAGCTTCTCCAGGATCGTGGCCATGACCGCGCCGAAGATGCCGCCCAGGACGGCGCCCTCGGTGTTGTGCGGCCCGATGAGCACGGCGACCGCGAACAGCGCCAGCGACTGCATCATTGCGAAATTTCCGGATACGACGAGGCCGAGCTGCCCCGCCATCAGCCCGCCCCCGATACCGGCGATGAACGCGCTGATGGCGAAGGCCGTGAGCTTGCTGCGCGCCACGGAGATGCCGTGTGCCGCCGCCGCCCGCTCGGAGTGCCGCAACTCCAGCCAGGACCGTCCGATCCTGGTCCGGTTGACCAGCGCGAGCCCGACGGCGATCAGCACGAACACGGTCATGGCCAGCACGAAGTACGCGGCGTCGGAGGAGAAGGGCCCCGGCCGCACGACGGTCTTCAGCTCGGCCGTGCCGGGGAACTGGTTGGCGTTGAGCACGATGTCGGTGGAGACGGCGAAGCCGAGCGTGACGACGGCGAGGTTGACGCCCCGGATGCGCAGCGCGGGCAGCCCGATCGCGACGCCCACCGGCACGGCCGCCAGGCCGCCGAGCACCAGCCACAGCAGGAGGCCGCCGGGCGCGTCGGCCAGGTTCAGCCGCAGCACCACCCAGGCCCCGATCGCCGCGAACGACATCTGGCACAGCGACATGACCCCGGCCCGCCCGACGATCACGCCGTAGCTCTGCATGAGCACGCCGCTGACGACGGCCGCGATCGCCAGGTAGATCCAGTACGGCGGCAACACCCACGGCAGCACCGCGCACGCCGCCACGGCCAGCCCCAGCCCGGGACCCCAGGTTTTCAGCAGCGCGTTCATCAGCTCCCGCCTTCCGTGCCGGCCGCCCGCGCGAGGCCGTCGTCGGTGACGGCGCCGAAGTAGAACTCGTGCAGCCGGTCCTCGGCCCCGCGCAGCTCCTCGCACGGGCCCTCGAAGACGACCCGGCCCTTGCGCAGCACGTACGCGCGGGTGCCGATCTCCAGCGCCAGGTTGGCGAACTGCTCGACGAGCAGCACCCCGATGCCGCGCTCGGCCAGCTCCCGCACCGAGCCCATCAGGCGGCGGACCACGACCGGCGCGAGCCCGAGCGACATCTCGTCGATGAGGACGACCTTGGGCCCGGCGATCAGCGCCCGGCCGATGACGAGCATCTGCTGCTCGCCGCCGGACAGGTTGGCGGCCGGCAGCGTGCGCCTGCGGTCCAGCTCGGGGAAGAGGTCGTAGACCATGGCCGGGTCGCCGTCGCCGGAGACCAGCAGGTTCTGCTCCAGCGTGAGGGTGCGGAACACGGTGCGGGCCTGCTCGGCGTACCCGAGTCCGGCCTGGGCGCGGCGGTAGGTGGGCAGGCCGGTCAGCGGCGTGCCGGCGAGCGTGACCGTTCCGGCGGCGGCGGGGGCCAGGCCCGCGATGCCGTCGAGCAGGGTGGTCTTGCCCGCGCCGTTCGCGCCGAGCAGCACGGTGACCGTGCCGGGCGCGACGCCCAGGCTGACCTCGTGCACGACGGGGACCTCTCCCCTGGAGACGCTGAGGCCCCGCACGTCGAGGACATCGTCCGCGGGAGCGTTCATCAGCGGCTCCGGCGGTGGTCGCCGGCCGCGTCGGGCGACGGCGCGTGCGCCGGTCCGCGACGGGCCCGATCGATGATGCGCCGTGCCTCGAAAGGTAGAGGCATCGTCACCTCCCGGCACGAAATCGTATCTGATTCCATGTACGTTATGCGGATGGAAATGAGAGTGTCCAGAGCGGAGCGGATATGAAATCTGCGGCTGACAACAGGTCGGCGGATCTGGTCATGACCGGCGGCGTCGTCCACACGATGAACCCGGCCGGCCACCTCGCGTCCGGCATCGCGATCAAGGACGGGCGCATCGTCAGGGTCGGCACTCCACTGCAGGTCCAGGCCATGGTCGGCCCGGGGACGCGGGTCGTCCGCCTGCGCGGCAGATCGGTGCTGCCCGGCATCAACGACACCCACCTGCACGGCGCCTGGCTCGGCCTGCGCTGGCCCGACCTCCTGCTGGACCGCCTGACCGGCACCGGCGACCTCGTGCCCGACTCCCGATTGGGGAAGGCGGAGGAACGCCGGGCGGCGATCCAGCGCGCCGGCGACCTGCTGGCCTCCCTGGGCATCACCAGTTACACCGAGCCCGGGCTCGGTCCCTGCGAGCACGAAGGCGGCGGGCGGTTCGGCGTCGAGGTCCTGCGCGAGTACGCCGGGATGGCCGCCCGGGGCGAGCTGAAGGCGCGGGTGAGCGCGTTGCTGCTCTTCGCCGAGGTGGGCGGGCGCAGCTCGCTGCCCGACCTGGTCTCCGGGCTGCGCGACCTGACGCCGCCCGCCGAGGTGCCGGGCTGGTTCAAGGTCGCCGGGGTGAAGATCTTCGCCGACGGCATCCCGCCGATGCGCACCGCCTGGAGCGACGAGCCGTACGAGGACGGCACGCACGGTGCCCCGCTGGTCGAGGGCGGCTCGGAGGACGAGCGCGAGACCGCGCTGACCACCATGATCAAGACCGCCGCCGCGGCCGGGCACCAGGTCGCGGTGCACGCCACCGGCAGCCGCGCGACCAGGACCGTCACCCGCGCCCTGGCCGGGGCCCCCGGGCGGCGCCACTACCTCGTCCACGGCGACGTCCTGCATCCGGACACCCTCAAGACGATGGCCGCGGCCGGCATCGGCCTGACCACCCAGCCGGGCATCGCCGCCGCCGCCTCCCCCATGCTCCGCGACGCCCTGGGCCAGGCCGCGCTCGGGCACGCCTGGCCGGTGCGGGACGCGCTGGCCGCCGGCGTACGGCTCAGCCTCAGCTCCGACGCCCCCATGCTCACCCCCGACTGGCGGCACGGCGTGGCGGCGGCCGCGACCCGGTGGGCCGTCGAGGGCGCCCGCGACCAGCGGCTCGCGCTCGACCAGGCGCTGCGCGCCTACACGGTCACCCCGGCCTGGCAGGAGGGCGCGGAGTCGTGGAAGGGCTCGCTGGAGCCGGGCAAGGTCGCCGACCTGTGCGTGCTGGACGACAGCCTGCTCGACGCGCACCCGGCCGACCTGCCCGCGGTGCCGGTCACGATGACGATGGTGGACGGCAGGATCGTCTACGAACGCTGACCCGCGCTACAACTCCACGTGGTGGTCGGGGTCGCCGCCGAGCCGGCTGCCCGCGCCGCCCAGGGCCGAGATGCGCGCCATCTCCTCGGCCGACAGCTCGAAGTCGAAGACCTCCAGGTTGTGGCGCATGCGCCCGGGGTCGGCGGACTTGGGGATCGGCACGGCGCCGAGCTGCACGTGCCAGCGGAGCACGACCTGCGCGGGGGTGCGGTCGTGCGCGGCGGCGACCTCGGTGACGGCCGGGTCGTCGAGCAGCTTGCCGCCGGCTCCGAGCGGGCTCCACGACTCGGTGACGACACCGTGCCCGGCGTGCCAGGCGAGCAGGCCGGGCTGGGGGAACCCGGGGTGCAGCTCGACCTGGTTGACCGCGGGCCACACGCCGGTGGCCTCGACCACCCGCTCGATCTGCTCCGGGGTGAAGTTGGAGACGCCGATCGAGCGGGCCAGGCCCTCCTCGCGCAGCCGTACGAACGCCTTCCAGGTGTCGACGAACAGGCCGTGGCCGGGCAGCGGCCAGTGGATCAGGTAGAGGTCGACGTGGTCGAGGCCGAGGCGGGAGCGGCTCTCCTCGAACCCGCGCAGCGCCAGGTCGTAGCCGTGCTGGGCGCCGCGCAGCTTCGTGGTGACGAACAGCTCCTCGCGCGGCACGCCCGACTCGGCGACTGCCGCGCCCACCCCCTTCTCGTTGCCGTAGCTGGCGGCGGTGTCGATCAGCCGGTAGCCGAGCGAGAGCGCGTGGCCGACGGCCTGGCGGGCCTGGCGGTCGTCCATCGGCCAGGTGCCCAGGCCCAGGCGCGGCATGGGGCGGCCGTCGGAGAGCACGAGGGTCGGCGCGGTCGTCATGGCTGGTCCTCTTCCGGGTGCGGGCAGGTGACGTACCTACCCGCCGGCGACGCGGCCAACCCGGAGGCCGTCCGTGCCCCCGGACGGACGGTCGGCATCATGGAAGGCCGCACGGCGGCGTACGATCCGAGACGTGATCATCGCTCCCCGTCTGCTCGCCGTCAGCGACCTGCACGTGCACCATCCCGACAACCGCAGGTTCGTCGAGGAGCTGCGCCCAGGGTCGGACGGCGACTGGCTGCTCGTGGCGGGTGACGTCGGCGAGCTGACGACCGACATCGCCTGGGCGCTGCGCCTGCTGGCCGGCCGGTTCGCGAAGGTGGTCTGGGCGCCGGGCAACCACGAGCTGTGGACGCCCGCCCGCGACCCGGTGCAGCTGCGCGGCGAGGAGCGCTACCAGTACCTGGTGGAGCTCTGCCGCGACCTGGGCATCCTGACGCCCGAGGACCCGTACCCGGTCTGGGAGGGGGCGCGCGGCCCGGTCACGGTGGCGCCGCTGTTCGTCCTGTACGACTACACCTGGCGTCCGGAGGGCGCGACGACCAAGGAGGAGTCCCTGGCGACGGCCTACGAGGCGGGGATCGTCTGCACCGACGAGGTCATGCTCCACCCCGACCCCCACCCCGGCCTGGACGCCTGGTGCGCGGCCAGGGCCGAGCTGACCGAGGCGCGGCTGGCCGCCCGGCCGCCGGGGCTGCCGACCGTGCTGGTCAACCACTATCCGCTGGTCCGCGAGCCGACCCGGATCCTGCGCTATCCGGAGTTCGCCCAGTGGTGCGGCACCGAGCGCACCGCCCGCTGGCACCTCGACTACGACGCCGCCGCCGTCGTCTACGGTCACCTGCACATCCCGCGCCTGACCCACCACGACGGCGTGCCGTTCATCGAGGTCTCGCTCGGCTACCCGCGCGAGTGGCAGCCGCGGCCGAACCCTCCGGCGCTGCCCCGCGTGATCGAGGTCTGAGGCCCGGTCTCCGGGTCAGCCCTCCAGGTAGCGCAGGATCGCCAGCACGCGCCTGCTGTAGCCGGTGTCGCGCGGCAGGTCGAGCTTGTCCATGATGGCGTTGACGTGCTTCTCCACCGTGGACGCCGAGACGTGCAGGCGCTCGGCGATGGCCGCGTTGACCAGCCCCTGGGCCAGGTGCGCCAGCACCTCGGACTCGCGCGGGCTCAGCCGGCTCAGCGGGTCGGCGTGACTGGTGCGGGCCAGGAGCTGCCGCACGACCTCGGGGTCGAAGGCCGTGCCGCCGGCGCGTACGCGGTCGAGCGAGCCGAGGAAGTCGGCCACCTCCGAGACCCGGTCCTTCAGCAGGTAGCCGAGCCCTTCGGCGGGCCCGGCCAGCAGGGTGGCGGCGTAGTGGGGCTCGACGTACTGGGACAGGACGAGCACGCCCACCTCGGGCCACCGCGCGCGGATCTCCAGGGCCGCCCGCAGGCCCTCGTCCTTGTGGCCGGGCGGCATGCGCACGTCGATCACCGCCACGTCGGGCCGCTGATCGGCGACGGCGGCCAGCAGCGCGGGCGCGTCGGCCACGGCCGCGACGACCTCGTGCCCGGCCTCGGCCAGCAGCCGGGTCAGGCCCTCGCGCAGCAGCACGGAGTCGTCGGCCAGGATCAGCCGCACGGCGGCTCCTTCGGCAGCGTGGCGACGATCTTCGTGGGCCCGCCGGGCGGGCTGTCCACGGTGAACACGCCGTCGAGCGCCAGGACGCGGCGGGCCAGCCCGGACAGGCCGCCGCCCGCGGGGTCGGCGCCGCCTTCGCCGTCGTCGGAGATCGCCACGCTCACCGTCCGTTCGTCCTCGCTCACGACGACCAGGATGTCACGGGCGCGGGCGTGCTTGACCGCGTTGGTGATCGCTTCCCTGGTCACGAAGTACAGGGCGGTCTCGATCTCCGTGGCGGGCCGGGCCGCCGGCCCGTAGTGGACGGTGACCGGCACGGCGGCGCGTTCGGCGACGCCGGCGAGCGCGGCCTTGAGCCCCAGCTCGTCCAGGGCGGTGGGGTAGATGCGCCAGGCGACGCTGCGCAGCTCGTCCAGGAGGCGGCGGGACTCGGCGTAGGCCTGGTCGACCAGCTCGGCGCTCCTGGCGTGGTCCTGGCCGTGGCTGTGCCTGGCCCGGCCGAGCAGCATGGCCAGGGCCACGCCGCGCTGCTGGACGCCGTCGTGCAGGTCGCGTTCGATCCTGCGGCGCTCGTCGTCCACGGCCCGGACGATGCCCGAGCGGGTCGCGGTCAGCTCGGCGATGCGGCGGCGCATGAGCTCCCGGCCGCCGGGGCCGAGGAAGTGGGCGGCCAGCCGGCGTTCCAGGACGCCGACGGCCAGGGCGAGCAGCGCGGTCACCGCCAGCAGGGCCACGCCGCCGGTCAGGCCGAGCATGCCGCCGGTGGTGACGATCTTGACGCCCGGCAGCTCGACGGGGACGGCGTCCGAGCCGCCCCTGATCAGCTCCCACGCGCCGCCCGCGAGCAGCAGGAGGCCGACGAACAGGGCGGTGGCGCAGCCGTACCCGCCGAGCACGCCCAGGGCGGCGCGGGCGGCGAGGTAGGCGCAACCGCCGTCGCGGGTGGGCTCGGGGTGGTCGAACCACCTGGTCAGCCGGACGCGTTCGAGCGCCAGGAGCCCGGCCACGCCGCGCCTGACCGGCGGGCGCGCGGCCGGGACCAGCGACGCGGGCCAGGCCACGCAGAGGAAGGCCAGCTCGACCGCGCCGAGCGCCATGCCCGCCAGCACCCCCACCAGCGCCTTTGCGGCCCTGCTGCCCGCATTCTCCCGCTTGTCCACCACAGGCCCGAAGCCTAGGCGTCCCGGCGCCTTGCCCGGCACAGGCCCGAAGCCAAGGCGTCGTGGCACGGGCCCGCCGCCTACGCGTCGCGGCGGCGCAGGACGGTGTAGCCCGCCGCCAGCGCCGCCGCCGTCCAGGCCAGCAGCCAGGCCAGCCCCTCCCCCGCCGGGTACGGGACGGGCCCGCCGGTCAGGTTGTCCACGCTGCCCATGAACGCCAGCCCGGCGAACGTCGGCATGCGCAGCGAGGCGTCCAGCGCCGCCTGGCTCCCGGTCATCAGCAGCACCAGCGGCAGGCCCAGGAGCAGCATGAACACCACGGTCAGCGTGCCCGCCGCGCTGCGCATCGCGGCCCCGACGCCGAGCGTCATCACCGACACCAGGGCGAAGAACGCGCCCGCGCCCGCCACGTCCCGCACGACCTCGCCGAACGGCAGCACGACGACCCCGCCGAACGCGTCGGCCTGCAGCACCAGGTAGACCGCCGCCGTCGCCACCGCCCCCGACAGCACCCCGGCGGCGAACATCACCGGTGCCACCACCAGCGCCTTGGCGGCCAGCACCAGCCCGCGCACGGGCGTGGCCAGCAGGGTGACCCTGATGCCGCCGGAGGAGTACTCCGCCGTGATCGCCAGCATGGCCAGGGCGACCAGCGCGAACTGCACGAACGACGTGGCCGACACCACGGACTCGCTCGCCGTCACCCGCACGCCTGGAGCCCCGTCGCGCACCGCGTCGGTGGCGGCGGCCGCGGCCAGCGTCACGGCGGTCAGCACCATGAGCGCCGCCGCGCCGGCCAGGCACCACCACGTGGACCGGACCGACCACAACTTCCCCCACTCGGCCCACGCCGCCCGCCACAAGGTGCTCGTCACGCGCCGGCTCCCGTCGTCCCGTACTCCACGCTGCTCTCCGTCAGCTCCTGGTAGGCCTGCTCCAGGGACGCCTCCCGGGCGCGCAGCCCGTGCAGCCTGATCCCGGCCTCGTGCGCCAGGTCGCCCACCCGCTCGACGGGCGCGCCGGTGGCGACGACCTCGTTCTCGGCGACGCGCTCGGCGGCGATCCCGGCGGCGCGCAGGCGTTCGGCCAGCTCCCCGGCGTGCGGGGTGCGTGCCAGCACGGCCGTCAGCGAGCTGCGCCCGATGACCTCGGCCAGGGGCGCGTCGGCGATCAGCCGGCCCTTGCCGATGACCACCAGGTGGTCGGCCGTGAGCTGCATCTCGCTCATGAGGTGGCTGGAGACGAACACCGTGCGGCCCTCGGCGGCCAGCGACCGCATGAGCTGCCGCACCCACCGCACGCCGTCGGGGTCGAGCCCGTTGACGGGCTCGTCGAACAGCAGCACCTCCGGGTCGCCGAGCAGCGCGGCGGCGATGCCGAGCCGCTGGTTCATGCCGAGCGAGAGCGCCCCGGCACGGCGGCCCGCCGCGCCGGCCATGCCGACGCTCTCCAGCACCTCGGCCACCCGCCGCACGGGGATCCCGTTGCTGCGGGCCAGCGCCGTCAGGTGCGCCCGCCCGCTGCGCCCGGGGTGCGGCGCCCGCGCGTCGAGCAGCGCGCCGACCGTCCGCAGCGGGTTCCTGATCCGGTGGTACGGCAGGCCGCCGATGAGCGCCGTGCCCGCCGAGGGCCGGTCCAGCCCGAGGACGAGCCGCATGGTGGTGGACTTCCCCGCGCCGTTGGGCCCGAGGAACCCGGTCACCGTGCCCGGCCTCAGCTCCAGCGACAGGTCGTCCACGGCCGTCCGGTCGCCGTACCGTTTGGTCAAACCGTCGAGACTGATCACGGGGTCAACGCTAGGCAGGCGGGAAGCGGGCCACCATGGGGCTCGGCCGCCGACCTCGATGGCGGAAAACCGGAACAGACCAGGTGAGGGCGCCGGGCCGGCGGGGCGACCCCGCCCAAACAAGACGGTGCCGTTGCCCCGCGTTGACGTGCGGCTCACTACGGTTGCCGAGCATGACCGAAGACAAGAGCCGGAACCGGCGGCGGATCAGCATCGACGAGGCGGGCCTGGAGAAGCGCAGGTCCGCGATCCAGGCGCTCATGGAGCAGCCGCCGTCACCGGCGTCCGAGCAGGTGGGCGTCTTCGCCGAGGCGAACGCTCCGGGCGCGTCACAGGCCGACCTCGGCTGAGCCCGCCCGGCGCGGCCCCGGGTTCGGCAAAGCGGCGGCGCGGCGCGCCGCCGCTCCCGGGTCCGGGATGTCACGCTCGCCGGGAACGAGGAGCACCGCCATGAGCACAGCCGTACAAGGGCCCGAGGCGCATCCTCTCCTGGTCAAGCTGCTCCAGGAGGGTTCCCCGGACGCCATGACGTTCTGGGGCTACGTGGGCCCGCCGTACCAGGATGGATGCGTCACGCTGTATCCCAGCCTGGAGGATCTGAACTCGGCCCTCGACATCCCGCTGAGCGACGTCCTGCACATCGAGAACGTGCCCGAGAGCATCCTGCTCTTCGGCGCGAAGGTGTTGTGGGTACGCCGGGACGCCAAGGTCGTCCGCCGGCAGGCCGGCACGGCGGAGGCCTCGCTGACCTCGGAGGTCGCCGAGGACGCCGGGGAGATCCGGGCGGGCCGGCTGCACCTGCGGGTCAAGACCGAGCGCGCCGACTGCCACAGCCCCTGCATGACCTGCCGGGACTGCAGCAGCGTGTGCCTCTCGTCCTGCCGCAGGAAGTCGACGCCGGAGTAGGGGAACCGCCATGATCACCGACACCCCGCTCGCCGCGCTCGACCACCAGGCGCCCTACCTCCTCGAACGGCTCGTCAAGGAGCGTGTCGCCGCGACGGAGGAGGAGGCCGATGAGCTGTTCGCCGAGGCGAAGAAGTACCTGGTGCTCACGCAGGTCGACCGGTCGCGGATCTGGATGATGCACTCGACGCGCGTCGACGACGCCTGGCATCACTTCATCCTGTTCACCGGCCTGTACACCGAGTTCTGCCGCACCTACTTCGGCCGGTACGTCCACCACAGCCCGAGCAACGACCCCGGCGTGCGGGACGAGCCCGCCGAGGAGACCCCGGTGGCCACGTTCGCCGAGTTCCGCGACCGCTACGAGGAGCTCTTCGGCTGCCCGCTCCCCGACGTCTGGTACGACCATCGCACCGTCACGCTGACCCGCCGCGTGGTGAACGAGCGCGCCGGGCTGCTCACCACCCGCCGCGACGGGAACCAGGTCGAGCTGCTCTCCCCGTCGGGCGAACCGCTGGTGGGCGCCAGCATGATCGCCGCACCCGCGCTGGAGTTCGTGGCCCGCACCGGCGCCTTCTACGTGCGGGAGCTGCCCGGCGGCCTGACCGGGCAGGAGCGGGTCGCCCTGGCCGAGGTGCTGGTCGAGCAGCGCGTCCTCAAGGTGAGCGGCTAGCGGCGGCGTGACCTACGCCTCCCTGCGGGCGGGGCGGGGGCCCAACGCGCTCGTCGTCGAGGCGCTGGGCGTGCTCGGCGGCGTCCGCGGTCGTGCGCTGGACATCGGCGCGGGCCCGCTCAACGACACCCGCTTCCTGCTGGAGCTGGGCTTCTCGGTCGAGGCCGTGGACACCGACCCCTGCACCCTCGCGCTGGCGGCGGCATGGCGGCACCCGCGGCTGCGGGTCGTGCACGCCGACGTCCGTGACGTACCGGTCGCGGCGGGGGCCTACTCGTTCATGGTCGCGATCCACGTCCTGCCCTTTTTGCCCAGGGCCGACGTCCGCCGGGTGACGGCCGCGATGGCCGGCGGCCTGGCCGCGGGCGGCGTGCTGTGCTGCACGTTCTTCGGTCCCGAGGACGCCTGGGCGGGGCGGCCGGGGCGCACGTTCCTGCGCGCCCCCGAGGCCGGCGCGCTGTTCCCCGGGCTGGAGCCGGTCGTCCTGCGCGAGGACCGCTACGACGGCATCGACGCCAGGGACGAGCCCAAACACTGGCACGTGGTGCGCTGCGTCTTCCGCAGGCCCGCCGGGTCAGCCTGACGTCGCCAGGGTCAGGAACCCCTCCTCGACCAGGCGGCGTACCAGGGCGAGGCCGTCCTCCCCCGGCAGACCGGCCGCCGTGAAGGGCTCGCCGTCCGCCATGCGCAGGAAGGCCGCCTCGTGCCGGGCCGGCAGGCTGAGCCGTTTGCCGTGGAAGGCGAGGACCAGCGTGCCGGCGTCCCGCCTGCTCTCCCAGCGCAGGCCGGGGCGGCACCGGACGGCGGTGCCCGCGTCGAGGCGGGCCAGGCCCGCGAGGTCGAGCAGATGGCCGTCCAGCCGGTCGCCCTCGGCGAGCAACGCCATGTCCACCGCATCGTCGGCCAGCCTCTCCGGGGTGAGGGCGGTTCCCAGGCGGGCGGTCAGCTCCCGGATGCGCTCGCGTGCGGCGGCCCGGCCGCCGATCGTACGGGCGAAGCCGAAGGGCAGCGGCTCCTGGAAGGCGGAGTCGGCGGAGACGGCCGCCTCGCACCCGGCCAGCAGCACGTCGGCCCAGGTCAGGGGATGGACGCCGACGCTCAGGTGCAGGGACGCGCCCTGCGCCGAGGCGGCCTCGTGCGGCAGGCCGCGCGGCAGGTAGAGCAGGTCCCCTTCGCCCAGGTCGAACTCGTGGCAGGCGTCCTCGTGGATCCGCCAGCGTTTGGCCCCGGCCACCTGCAGCACGAACACGTCATGGGAGTCGCGGTGGACGCCGAAGCCGCGTGCCCGCGGCGGTGTGAGGTAGGCGTTGACCCGGCACTCCGCGCTGAACTCGCCCGCCAGCCGCCGGCACAGCTCCCGCAGCGGCGGCCACCGTTCGTGGACCGAGGGCAGGATCAGGGTCGAGCCGTCGCGGTAGCGGGCGTAGAGGTCCTCCAGCCCGGCCGCGCCGCCGTCGGCGTGGCCGTCGCGGACCACGCGCACGGCCCCGGCGTGCAGGCCGGAGCCGGACAGCAGCTCGTCGAAGCGGGCCAGCGAGAACAGCTCGCGGTAGTGGCCGGGCGACCGCCTGCGCAGCAGGAGATGCCGCCGCCCCTGGTGGTCCCGCAGGAACTCCTCGCGGGACACCGGGCCGAGCAGCCAGTCGGTGGCGGGCGTGACGTCCGCGCCGTCCCGCTCGTCGATCATCATCTCCGGTGCGTACCCGTGGCGTCCGCGCGCCACGCCCCGGGCCGCGCGGCGGCGGCCCAGGAGGCCCAGGAGGCCCGGAAGGCCCGAGGGCGCGGTCAGTCGGTGCCGAGCTCCATGGCGGCGCGGTCGAGCAGCTCCTCGTCCTCGGAGACCTCGCCGCGCGAGGCGATGGCCTCGGCGCCGCCCTGCGGCATCGCGCCGATGAGGCCGGTCGAGGCCGCCTGGGCGGCGCCGATCAGCGCGGGGTGGGTGGTGCCCACCATGCCGAGCGTGGCGTACTGCTCCAGCTTGGCGCGCGAGTCGGCGATGTCCAGGTTGCGCATGGTGAGCTGGCCGATGCGGTCGACCGGGCCGAACGCGGAGTCTTCGGTGCGCTCCATCGACAGCTTGTCGGGGTGGTAGCTGAAGGCCGGGCCGGTGGTGTCGAGGATCGAGTAGTCCTCGCCGCGCCGCAGCCGCAGGGTGACCTCGCCGGTGATCGCCGTGCCGACCCAGCGCTGCAGCGACTCGCGCAGCATGAGCGCCTGCGGGTCGAGCCAGCGGCCCTCGTACATGAGCCGGCCGAGCCGCCGGCCCTCGTTGTGGTACGTGGCCAGGGTGTCCTCGTTGTGGACGGCGTTGACCAGGCGCTCGTAGGCGGCGTGCAGCAGCGCCATGCCGGGGGCCTCGTAGATGCCGCGGCTCTTGGCCTCGATGATGCGGTTCTCGATCTGGTCGGACATGCCCAGGCCGTGCCGGCCGCCGATCGCGTTGGCCTCCATGACCAGGTCGACCGGGGAGCCGAACTCCTTGCCGTTGATCGTGACCGGGCGGCCCTGGTCGAAGCCGATGGTGACGTCCTCGGGGAGGATCTCGACCTCGGGGTCCCAGAAGCGCACGCCCATGATCGGGTCGACGGTCTCGATGCCGGTGTCGAGGTGTTCGAGGGTCTTGGCCTCGTGGGTGGCGCCCCAGATGTTGGCGTCGGTCGAGTACGCCTTCTCGGTGCTGTCGCGGTAGGGCAGCCCGTGGGCGAGCAGCCACTCCGACATCTCCTTGCGCCCGCCGAGCTCGGTGACGAAGTCGGCGTCGAGCCACGGCTTGTAGATGCGCAGGTGGGGGTTGGCCAGCAGGCCGTAGCGGTAGAACCGCTCGATGTCGTTGCCCTTGAACGTGGAGCCGTCGCCCCAGATCTGCACCTCGTCCTCGAGCATGGCCCGCACCAGCAGGGTGCCGGTGACGGCCCGGCCGAGCGGCGTGGTGTTGAAGTACGCCCGGCCGCCCGAGCGGATGTGGAACGCGCCGCAGGTGAGTGCGGCCAGGCCCTCCTCGACCAGCGCGGCGCGGCAGTCGACCAGGCGTGCGAGCTCGGCCCCGTAGGCCAGCGCGCGGCTGGGCACCGAGGCGATGTCGGGCTCGTCGTACTGGCCGATGTCGGCGGTGTAGGTGCACGGGACGGCGCCCTTGTCGCGCATCCACGCGACGGCCACCGAGGTGTCGAGACCGCCTGAGAAGGCGATGCCGACCCGCTCGCCGGTGGGCAGGGAGGTGAGAACCTTGGACATAGAAGAAGATTATGCATTGCAACGCATGAACATGCAAAGCCACCCCCTCATCCGGGTGCGGGCCGCGATTCCCGGCGCAGGATGGACAACCGGGCGGGGACGTGATCTGACGGAGTAAGGACCGCCGACGATCACGAACAGGAGCACCGGGACATGAACGACAAGCCACGACTGCACTCCGCCGGCCCCCACCACCTGGACCGCGCCCGCGACCTGCGCCCGCTGATCGAGAGCGAGGCGGCCGAGGCCGAGGCGCTGGGCAGGCTCACCGAGCCCGTCGTGACGGCCCTGCACGAGGCGGGGCTGTTCGACGTGTGGCTGCCCGCCCCGCTGGGCGGCGCCGAGCTGTCGCCGCCGGAGCTGCTCGCCGTCTTCGAGGAGCTGTCCTACGCCGACCCTTCGACCGGCTGGGTGGTCATGGCCACCACCCTGGAGAACGGCACGGGCGGCGCCTACCTGGGCGACGAGGCCGTCGAGGACATCTTCCGGGGCCCCCGTACGCCGCTGTTCGCCGGGCAGGGCACCCGGCCGGGCACCGCCGTGCCCGAGGACGGCGGCTTCCGGCTGACCGGCCGGTGGAGCTTCGCCTCGGCCATGCCGCACGCCCGGTACGTGCACAGCCTGGGCGTCGTGGAGGGCACCGGCGAGGAACGCATCTTCATCACCCCGGTCGAGGACGCCAAGCTGCTCGGCAACTGGGACGTCCTGGGCCTGCGCGCCACGGGCAGCGTCGACTACGCCATCGACGGCGCCTTCGTGCCGGAGTCGCGGACGCACCCGTTCGCCCAGCGGGAGCCGCTGCGCGGCGGCGCGATCTACCGGCTCGGCCTGCTGGACCAGGCGCTGATCTGCCACTCCGCCTGGGCGCTCGGCGTCGGCCGCCGCCTGCTGGACGAGCTGGTCCGGCACGTCGCCGCCCGCGCGGGACGGCCGGGACAGCTCGCCGCCGGCGACACCTTCCACACCGGTCTCGCCCGCGCCGAGGCGGCCCACCGGGCGGCCCGCGCCCTGGTCCGCGAGACGTGGGACGACACCGCACGCACCCTGGACGCGGGCGGCCCGCTGTCCACCCGCCAGGAGACGATGGTGCGGCTCGCGCTCAACCACGCCACCTCGACGCTCACCGACGTGGCCGGGTTCGCCTACACCTCGGGCGGCACGACGGCGCTGCGCGACGGCCTGCTCCAGCGCCTGTTCCGGGACGCGCACGCCGGCGCCCAGCACATCACCTCGGGCCCGCAGGCGCTGCGCGAGTGCGGGCGCGAGCTGGCGGGGCTCGCGCCCGGCGAGGAGTGGGCGGTCTTCAGCCTGGAGCCCCGCCGCCCCTGAGGCCCGCCACCAGACGTCGGTGCCGCGAGATCAGTGCTGACGGGAGACCTGGGCGGTGTGCAGGGCGTCCGCGGTGGCGATCTTGTGGTTGCGGGCCGCCTGCTCGATCACCTCCGCCTCGGCGTCGCCCTCGATCAGGCTCAGCAGATGGTCGTGCTCCTCCACCGACTTGCGCGCCCGCCCCGGCACGTACGTGAAGCTGGAGCGGCGCATGTGGTCGAGCCGGGCCCACTCCGACTCCAGCAGCGCGTTGAGGTGCTCGTCGGGACAGTGGCGGTAGAGCGAGAAGTGGAACTCGCGGTTGAGGGCGGTGAAGGAGGTGGGGTCGAACTCCTCCAGTGCCTCCTTCATCCGCTCGTTGATCTCCCGCGACTCCTGGATCTTGGCCGCGTCCATGTGCGGCGCGCAGATGGCCGTGGCGTAGCCCTCCAGCCGGGCCAGCACGTTGAGGGTGTGCTCGACCTGCACCGAGTCGAAGACGGCGACCCGGGCGCCGATGTTGCGCACGACCTCGACCAGCCCGTCGGACTGCAGCCTGCGCACGGCCTCGCGCAGCGGGATCGTGCTGACGCCGGTCTCCCTGGCGAGCTGGTCCATGACCAGGCGGTAGCCGGGGCCGTACGTGCCGTCGAGGATGCGGGCCCGCAGGAGGTCGTAGCTGATCTCGGCCTTGGAGCCCTTGGGCCGCTTGGCCTGGGCCGGTTTTCTCGTGCTGCTCACCATCACCTCTGCAGGACCTTCACGATGGCACCGCGCGGGCCCGCGCCCGCCGGCACTCCGACGTGACCGCCCGGAGCCCTCACCGGCCCCGCCCCCGGGGTCACCTCGACGATACGCTGGATGCCCGCTGTCATCCCATCATCTTGCCCGACGACGAGCGCGGACGACGCCTTTCGCGGCCACGCGCGCGCCGGGAAAGCCGCCCCCGTCAGCCCTTCCGGGCACAGGCGGCGCGCGGGCCCCGCGGACCGGCCCGCGACGGCCGGGACGCAAGGGTCGGATGGCTGCCTTCCCTCACGGACGGCCCGTCCGCGCGGACCGCCGGAGGGACGGAGGCCGGGCCACCGGGAGAACAGCCTCGCCACAGAACCTCCGTCTGTCCTATTTCACATATGATTTCAGATCTTATCGTACGCCGGCACGGGAAAGTCCACGACCACCTGACCGGTTCCGGTCGAGCCGAAATACGGGCACAACTGCTCCCCCCGTCCCTTGTACGACCGCCACCCCAGCACGCCGAACAACATCGCCGTGTCCGCCATCGCACCCTCTCCCGTGCACCGCACGTTGTAGTCGGGCAACATGTCCAGGAACTCGCCGATGCGCCCTTCGGCCCACATGTCCAGGACGGCCATGTCGATCTTGCGGTTCAGCGGGCTGCTGACCTCGTTGAGCAGCGACTCGGCGCTCTCGTTGGAGGGGAAGGCGTGCGAGAGCGAGCCGCTGGCCAGGAACGCGACCCGGCGGTCGCTCTGCCGGATGCCGCGCAGCAGCGCCTCGCCGATGCGCCGGTTCTCGTCGATCGAGGAGTAGACGTTGCAGCCGATCGGCAGCACCCGGATGGCGGAGTCCTCGTTCATGAAGTGCATCGGGACCAGCGTCGCGTACTCCAGGCCCAGGTCGCGGTAGGTGTGCACGAGCGCCTTCTGGCCCCCGGCGACGATCTCGGCGCGGATCAGCTCGGCCAGCACGGGATCGCCCGGGTAGTCGTAGTCCAGGTCGTGGATGAAGTGCGGCAGCTCGTGGCTGGCGTAGGAGTCGCGGTGGCGCTCCTTGCCGTTGAGGTGGAAGCCGATGCTGTTCATCCAGTGGGTGTCGGCGATCAGGAACGTGTCCACCTCCAGCTCGCGCGCCCGCCTGCCGATCTCGGTCAGGGCCAGCTCGGCGGGCCGGCGGATGCCGAAATGCCTGCCCGGCTGGATCGACAGCCAGATCGACGGCACATGCGTGATCTTGGCTGCCAGGACGAGCTCTCCCATCACACCCTCCCCAGGTGTGTCCAGACGCCCTTGACCTCGGTGTAGGCGTCGATGGCGTACGGGCCCATCTCCCTCCCCCACCCGCTGGCCTTGTAGCCGCCCCACGTGGTGGCGGCGTCCGGCACATGGATCATGTTGATGAACACGGCTCCCGCCCTGATCCGGGCGGCCAGGCGGTGGGCGGTCGACAGGTCGTCGGTCCAGATGGAGGCGGCCAGGCCGTACTCCAGTCCGTTGGCGCGGCCGACGAGCTCCTCGGGGTCGTCGTAGGCCAGCACCGGGATGACGGGTCCGAACACCTCCTCGCGGGCCACGGCCATGGTGTCGGTCACCTCGGCGAACACGGTCGGCCGGTAGAAGAAGCCGGGGCCGTCGGCGCGCCTGCCGCCGGTGACGAGTTGCGCGCCATCGTACAGCGCGCCGCGGACGTGGGTGTCCACGGCCATCAGGTGGTCCTCGCTGATCAGCGGGCCGAGGTCGGTGGCCGGGTCGAGGCCCGGTCCGACCTTGAGCGCCTCGGCCGCGGCGGCCATCTTCGAGGTGAACTCGTCGGCCCGCTTGCGGTCCACGTAGAAGCGCGAGTACGCGGCGCAGACCTGGCCGCTGTTGAACAGCGCGCCCTGGACGTTGCCCGCCACGGCGGCGTCGATGTCGGCGTCGGCGGCGATGATGCTGGGGGCCTTGCCGCCGAGCTCCAGCGTCAGGCGCTTGAGGTTGCCCGCGCTGGCGTGCACGAGCGAGCGGCCGACCGCGGTCGAGCCGGTGAAGGAGACCTTGTCCACGCCCGCGTGCCCGGCCAGGGCCGCGCCGGTCTCCGGGCCGCCGGTCAGCAGGTTGACCACGCCGGGCGGGAAGCCCGCGAGCCCCATCAGCTCCACCAGCCGGACGGTGGTCAGCGGGGTCTGCTCGGCGGGCTTGACGATCACGGTGTTGCCGCAGGCCAGGGCGGGGGCGAGCTTCCAGGCGGCGATCATCAGCGGGAAGTTCCACGGGGTGATGAGCGCGCACACGCCGACGGGCTCGCGCCGGGTGTAGTGGAGGGTGTCGGGGTACGAGACGGGCAACACCGAGCCCTCGATTTTCGTACACCATCCTGCGAAATATCGGAAATGTTCGGCGGTGCCGGGGACCGTCACGTTCCGCGCCACCGCCAGCGGCTGGCCGTTGTCCCTGGTCTCCAGCTCGGCCAGCTCGTCGGCGTGCTCCTCCACCAGGTCGGCCACCCTCCACAGCAGCCGGGCGCGGGCGGCGGCGGGCATCTCGGCCCAGGCCGGGTCGTCGAGCGCGGCCCTGGCCGCCGCCACCGCGCGGTCCACGTCGGCCGGGCCCGCCTCGGCGCACTCGGTGATGACGGTGGCCTCGGCCGGGTCCAGCGTGGCGAACGTCGCGCCGTCCGCGGCCGGGCCCCAGGCGCCGCCGATGTACAGGCCGGTCATGAGCCGATCTCCTCTCGCACCATGTCCGCGCACCGCTCGCCGATCATGATGGCGGGCGCGTTCGTGTTCCCTGACGTGACGGCGGGCATCACCGAGGCGTCGGCGACGCGCAGCCCGTCGATGCCGTGGACTCTGAGCCGCTGGTCCACGACGGTTCCCATGGCGCAGGTCCCGACCTGATGGTGGTAGGTCACCAAGGTCCTCTCTATGTGCTCGGACAGTTCACGATCACCGGGGTAGAGCTCCGGTCCCGCCCATTCCCGCAGGGCGGCGGCGTGGGCCAGCTCCCGGCACAGCCCGACGGCCGCGCGCATGCACGCGCGGTCGGCGGCCGTGTCCAGGTAGGCGGGGTCGATGTGCAGCGGCGCGTCGGGGTCGGCCGAGGTCAGCGCCAGGTGGCCCCTGCTCTCCGGCCGGACGATCCCGGCCATGAGGGTGAAGGCGTCCGGCGGGCCGGTCATGCCCTCGTCGTACAGGGGGACGTGGAAGAACAGCGGCTGCACGTCGGGGCCGGGCAGTCCGGGACGGCTGCGCCAGAAGAGCTGGCTGTGCATCGGCTGGAGGCCGGGCAGCGCGGGCGGCACGGGACGGCGGGCGGCCACGATCACCGGGACGAGCGCGTGGTCGTGCAGGTTGCGTCCCACGCCGGGCAGGTCCTCCACCGCTTTGACGCCGTGCCGGCGCAGTTCGGCGGCGTCGCCGAGGCCGCTCAGCAGGAGCAGGCGCGGCGACTCGACGGTCCCGGCGCTGAGCACGACCTGGCGGGCGGCCCCGACCTGGTGCAGCCTGCCGTCCTGGGTGTACTCGACGCCGACGCACCGCCGGCCGCGCAGGAGCAGCCGCCGGGCGCGGGCCCGGGTGCGGATCTCCAGGACGGGCCGGTCGCAGCGCGGGCGCAGGTAGGCGTCGGCCGTGCTGTGCCGGCGGCCGTGCCTGATCGTGAGCTGGCAGAACCCGGCGCCGTCGGGACGGCCGCCGTTGCAGTCGGGGTTGAACGGCATGCCCTGCTCCACGGCGGCGGCCACGATGGCCGCGTTGACCTGGTGCGGCGCGTAGTCGGCGATCACCCGTACGGGCCCGCCCACGCCGTGGTGGTCATCGGCCCCCCGGTCGAAGTCCTCCAGCCGCCTGAAGTACGGCAGCACCTCGGGGTACGACCAGCCGGGCCCCCAGGCGTCGTAGTCGGCCGGCGCGCCCCTGACGAAGATCATGCCGTTGAGCGAGGACGAGCCGCCCAGGACCTTCCCGCGCGGCCAGTGCGGACGCCGCCCGCCGAGCCGCCGCTGCGGCGCCACGCGGTAGTCGTAGTCCTCCGGTCCGCCCCACAGCCGGAACACCCCGCCGGGGTCGTGGATGTCGGGGTTGACGTCGGGGCCGCCCGCCTCCAGCAGCAGCACGCGCAGCGCGTCGTCGTCGGCCAGCCGGCGGGCCACCGCGGCGCCCGCCGAGCCCGCGCCGACCACGACGACGTCAAAGGTCTCCATCGCCCTCTCCCAGATAGGCCGAGCCCAGCCGTCCGCGCAGCTCGTCCGGCGTGCCGCGCAGGACGATCCGGCCCCGGTCCAGCACGTGGACGCGGGTGGCCAGCTCCAGGGCGAGCCGGGTGTACTGCTCGATGAGCAGCACTCCGGCGCCGGCTTCGGCGAGCGCGGCCAGGGCGGGGACGAGCCTGGACACCACGGCGGGCGCCAGGCCGAAGGACAGCTCGTCCACCAGCAGGTAGCGCGGCCCGCCGGCGATGGCCTGGGCCAGGGCGAGCATCTGCTGCTGGCCGCCGGACAGCGTGCCGGCCCGCCGGTCGCGCAGCTCGTCCAGCTCGGGGAAGGCGGCCAGGGCCGGCGCGGGGTCGGGACCGGCCAGGCGCAGGTTGTCGGCCACGCTCAGCGAGCGCAGCACCCGGTGCCCCTCGGGGACGGTGGCGACGCCCAGCGCCCGGACGCGTTCGGGGCGCAGGCCGGTCAGCTCGTCCCCGTCGGCGCTGACGCCGCCCGCCTCGACCGGCAGCAGCCCGGCCACGGCGAGCACGAGCGTGCTCTTGCCCGCGCCGTTCGCGCCGAGCAGCGCGGTGATCTCGCCGGGCGGCACGTCGAGCGCCACGTCGTGCAGCACCTCGCGCCCGGCCCTGCGCACACGCAGGTCGCGCACCTCCAGGCTCACGGCGCCTCCCCCAGGTACGCGGCGCGCACCCGCTCGTCGGCCAGCACCTCCGCGGTCGGGCCGGCGGCGACCAGGCGGCCGAAGTCCAGCACGGCCGTGGTCGCGCAGACCTCGCCGACCAGGGCCACGTCGTGCTCGATGAGCACCACGAGCGCGCCGAACCGGTCCGGCACGGCCGTCACCACCTCGGCCAGCGACCTCGACTCGGCCTCCGACAGCCCGGCGGCCGGCTCGTCCAGCAGCACGATCCTGGGCGTGCCGACCAGGGCGCGGGCCAGTTCCAGCCGCCGCCGCTCCGGCAGCGTCAGCTCGCCCGCCGGGCGTCCCGGGTCGCGCAGGCCGCAGAAGGCGAGCAGGCCCTCGTCCGGGCCGCCCAGGTGGTCGGCGGCCAGGCGCAGGTTGCCCGCCGCGCTCAGCTCGGCGACCACCTGCTCCTGCTGGAACGTGCGGCGCAGCCCCCACCGGGCCCTGCGGTGCGGCGCGAGCGCCAGCAGGTCCGCGCCGCCGGCGGTGACGCGCCCGGAGACCGGCCGCACGAAGCCGGACAGCACGTTGAACAGGGTGGTCTTGCCCGCGCCGTTGGGCCCGATGAGGCCGCACAGCCCGGACTCGAAGGTCAGGGTGACGCCGTCCAGCGGGCGCACGCCGCCGAACCGCACGCGCAGGTCCTCGATCTCCAGCCTCATGCGGGCCGCCGCAGGTCCTCTAGCATCCCGCCGATGCCGCGCGGCGCGGTGACCAGGGCGTGCACGGTGCCCGCGCCGAACACGACGAGCATGAGGTTGCCGTCGAGCCCGGCGGCGTCGAGGGCGGCCGGGACGACCTGGCCGACCACGCCGGACAGGACCACGCCGGTCAGCCCGTACGCACCGCCGACCAGGACGACGGCGAACAGCAGCACCGAGTCCGAGGCCCGGAACGAGATCGGGTCCAGCCGCCCGGTGTTGGCGGCCAGCAGCGCCCCCGCGGTGCCGGTGACGAACGCCGCCAGCGCGAACGCCCACACCTTGTACCTGGTCAGGGCCACGCCGACGGCCAGCGCGCCGGCCTCGCCGCTCCTGATCGCCGCCCACGCCCGGCCCGGCCGTCCGCGCTGGTGCAGCACGACCAGGACGAGCGCGAGCACGGCGCACAGGACCGCGAACCGGAAGAAGCCGGTGTCGGAGGCCGCCATCGAGGGCCGCGGCATGGCCTGCTGCGTCCCGCTGCCCGCGACCCGGCCGAGGAACCCGGGGCCGCCGTCGGGGAACCCGGTCGCCGAGAACGCCACCTGGAACGCCCCTCCGGCCATGAGCGTCACCAGGGCCAGGTCCACGCCGGACAGGCGCAGCGCGGGCAGCCCGTACACGATGCCGACCAGGCACGTCACCGCCCCGGCCGCCAGCACGACCACCGGGAACGGCCACCCGGTGGCGAAGGCCAGCCGCAGCGCCACCCAGCCGCCGACGCCGAGCAGCGCCACCTGGCCGAGCGAGACCAGGCCGAGCCGCGCGTACAGCAGGGCGATGCCGGCGGCGGGGATCACGAAGATGACCGCGGAGGTGAGCACCCGCACCCAGTAGCCGTCCACGACCAGGGGCACCAGCACCGCCAGCGCCGCCGCCCCGGCGGCCAGCCCGAGCACCACGCGCAGCACCGAGCGGACGTCGCCGGGCGGCAGCGGCCGGGCCCGGGCCGACAGCGCGGGCTCGGCCGCGCGCACCTCGACCGTGCCGCCCCGCCTGGCCCTCGCCCTCCCGCGCTGCAACCACAGGATCGCCACGACGGCCACCGCGAACGGCGCCACCGACCGGTACGGCGCGGTCTGCTCCCACGCCCCGCCCAGGGCCTCGGCCAGCCCGATCGCCAGCCCGGCCGCCAGCGTGACCGGCAGCGACCTGAACCGGCCCACCACGCCGGCCGACAACGACGCGATCACCAGGAAGGTCAGGGTGCCCGCCTCCAGCCGGGTGAGCGACCCGAGCACCAGCCCGGTGAGCCCGGCCACCGCGCCGCCCGCGACCCAGGTGACGGTCTCGACCCGACGGATGCGCACGCCGAGCAGCGCGCTGATCTCGCGGTCGTCGGCCAGCGCGCGCATGGCGGTGCCGAAGGCGGTCCGGCGCAGCAGCACGGCGGTCCCGCCGGTCAGCGCCACGGCCAGGACCAGGGCGAGCGCCTGGGTGAGCGTGACCCGCGAGCCGCCCACGTCGAACCCGGCCGTGTCGGTCGGCAGGGTGAGCGTGCGCGGGTCGTCGCTCCACGTCCAGTAGCACAGGCCGAGCAGCACGAGCGCGAAGCCGAGCGTGCAGACCGCCTTGACCAGCGGGTCGCGGGCGGCGACGAGCGGGCCGACCAGGCCGCCGTACAGGCCGGACAGCAGCGCCGACAGCAGCGGCGCGGCCATCAGGGCGGGCGCGACCGGCCAGCCGTCCTGGAGGAGTTGCCAGGACAGCAGCGCGCCGATCGCGCCGATCGCGCCGTAGGCCAGGTTGAGCACGCCGGTGGCGCGGTAGAGCACGACGATGCCCACCCCCGACAGGGCGTAGACGGCGCCGAGGGCGAGCCCGCTGATGACGAACGGCAACATCAGCCGGTCAGCCCCGACTGTTTCTCCTCCCGCAGGAGCGGCGCGAGGTCGGGGTCCTGGGTCGGGGTGCAGTCCTTGACCTTGGACCAGCCGCCGCCCTTCATCGTGACGTAGCGGGTGTCGTGGTTGGCGTTGTGGCGGGCGGCGCGGCCGAAGTACCAGGGGGCGCAGAGCAGGTCGCTGCGGTAGCCCTTGATCTCCGACAGGGCCCGGCTCACCGAGGCGCGGTCGATCGTGCCGCCGGCCTTGGCCAGGGTGTCGACGAAGATCTTGGCGGCCAGGAAGCCGCCCTGGGCGAAGGAGTCGCGGGGGGCCTTGTCGTCGGCGTACTCGTCCATGACCCGGCGCCACAGCTTGTTGTCCGGGGTGCCGGCGTCGAGCAGGGTGAACTCGGAGTTGGACACGAAACCCTCCCAGTAGGAGCCGACCTGGCCGGGGAAGGTGGTGTCGTAGCAGGGCGTCAGGCAGACGAAGGTGACCTTGTCCTTGAGCCCCTGCGCCTGGGCGGCCTTGAGGATGGCGGCGTCGTCGGGGGCGGGGTCCTGGAGGATGATGGCGTCCGGGCGGCCCCGCATGGCTTCGAGGAGCACGGCGGTGGCGTCCTTGATGCCGGGGTCGTGCAGCACGTCGCCGGCCGAGGTCAGGCCCTTGGTCCTGAGGTAGGCGCGCACGCCGTCCTGGGTCCAGTCGCCGACGCCCGGCACCCGGTTGCTGATCTGGGCGACCCTTCTGGCGCCCTTGACCTCGACGGCGTACTGGGCGGCGGCCACGGCGCTGACCCTCGGTCCGGCGTTGACCGGGGCGATGCGCGGCGACTCGAAGCACGCCCTGGGCACGCCGACCGCGAGCACGTCGAACAGCCCGTTCTGCTCCCAGATCGGGCCGGACACGCCGCAGGCCACGAAGCTGGAGCCGCCCACCAGGGCGACCAGGTCCCGGTTGCCGGCCAGCTTGGTGGCCAGGGCCGAGGCCTTCTGCGGGTTGAGGCCGTCGTCCTCGACCAGGTACTCGACCGGCCGGCCGCCGATGCCGCCGCCGGCGTTGACGCAGTCGAAGTACGCCTTGGCCGCCTTGGTGGCCGAGCTGAAGTCGATGCCGCCGCTCGCGGTGACGATCGCGCCGACGGTGATCGGAGTCCCGGTGGCGGGCGCGCCCGTGCCGCAGGCCGTTCTGGCGGCGCCTCCGTCCTGGCCCGTCCCGCAGGCGGAGACCACCAGAGCCATGGCGGCCGCCCACCACACCAGGCGTCGTGGACATCGCATTCGCACCCCTCCTCGAAGCGCCGTGCGTCCTGCCCCGATGGACAAATCATGTACGACATCAGATATTTCTGTCCATAGGTTCCCCATGTATCATCGACGATGTCCTATACGATTTGACGGGGTTGCGAGGGGCCTACCGCTGGGCCTTCCACCTGGGAAATCATCGTGGCGGGGCGGAGGAGTGCCATGAGCTGGCAGGCCGGCCGCACGTCCGACAGGGGATCGATCGCACCCGTGGCCGGGGAACCGCCGTCCCAGTGCAAGGAGATCTCCCGTTGAACCTTGAGCACTACATCGACGGGGCCCACGTGCCCAGCGTGTCCGGCGAGACCTTCACCTCGCTCGAACCTGCGACCAACCGCCCCGCGCTGACCGTCGCCTCAGGGGACGCCGAGGACGTCGGCCTCGCCGTGCGCGCCGCGCTCAAGGCGTTCACCGACGGGCCGTGGCCGCGCATGACGGGCGAGGAGCGGGCGGCGGTGCTGCGCGGGATCGCGGCGGCCATCGAGTCACGCGACGAGCGCATCGCCGAGCTGGAGTGCGGCGACACCGGCCTGCCCATCACCCAGGCCAGGGGCCAGGCCCGCCGCGCGGCGCACAACTTCCGCTTCTTCGCCGACGTCATCAGCAACCTGGGCGAGGACGTCTACCGCGTCGGCTCGGCCCAGCTCAACTACGTCGTGCGCAAGCCGGTCGGTGTGGCCGGGCTGATCACGCCGTGGAACACGCCGTTCATGCTGGAGACCTGGAAGCTGGCCCCCGCGCTGGCCGCCGGCTGCCCGGTGGTGCTCAAACCGGCCGAGTGGTCGCCGCTGTCGGCCAGCCTGCTGCCGGAGATCATGGAGGAGGCCGGGCTGCCCGCGGGCGTGTTCAACCTCGTCCACGGCATCGGCGAGCGGGCCGGGGCGGCGCTGGTGGCCCATCCCGACGTGCCGGTGATCTCCTTCACCGGCGAGACCGCCACCGGGCAGGCCATCATGCGCGACGCCGCCACCGGCCTGAAGACGCTCTCCATGGAGCTGGGCGGCAAGTCGCCGCTGCTCGTCTTCGACGACGCCGACCTGGAACGGGCGCTCGACGCGGCCGTCTTCGGCGTCTTCTCGCTCAACGGCGAGCGCTGCACGGCCAGCTCGCGGGTGCTCGTCCAGGACACCGTCTACGAGGAGTTCGTGGCCCGGCTCGCCGAGCGCGCCGCGCGGGTCCGCGTCGGCCCGCCGCACGACCTGGCGACCGAACTGGGCGCGCTCATCCATCCCGAGCACTACGAGCGGGTCATGTCGTACGTGCGGGCCGGCGTCGAGGAGGGCGCCCGCCTGGTGGCCGGCGGCGGCCGCCCGGACGGCCTGCCCGAGGGCAACTTCCTGGCCGCCACGGTCTTCGCCGACGTGACGCCCGCGATGCGGATCTTCCAGGAGGAGATCTTCGGCCCGGTCGTCTGCGTCACCCCCTTCTCCACCGAGAAGGAGGCCCTGGAGCTGGCCAACGCCACCCGGTACGGCCTGGCCGCCTACGTGTGGACCAGCGACCTGCGCCGCGCCCACCGCCTGGCCCGGTCCGTCGAGGCCGGCATGCTCTGGATCAACTCCCAGAACATCCGCGACCTGCGCACGCCCTTCGGCGGCGTGAAGGCCAGCGGGCTCGGCCGGGAGGGCGGCCGGTACAGCATCGACGTCTACACCGAGGCGCACATCGTGCACGTCGCCACCGAGGACCTGCCGATCCCCCGTTTCGGCCTCGGCTGAACCCGTCCTGCACTGTGCGCCCAGGCGTAACGTCCGGGCCACCTCGGCGGTCTACCGTGCCCGCATGACGACGCGCAGGTTGTTCGCGAGCGCGCTGGCCGCCCTCCTGGCCGGCGGTACGGTCGCTGTCGTGCTGACCCAGACGCCCTCCGCCACGGCCGAGCGCCGCGGCCAGGCCCCCGTCGTGATCGGGCACCGGGGCGCCAGCGCCCACCGGCCCGAGCACACGCTGCCGTCCTACGAGGCGGCCATCGCGATGGGCGCCGACTACATCGAACCCGACCTGGTCTCGACCAAGGACCACGTGCTGGTCGCCCGGCACGAGAACGAGATCTCCGGCACGACCGACGTGGCCGCCCACCCCGAGTTCGCCGGCCGGCGCGCCACCAAGACCGTGGACGGCCGGCCGGTCACCGGCTGGTTCACCGAGGACTTCACGCTGGCCGAGCTGAAGACGCTGCGGGCCAAGGAACGCGTGCCCGACCTGCGGCCGGACAACACCGCCTTCGACGGGGTCGCCGAGATCCCGACGTTCGAGGAGGTCGTCCGGCTCGCGCAGCGGCACGGCGTCGGGGTCTACCCCGAGACCAAGCATCCGACGTACTTCGACTCGGTCGGGCTGTCGCTGGAGGAGCCGCTGCTGGAGGTGCTGAACCGGTACCACGTGCGCAAGGCGTACATCCAGTCCTTCGAGACGGCGAACCTGCGCGAGCTGCGCGAACGCACGCGTTTGCCGCTCATCCAGCTCATCACCTCCGGCGGCGCGCCCTACGACTGGGTGGCCTCCGGCAGCACGCGCACCTACGACGACATGGTGACCCCCGAGGGGCTGCGCGAGGTGGCCCGGTACGCCGCCGGGATCGGCGTGGACACCCGCCGCGTGGTCCCGGTGGACGCCGCGGGCGCGACGCTGCCCCCGACCACGCTGGTCCAGGACGCCCACCGCAGGCGGCTCGACGTGCACGTGTGGACGATCCGCAACGAGAACTCCCAGCTCCCGGCCGACTACCGCAGGGGGGACCCGGCCAGCCCGGTCTACGGGCGGGCCACCGGTGACGTGGCCGGCTGGCTGGCCAGGCTCATCGAGCTCGGCGTCGACGGCGCGTTCTGCGACGACCCGGCGATGGGACGCGCGGTGGTCGCCGGCCGCCCGGCCTGACCGGACCGCCCCCTCGGACACACCCGAGCGGCGGGCCCCGCCCGGGGACCCGCCGCTCGCGCACGCGACGAGGGTGCCGCCAGGTGCGCCGTCCGGGCGCGCGACGAGGGTGCCGCCAGGTGCGGCGTCCAGGCGCGCGGCCGGGGTGGCGTCAGGTGCGGCGCCAGCGGGACTCGCCGAAGCAGTAGCCCGCGAACAGCAACAGCCCGAGCGCCACCACCGCGAGCAGCCACGGCCCCGCCGGTGTGTCGGCGAAGCGCCGCAGGGTGGCGTCGATGCCGCCCGCCTTGTCGGGGTCGAAGGTGATCGCCGCGTAGCCGACGAAGACGCCGGCGCCGCCGGTGATCACGCCGCGGGCGATGTAGCCGGCCTGGCCGAGCCGTTCCATCACCTTGCGGGCCTTGGGCGACATGCGCCCGAGGTCGAGCTCGCGCTCGAACTTCTTGGTGGCGCCCTCGTAGATCCAGTAGATGCCGAGGGCGACGATGCCGAGCCCGATCAGGCCGACGATGACCTGGCCGCCGGGCAGGTCGAGCAGCTTGCTCGTCAGGTTCTGCGACTGCTTGTCGTCGGACTTGGCCTGGCCGGCCAGCAGCACGCTCAGCAGGGTCACGCAGATCAGGACGTACACGCCGGTGCGGAAGCCCGACTGGGCCCGGTCGGTGGCCTTGCGGTGGCTGAACAGCGCCTCCGACGCCTGCCACAGCGCCAGCCCGGCGAAGCCGACCGTCATGATCCACAACAGCACCTGGCCGAAGGGCAGCCCGGCGATGGTGGTGATGGCGCCCGACTTGTCGGCCTGACGCGAGCCGTCACCGAAGGCGATCTGCAACGCCAGCACGCCGATCAGCGCGTACAGCACGCCGCGGCAGGCCAGGCCCACGCGGGCCAGCGTGGTCATCGCCGGGCTGTCGGCCGCTCTGCGGGCCGCGTCCTTGGCTTCGCGGCCCGCGTCCATGGCCCCGCGGCCCGCGCTATGTGCGGTGCTCACCGTTCCTCCTGGGGGTTTGCGGAAGAACTCCCCTTTGCCCAGGAACTGGCGGCCTAGGCGTCGATGATCAGTCGAAGGCGAGGGTGGGCAGGTCAACGGCGGTCGCGCCGCCGTCGGCCACGACGACGCTGCCGGTCATGACGGCACTGTCGGACGAGGCGAGGAACAGGCAGATCGCGGCGATCTCGTCGGCGGTGGCCGGACGGCGCAGCGGCACGTCCTTGGTGACCAGCTCGTACGCCGCGTCGCGGGTGATGCCGTCCCGGCCGACCAGCACGTCCATCTCCTCGTCGGCCATCGGCGTGCGGACCCAGCCGGGGCACAGGCAGTTGGCCCGGACGCCCTGGGGCCCGTAGTCGCGGGCGATCGAGCGGGTCAGGCCGATGAGCGCGTGTTTCGTAGTGACATATCCGGAAACGGCCGGGCCGGCGGCCAGGCCCGCGATCGACGACACGACGACGATCGCCCCCTTCGACCGCACCAGCGCCGGCAGCGCCTCCCGGCAGGTCACGAAGCAGGTGTTGAGGTTGGCGTCGAGGCTGAGCCGCCAGGACGCGTCGTCGGTCTCGCCGACCGGCCCTCCCCCGTGGCCGCCCGCGTTGGCCACCAGCACGTCGAGCCCGCCGAAGCGGCCCAGGCACGCCTCGACCGCCTCCCGCGCCTGGACGGTGTCGGACATGTCCGCGCAGGCCACGGCCGCCGCGTCGCCCAGGTCCGCGGCCACCTCGGCCAGCGGCCCGGGACGGCGGCCGGTCAGCATCACCGAGGCACCCTCGGCGGCGAACCTGCGGGCGGTCGCCGCGCCGATGCCGGTGCCCGCCCCGGTGATCAGCGCGACCTTTCCCTTGAGCCTCATCGCCTACTCCTTTACAACGGGAAGCTATATGATTTCATAGACGAATTCGTGGAGGAAGGAGCCCGTTCATGACCGATCGCCCTGCCGGTTGGAAGAACATGGACGATTTCGCGCCCGGGATCGCCACGAACCGCCTTCCGGCCACCTACGCGCTCGCGGGCACCGAGGTGGACCTCACCTTCGACGACGGCAGCAAGACGTCTTTGGCCTTCGCGAGCCGTTACAAGGTGCACGCCGACGGCGGGCCCGCCGAGGCGTACGAGGCCGTGGCCATGCGCGAGGACCTGTTCTACGTCGGCCGCGCCCACACCGGGCGGCCCCGCGAGTACACGGTCACCGTCCTGCACACGACCACGGGCCGGGCGCTGCGCGTCGTCTCGGTCATCGCGCCCGAGCCGGTCCCGGGGCAGCCGCGGGTGTCGCAGACGTTCACGCCCGGCGTGATCGAGGGCCGGGAGGTCACCGGCGAGCCGCCCGCGCCGACCCGCGAGCTGATCGGCCGGCGGGCCCTGTACCGCTACAGCCCCGAGCACCTCTACGAGCACGTCTACCTCAGCTCCGAGCGCTACGCCTGGCAGTGCCTGGCCGGCGCGCAGCGTGGCCACGGCGACGTCGACCTGTCCACCGCCTGGAAGATCGCCGACGACCTGTACGTGTTCACCTTCCGGGAGTTCCGCATCCCGGTGGCGGCCACCTGGCTCTACGACTGGACCGCCCTGCGCACCGTCGGCACGTTCTTCGGCCTGTCGGGCGAGGGCGAGATCCACCACTCCCCCGGCGGCGCGTACATCGAGCCGCTGGGTCAGGTCACCTATCCGGCCGGTGAGGAACCGGTCTGAGGAGAAACACAGATGAGCGACAATCTCGACGCCGTACGCGCCTCCTACGCGGCCTCGGCGGCCGGCGACGTGAACGGCATCGTGTCCCTGCTGGGCCCGCAGGCCCGGTGGACGGAGATGGCCGGCTTCCCGTACGGGGGCACGTACGTGGGGCCGGAGCAGGTGCTGTCGGAGGTGTTCGCCAAGCTGGGCAGCGAGTGGGACGGCTACCAGGCCGAGCCGGAGGAGTTCGTCGACGGCGGCGACGTGGTCGTGGCGATCGGCCACTACAGCGGCACCTACCGGGCCACCGGCAAGTCGATGAAGGTGCGCTTCACCCACGTCTGGCACCTGGAGGACGGCGTGGCCACCCGTTTCGAGCAGTTCACCGACACCGCCCTGGTGCGGGAGGCGCTGGCCCCGTGATCCCGTCGCGCGGGGCGGTGTGGGGCCGGCCCGCGCCCGGCCCACCCCGGGCCCACCCCCCCCCCCCCCCCGTCCCACCCGCGGAGAGCG